>JAIMBK010000001.1 GCA_023511535.1 Armatimonadota bacterium
TAGGGGTTAGGAATTAGGGGTAAATACTTTTACATAATTATTTTCATTACTTTATGGAGAGAACGAACGTTCTCATGGGGAACTCCCTTGAAAATAGGAATTAGGGGTTAGGAATTGGGAATTAGGGGCAAATGCTCTTCGTGTAAATGACGATTTTCATTCTTTATAAAGGGAACGCAGGTCCCCTAAATAGCCCCCTTCTTAGAAAATATATTCTCTAGCCGGGCAAAAGTTTCGGCGTCCAGAATGTAACCCGCCGGCGTCATCAAGCGTAATATAACAAAGAGAGAAGCAAGGGGAGGAAAAAAAGATGCCCATCGGATTGCAACCCAACAGCCCCTATACGTTATTCCTCATTTTTATTTTATTGCTGCTTTCCGTAGACCCCGGGACGGAAGCAAAACTTGCCTTTCTGAAGTCCTTTTTGCTGACCACCCGGGAAACAGTGCGGACCTTTCAAAGCGGGTGGGAGGGCTGGCACGCCGCTATGTCAGAATTTTTTTCAACCTGGGGAAACCGGTAACAAATTTTCCCTGCCGGTCATAAAATATGGTAAACATTAATCTTCACCGGAAAGGAGGGGATTTCCCGTTGCCCAAGAACTTTCACCCTTTTGTCGTCCCGGTGCTTCTTTTGTTTTCGCTCATCCCGGAAAGCGAGAAAAGGCTGGGGCAGCTCGCCGCGCTGATCGAAGCCACCCAAAGCGCTGTCCAGACGCTTCGCTCCGGAATGGAAGGTTTTCATACCGCGGTGGCAGAGGCTTTCTTTACGCCGGACTCCCCAAACACTCCTGATCATCAAAATACTTCTCCTTCGCCCGGTTTCACGACCAAACCGGCCCGGGAAGAAAAACCCAAAACCGATCAGCTATAAAAAATGGTTATCGCGCCGCCGGACGCCAAAGGGGGAAAACCCGGGCGTCCGGCGTTCTTGACAACCAAACCGGCCGGCCGGAATTATTTCCTGGCCGGTTTCTCCTCCTGGTTTCCCCGGCCGCCGGTCCTTTGCCCCAGGAGATTGATGATGCCCATGAGGTTCACCAGGCTCATCAGGATGAGCAGGTTTGCCTGGTTCATCTCCGGCCCGCCTCCTTTTTCCAGCAGGGAAAACAGGGTATTTTCCAAACCGTTCTGCGGAATTTGCTCCGCCATTCCCACCACCTCAAAAAATGCCCGGAAGGTCGGGCAGGTTTGCAATCCCGGTCAGCCTGGAGATTTCTTCCTTCAGCTGGCGGCGGGTTTCGCGCAGGGCCTGGTTGTGGGCTTCGGCAAGCACGGTCCCCAGCCGGCCCTCCGCCAGCAAAGACCGGGCCTCCGGTCCAAAGCGCACTTCCACCACTTCCTGCAGGATATTCATAACGATCCCCACCGCCCCGCCGCCGCGTTCCACGCAGAGAACGATTTTCCGGAGGTCGTCTTCGGACTGCTGCAGCTGCTGAATAATTTTAGGCAAGCCAAACAAAACAAATACTCCTTCCTTAAAAAGAAAAGCTGTTTTCCACAGCCAACCCCACAGTAAATTTTAACCTCATTTTCTCTTACTTAAAACCCGCCGGTACATTCAAAAGTTACGTCGTCTATTTTGACCGTGTTGGTGTTATTGGTCCCGGGCGAGAAGGTCAGCCTCACCAGGGCGGAAGCCGTTCCGGCCGGCGCCGCGGGCGTGTTTACACTGAACTGCTGGTAGCTGTTGTCCGGGATGGCGGTGCTGTTCCAGCTCTGGCTGACGCCGTCCAGTTGCTGCCCCGTCCGGTTAAAGAAGCGCACCTCGGCGGTCAGGGTGAAGTTGCTCACGGGCGCCGCCGTTACGTTCTCCCGCGCCCAGAAAGTTAACTTGTAAACCCGCCCCGGGGCAATGGCCTGGGTGTTGCGCACTGTCTGGAAGATGGCGGCTTCCTGGGTCGGGTTGGTAATTCCCAGTTCGGCGCCCTGGCCGCCGCCGTGAGCGACGCTGGTCGGCCCCACGTTGGCCGTGGCGCCCCAGAAGACGGGGACGTTGCCCACCCATTGCTCCAAGCCCGGATCTTCCAGCAAATTGCCGGGCGGGCAAACTTCCGGCGATGGGCAAAGCTGGACGTAAATCTGGCGCTCCTCCACAATCTTTAACCGGACGATGATTACGCCCGTCTGCTGCAGGCGGCTCCCCCGGATCAGCTCCCAGGTGATGTCGAACTTCGGTTTCGGGAACTGGACAACCACATTGTCCTCGTCGAGCACCGGCTGGGGCGTTTTAAGCTCGACGACTTTGGAAAAAGGAACCTCTTCCTGGAAATGTTTAACATCATCTTCCTTATTGACATAGTAAATTTGTTTGTGCAGCACACCCTGGACCAGCACTTTTTTCACTACCGAAACCGCACCGGTGATGTGCTTGAAGTGATGGTTCCACTCTTTCGGAATAACCACCTGCCAGCGCCCGATATGTTCGTGGATGAAGACCGGTTCCGCCTCCAGATCCTGCACTTTCCCGTCGATGTGGTCTACCTTCTTCGCCAGCTCCGGCAAATGTGTAGTGGTGTCCACCACCACCTGCGCCTCTTCTTCGGCCAGTACTACGGGTACTTTCAGTTTCATGCACAAGACCATTTCCGGTTCCATGTACTCGTATTGAATGGGCATAAAACGAAAACCTCCTTTAACTGATTGATTTTTCAACATCTTTAACCTTTGGCGGGCGGACAGGGGATGTTAATGACCTGCCCCACCTGCAAGTTCTCCGGGCTCACCCCGGGATTGGCCTGCATAATGGCTTCCACCGTAGTTCCGTACCGTTGGGCCAGTTTAAAGAAGGTGTCCCCGGGCTGAACCGGATAGCGGATCACTTCCCCCGGCGCACACACCGGCGGCGTGGGCGCCGGCGTCGGAACGGTCACTTCCACGGCGACCTCTTTTTGCAGAGTCTCAAAAACCCGGGCGGTAACCTTCAGGACCAGCTCGAGGGTGATATTGCATCCTTCTTTATCGGCGGTAATAAATTCCACCGTCGCCCGGACGTCCACCTCCATCCCTTCTTCAGCGCCCGGAATTTCGACAAAGGTCCGGAAGGGAATCTTCCGGTGGAGGGCGTGCACGGGCTGGTCCTCCAGGGCTGCCACGTATACTACCTGAACGATCACGTCGCCCCGGATGATAACCTTGTTTTTCAAGATCCTGGTTTCGGTGATCTCCACTTTTTCTACTGTGATATTCAAAATCTTATCTACTTCCGGTTTTGGTTCGGGGGTTTCAAAGGTATCCCGCAAGACGACCTGGGTGGTATCCTCGCCGATGACGTGATCGATCTTGAGCATCACCATCATGGCGTGGGCGTCCGCTACCTCCGTCACCACGTTAACCTGTTTCGTCTCGAAAACATTGGCGGTGAGCATGAGCACCACGTCCGCCCGCAGGCGATCCGGCCGGATCTGCTCCACGTCGGCGCTTTCCACCCGGACGTCGACCCGCACATCCATCTCCGGTTCGGCCCCGGGCACCTCGATGAAATCGCTGAACGAAAAGGTCCGGTGCAACTGGTGCACGGGCTGGTCCGGTTCCAGGGCGACATACAAAATTTCCAGGGTAACCTGGCCGTCGACAATCACCTTGTTTTTCAAAACGCGCTTATTGGTGATTTCCGCCGAAACCATTACTTCCAGGATCTTATCCACCGCCGGCTTCTCTTCGGGAACGTGAAAATCGTGGCTGACAATCACCTGCTTCGTTTTACTGGCCACCACATGGGCAACTTTAATCATTTCTGTTTTGCAGGTAGCCCCTGCCGGACACTGAGTTAAAACGTCAACTTCCTGGATCTGCGTTACCTTCACAAAAACGGACAAAACGGCGGCCACGTCAAACTGCCGGGCGTCCTCGCGGCTGCGGATAATATTTATATCCTCTACGGTAACCTTCCCCTGCACTTCCATCCCCGGCTGCGCGCCCGGAACGTCCACAAAGGTGGTAAACGGCAGCTGCACGTGCATGTGGTGCACCGCCTGGGCAGGATCAAAGGCAACGTAGACGATCTGCAGGGTCAGGGTTCCTTCGACGATTACTTTATCCGGAACGATTTCCAGTTTCTTGATTTTGGCCGCTTTATCTGTAGAGAGAATTTTATCCACGTCCGGCTTGGCTTCTGGTACGGTAACTTTGCCCCGAACCACGGTCTGCTGCGTGTTTTCGTTGATTACTTGATGAACCCGCAACCTTTCCGTGGTGACCGCACTGGTTGCCATTTGCACACTTCCCCCTTTCAAAAATAATCTAATAATATATATATGAGTGACGGGGATAAATGTGCGGTAATTTGATCTGCAAATAAAAAAAGCCCCCCCTCAGGAAGGCCGACAGTTTCCGCATTCCTTTGCAGCTAAGGCACAAAGGCACAAAGAGTGGTTGACCGTTAGCGGTTGGCCGTTGGGAAAAAATTTCCCTAACCACCAACCACAAACGACCAACCACTTCTTAGTGCCTTATCCAATAAACATCTGAACAAAGATTTTCCCGTACGGGCTCCCTTCCGCCACGCCGATGCCTGCCTGGGTGAAGGAGGCGTTTAAAATGTTCGCCCGGTGTCCCGGCGAATTCATTAAGTTCTTATGCGCCATTTCCACGTTCGGGGCCCCGGCCAGATTTTCCCCGGCCGTGCGGTAAGTTACGCCAAACTGCTTCATCATCGCAAACGGGCTTCCGTACGTGGGGGAAGTGTGGCTGAAATAATTGTTGGCAACCATGTCTTGCGCTTTTAAGCGGGCCACTTTTACCAGCTCCAGGTTGACCTTCAGGGCCGGCAGCCCGGCAGCGGCGCGCTCCTGATTGACAAGCTCCACCATGCGCTGTTCATCGGCGGTGAGCCCCTTCACTGGTGCAGGCTGGGGTTGCGGTTGGGGCTGCGGTTGTGGTTGAGGTTTTGGCTGCGGTTGTGGTTGAGGTTGCGGCTGCGGTTTTGGCTGCGGTTGAGGCTCCCGGATGACCACCGGGTAGCGCCCGTTATAATAAACGCGGATTATCTTCGTATCCGGATAAAAATAATAATATTTTTTGACCGGGTCACTGGAAACGATCCGGTAGGTGTAATTATAATACTTGGATTCGGTGTCGGCGGAAAACCAGTAGACCAGTTTGGCGCAGGTGCTATCCGCCCCGGCGGCGTCCGGGAGCTCCGCCGCCGGCGTTTTTACCGGCGCCGCCGCCGCCAGAAATCCCAAAAACAAAAAGACAGCCAGCGCTTTCAATAACTTTGTTCGTCTGGAAAACAGCATGGACTCGCCCCTTTCTTTAATTTATCCAGACCATCCCTTCGTCCCCACGGTCTGGATATCAGGTTATTTATTTACAGATTAACAGTTTAATTCTTTTCCTGGCAATTCCCTCTATTCGACAAGATTTGCAGAAAAATCTACTGACAACCTGGCAGGCTTGTCCATAAGGCGCGGATCATAAAATTTGTCCCGCCTGGGAGCAATTGGAATAATACTAGCGAGTCTGAAAAAAACTAAAATCGCAAGCTGAATACAAAACTGCTCCCAAACCTTCCGTCACCGCCAGACACTCCAGCTTGCCGTCCCCTTCGTAAAAACAGGTCAGGATAAATAAATTCCGGAAAACCTTTTGAAATCTTTTTAACAATAATTCATCCATGTTCGCCAGGATCTCAACGGCGGCCGTCCCGCTTTTAATCACCAGCGTGGAGCAACCGTCCGCCTGGCGCTGGAACATAACCCGGTAGGGATGGAGATGCGCTTCTTGAAGAAAGTGGTCAATTTTCTTGAGCAATCCTTGCGCGTTCCATCTGGCTTCTTCTTTTCTCCGAAAAGACGGCCCGATCGCCGGCACTTCTCCGAGCATGACCAGAGCAATTTTGCCGGCGCGGGAAATATCCTGGCCCAAACTGACTTCCCCCTCTTTTCTCCCGGGTATTCTTAAATTTAACTACAGAACATGGAGAATAAAATAACCCGCAGGGGGCCGGGGAACCCAGAACCTTGCCGGGCGGCTTAGAAAATCAGATTGAGTTTTTCCAGGACGTTCTGGATCCGGTTAAAAACCGTATATTTATCTGAGCCGGCAAACAACAAACCCACCGCCTCTTTTTTATCGTTGAGGACCAGAGAACCGCTGTCTCCCGGCCTGGAAACCAGATCGGTCATAATCTGGTCGGCAAACCAGCCGATTTCGTCCTCGAGTATATCGACCTTTACCGTAACGCCGACGGAAAGCACTTTTCCCTCCGTCAACCCGCTGGTCCGGCCGCTTTTCAGCACCTGATCGGACGGCTGAAGCTCACCCACCCCGTTAACCGGGCCAATGTCCAGGATATTGTCGTCGATCAGGCCGGGGGAATCCGGGCGGGCCACCGCGGCGTCAATCAAGTTGCTTTCCTGCGTCCGCCTGGTGAACCGGAGATCGTAATTGGGGCGGAAAGCGTGCAGGAGAACGTTCCCCGCGCGGGACACGGCCGCCGCCACCGGACATTCCGCTTCCTGTTCGCTGCGCTTTACCGGTACAAAACGGAGCAGGCTACCGATACGATCGCGCGGGCCCCCGCCGTCGTGCGGACCGGGCTGAAAAACAGGGTCGCCGATTGCCGCCCGCCCGTCCCGGCCGTTGGTGGCGTTGGCCAGGATGTGGTTATTGCTTAAAATCAGCTTCTCTTTAGTATTTTTATCCCTGACTACGGCGCCGAAAGTACCGGCGGAAACCCGGAAATGGCCGATGCTGACGCCGGGCGGGGCCGGCCGGACCCGGCGGGTGCGCCCAGCTAAAGGGTCGCTTAAAAAACGGAACCTCCCGGTTTCGATGACGTCTGTTTCCAGATCGCCAATTTTCAAAGGAACAACCTGGTCTCTGCGCAGTTCCCGGGCGGGAATCTTCTTTTCCACAAAAACAACCAGGGATAAACGGCCGGTTGTTTCCTCCCCCGCTTTTTTAATTCCTACGCCTACTCCCACCACATTCGGCAATTTCAGGAGCTTTCCCTTCGATTTGCCCAAAACCCGTAAGTGCCGATCCATCATCCGACCCTCCCCGTCTTTCCAGCATCATATGCAGAAAGCGGAAGAAGGGTGACGGGTCGGTCGCCGGTCGCCGGTCGCCGTACAAAAGCACAAAGTAAAAATATTTCCGGCCGGACATATTTCTTTGGGCCTTTGCGTTTTTGTCTCAATACGGCGATTTGGGGACGCCCAGGCGGTACTTTCCTCTCGTTTCCACGCCGCCGATGCCGGAAAAACCGGTAATCGTCGCGGAAATAATGTCTTTTAAGGGGATCGGATCATAGATTGATGTATAAGCAATTTTTTCCACGACAAAAACGGGATCAAAAGCGTGGATCAGAACGCGCTGGGGCGAGCTGGCAAAGTTGGCCCCCGCCGCCAGGAGGGCCTCGTAGTGGGACTGGCAGGCGCCGGCGAAAATAATCAGGTCGTCCTTGCTTTTTTCGTACCCCCGGGCGACCTTTACAGCTTCTATAAAGTTTTTGGAATGGTGATAATTTTTCAGGTCGGAAAAATCCCGCGTTCCTTTGACAATGCCGTCGTGACCGGTGAGCACCAGGATGTCCGGACGGTGCGTGCGCAGCAGAGCGTCCAGCTCTCCGACCTGTTCTTCTTCCGGGATGCAGTAGCCGTGGGCGGGGATGCCCAGCTGCCGGTAGGTGGTCAGGCATAAATCCAGGTAATCGCCGTCACCGTCAATGTGCAGGACGGAACCGGGCACGTCAAAGCTTTCGATCTTGTTTTCGGCGTAACCCGTGGCCCGGTTCATTCTTTGGCGGTGCTCCTCCTGCCGGCGCTGAAAAATTCGCCGCATCTGCTCGTGATTTCTGGTCATGAAGGAGTGCCAGAAGGCGGCCACCCGGGCAGGTTCCACCTTTTGCAGGTCGTCTATGGGGGAGGTGGCCAGAAGACGCAGGTCGAGCCCTTTTAAGCGGGCGTATTCTTTCCCGTCGCCGTCATTGAAAATCTCCATTACCTTAAAAAATATATCCCCTCCGTACGACAGGCGGGCGACGATATCACCAGTATTGATCTTATCCACAGCCCTCACCTCCATATTTTACCTACATAGTATGTTTCAACCAGTTAATCTGGTGAATATGCTAAAGTGATGGAGTTGAGAACTAATTCTATCCCCAATTCCTAACCCCCTAATTCCTAATTCCTGCTTTTAAAGGAGGTTCTTATGATCGCGGCCGTAATTCCTGCTAAAAACGAAGCACCAACCATCGGTAAGGTCATCCAAACTTTACTCACCGCGGGGGTCGATCTGGTTATCCCGGTCCTGAACGGCTGCCGGGACAATTCGTTGGCGGTAATTAAACAGTTCGGGCTCCGCAATATTCAACCCGTTTGTTTTCAGGAACCATTGGGAATTGACGTGCCCCGGGCGGTGGGGGCCGCCCGGGCGGGCGAATTGGGGGCGGAAACAATTCTTTTTGTGGACGGGGACATGGCTGGAGAAATCGGCGGCGCTTTGGCGGAACTGGTGAAAAAGATGCGGAAGGAAAACCTTCATCTGGCTCTAACCGACTGTTACCCGGCGGACGGGCCCGCCGTTTCGTCTTCCCTGGCCAGCTATTTGATTAAAATCAGGGTTCTTTTGAACCGGACCGTCGGGCTGGAAAAAGAACTCGGCAGCGCCTCCCCGGCCCATGGACCGCACGCCATTTCCCGCCCCTTTTGGGAGCAGATCCCCGTGCGGGAACTGGCCATCCCCCCGGTGGCGCTGGCGCTGGCGGCAAAAAAGGGGCTGCAGGTGGCGATCGGCACGTCCATTCCCCACGCGCGGCTCGGTTCTTCGCAAAAAGATCCCGTGCATTGCCACCGGATTGCGGAAACGATCATCGGCGACTGCCTGGAGGCCATGCAGGCCTACCGGGGGGAGTGGCGGGACCGCACCTGCAGCGGTGTAGCTTATCTGGGGTATCACCCGGAGAGGAGGTTCGACCTGCTGGAAAAGTTTCTCGGCACGATTACTTCTTAAAACCTGCCGGCTACTTGGTGTGCTTATCGGCAACGCTGGCGGCGCCAAAGGCTTCCGGCTTGATCTTCGCCTGGAAACCGCTCCCGGTGACCATCCCGACTACTTCTTTGATCAGATCGCGCGTTTCTCCCTGCTTACCTACGTCGATGTGAATTTCCACTTCCAGGTCGTCTAAACCGCATTCAGCCAGATACTTGGCCACCAGGCCGCCCAGTTCCAGACTCAAACTGGTTTCGTAAAAAATTTTCTGGCGCAAACTTTTAATCTTCCGGTGCAGCTTTTTCCGGTAGTAGTAGCGGGCCCCCTTGCCCAACCGGTGCACAATCAGGGCGGTGACAAAGCAGGATTCGTGCTTCACCTGGGAGTCGGAACCGATGATGATCTTGTATTGCGAGGTGGGCAGGCCGGTAATGTAGCCGACGATGTCGGCCATCATTTCTTCGAAGGCCAGCCTCCCCCTGGTCGGGCTGATAAAATACATCCGGTGATCACTTCTTTCCAGGTTGATTTGGAACCAATTCGGCAATCGACTGCGCGTATTGCCGGGCGAGGGCGGCAAATTCCTCGCTGCCCAAAGATTCACCGCGGCGGCCGGGGTCAATCCCGGCCGCTTGCAGGATTTTCCGCCAGGCGTCTCTGGTCAGGCCGCGGGCCGAACCGGGCGGGGCCGCCGCGGTTGGGGGGCCGCCGGCCAGGGCATTCAAAATGGTTTTCCGGCGCTGCCCGAAAGCGCTGCGCACGAGACCAAAAAAAAGGTCCTCGTCAGGGACCTCTACAGCCGGCTTGATTCTTCTTTCCAGGCAAACCACCGCCGAATCCACCTCCGGCCGGGGGTAAAATACCGTCCGCGGCACCCGGAACAGGATTTTCGGCTCCGTATAATACTGGACAACTATGCTGAAGGCCCCGTAATCCCCGTCTTTTGGCCCGGCTACGAGGCGCCGGGCAACTTCCTGCTGGACCATCAGGAGCAAAAAAGAAAAATGAAACTTCCCCCGCAGCAGGTGCAAAAGCAGCGGCGTCGTGATCGCGTAGGGAATATTGGCCACCACTTTATAAGCCGGAACAGCCGCCGGCGGACCGGCGCGCCCGGCTGCCTTTTCTTTGACCAGGGCGTCAAAGTCCAGCGCCAGGGCGTCACGGAAAACCAGTTCCACATTGTCGAAATCCTTCAGGTTTTCGGTAAGCACCGGCATCAATCTGCGGTCTATTTCGACCGCCACGACCAGCCCGGCGTTTTGCGCCAGCGCCCGGGTCAAGACACCGGTACCGGCGCCGATTTCCACCACGATATCGGCGGGGGAGAGCCGGGCCGCCGCTGTAATTTTACGGAGAATATTTTCGTCCACCAGAAAGTTTTGCCCCCATCTTTTCCGGCAGCGAAAACCGTGTTCGGCCAAGATTTTGGGCAGGGACATTTTCTCCGGGCCCAAAGTACAGAGGCACAGAAAATAGGGATTAGGGAATAGGGATTAGGAATTGGGGGTAAATACTTTTACATTTATGGAGAGGAAGAACGTTCGTTATGAGAACTCCTCCTTTTTCCGGAACCTTTAGGCCTTGTGTACTTTGGACCCTATCCCTCCATTCCGGAATGTTTCTACTAAAATTATAATAATAATTTTTGTTCGGCAAAGCAAGCTTCCGCCCAAAAAAGAAAAACCGGATTTTTTGTCCGGTACCTTTATGCCTTTATGCCTCCGTGCCTCTGTGCTTTTGTGCCTTGTTGCCTTTATGCCACTATTTTCAACACTTTACGTTCCCCCAGACAACTACTCGAGAATATACACCCTGACCCGGCGGATTCCCCAGCGCCTGGTTTGTTCTTTTGTTTCAAAGAAAACATCAATCCGGTTGCCCTTGATTGCCCCGCCCGTATCCAGGGCCCGGGCAAAACCGTAACCCTCCACATACAAGCGGGAACCCAGGGGAATTACCCGGGGATCTACCGCTACGGCTCCGAAGTGCGGGGGGGTTCCGGAAGCGGTATTGCGCCCCGTATAAGTGTAGGCTGTCGCGATTACGTCCAGCGCCCGGCTAAAACGGATATCCTGGCCGCCGCGGGAGACCTGCTGCAGGGCACCGACCCGGATTACCCGTTCAACGGGTTCCCTCACCAACGTGCTCCCGATCAGCCGGCGCTCCACCTCCCGACCGTCGTGATAAACGATCTGCCAGCGCTGTTTTTCCAGCCCGTCTTTACCGGCCTGCACCACCCTACTGAACCCTTTGGCCAGGTCAGGGTCTATTTCCCGGCGGGTCGGGCAGGCAACCGGAACCTCCTTTACCTCCTCCTCGGTGTGCACGCGCACAACTTTTATTTCCATTCCCCCGGCAACGGAACTGTCCGGAGCCGGTT
Organism: Armatimonadota bacterium; assembly: GCA_023511535.1. Lineage (GTDB taxonomy): Bacteria > Bacillota > Desulfotomaculia > Desulfotomaculales > Nap2-2B > JAIMBK01. The sequence continues at coordinate 11,320 of JAIMBK010000001.1, forward strand.
CCACAAGATCACCGGGTTTTACAGGAATCCCCTGTTCCTGCAAAACATCCCCAACGGTATTCCGGCAGGTAAGAACCTCCTTTGTTTGCCCGTCCGCCGTCAGCGTCACCCGGACGGCGTGATTGATCACCACCCGCAGGTTTTCTTTCAAGGAGGTGTCTAACGACGGATCGATCTGATCAGACGAGGAAAAGGTTATGCCTTGACTTTTCAGTAAATCGGCCACCGTGCGGCTATACGTCCGGACCTGCATCTCCCGGCCGTCAACGACCAGGGTGACCTTCTTTTTTGCCCAGGCATAACCCAGCAAACTCAAAACAATGATGATTATTCCGGCTGCCAGACAAATCCGGAAGAATCTTGCTCTCCAAAGGCTTTGCTGGAGGCGGCCAGGACCTTTTCCTGGTTTTTGGCTTCCGGGACGTCCCAAAGTACACCACTCCATATCAACACCTCTGGTTTACCACCGGTAACAGGACAAATATATACTTTTGGTTATATTATTCTTGGGCCGCCTCTGGTTTTCCTGCTAGCGAAAGGAAAAATTAATGTCGAAGGAAAAAGAAAAGTTGTTGCCATCCCCCCGGTAAGCAGCAGGGTTGGCAGTCGGGCAAATACAAAGACATAAAATTCACTGGCCCAAAGGTACAAAGAAACAGAGGTGACCTGAATATTTTACTTTGTGCCTGAAAAACTTTGTGCCTGGACTTTCAGGATAGAATGACCCTCGAATAAAAAAAGAACTGCCTTCCCATAATAAAAAAAGTTTGACGGCAGGAAGGCCAATTCTAAGGAAAGGAGGCAATTTTCGTGAAGGTTGCCGTTCAGGACAACCTGGAAGAAATTAAAAACTACCTGGCCCGGCACGGCTACGAAGTAGTCAGCCCCGCAAATTCCCTCGGGGCGGCAGCGATGATTATAACCGGAGAAAATACCCCGGGCGAGGACGAGCATACCTATGCCCTGGCCACCAACCCGGTCATTACCACGTATGCTCCGGTGATTAACGCGCAGGGTAAGTCGCCCGAAGATGTGCTGCGCAATTTGCAGGAAATTATTGCTGAACAGGGAGGCCACGCTTAACCGGTCGTCAGTTGTCAAAAGCCGGACGGCGGAATAACGCCCTCAGGAAATTGTTAATTCTTGTCTGAACAGTTTCCGGGAAACCTGCGTGCCCGGTGCCTTTTTCCGCGCCCGGTACAACTCAGGTTAACTCTGGCAGCCGGAACAAGCGGCGGGCGTTTTGGGCAGTCAACAGGGCCAGTTCTGCGGCGGCCATCTTACGCAGTTGGGCAATCCGCTCCAGGACGTAGCGGACGTATACCGGTTCGTTGCGTTTCCCGCGCCGCGGCTCGGGGCTCAGGTAGGGACAGTCTGTTTCCACCAGCAGGCGCTCCAGCGGTAAATTAACCGCGATGCTCTGGAGGCGCGTGGACTTGGGGTAAGTCACCACGCCGGCAAGGGAAATGTAAAAACCCATGCGCAGGCATTCCCGGGCCATTTCCCAGCTCCCGGAAAAACAATGCAGCACCCCGCCGGCGGGGCCCAAACCGTCCTGTCTGAAAATTTCCAGCACTTCCCCGTGGGCGTCGCGGTCGTGAATAATGACGGGCAGTTCCAGCTCCCGGGCCAGGGCCAGCTGCTCCCGGAACACCCGCCGCTGCTCCGGGCGGGGGCTTAAGTTCCGGTAATAATCCAGCCCCGTTTCCCCGATGGCCACCACTTTTTGATCGCGGGCAAGCTTGCCGAGCTCATCCAGGTAACCGGCGGGCACGCGGGCGGCGTCATGCGGGTGGACGCCCACCGCGGCGTAGAGAAAATCGTATTCCCGGGCCAAAGCCACCGAATTCCGGGACGAGTCCAGATCGAAGCCCACGTTGACGATCTGCACCACCCCGCCGGCCCTGGCGCGTTCAATGACTTCTTTCCTGTCCCGATTGTATGCTTCGTCGACCAGGTGGGCGTGGGTATCAACCAGCACCAGCCCGTCCGCGCCCGCAGCCGGCTTTACCGCATCGTTCAAAACCGTCCAACTCCTTTAAAAACAGTAAGGCACAAAGTGCACAGGCACAAAGGCACAAAGGAAAAATTCGTCTATGCCTCTATTTCTTTGTGTCTCTGTGCCTTTTGCCTCTTTGCCTTTACTTCTGCAGCGCCTTTTCCGGGTCAATCCGGGGGAAGAGGGCTTCGGCGCGGTGCGTGGCCAGGTTCTGCGGCAGTCTTCCCCACTGGAGCGAATCCCAGGTCTGCAAATCCGGGCGATCGGCAATGCCCAGCTGGGGCCAGAGCCGGGGCGGAGTGGCCGGCAGGAAAGGGGAAATCAAAACCCCGATGAAGCGCACGCACTCCGCCAGGTTGTACAGGACAGTCTGCAATCTGCCCCGTTTCTCCGGATCCTTAGATAAGGCCCAGGGGGCCGTCTCGTCCACATATTTATTGGCCCGCCCCACCAGCCGCCAGATGGCCGCCAGGGCGCCTGCAATCTCCCGTTTATCCATTAAGTCTTCCACCGCTCCCGGGGTTTCTTCCGCCAGTTCAACCAGTTCCTGATCCGGCTCCGCGGATTCAGCGGGCGGGAGAATCTTTCCCTGGAAATATTTATCAACCATCCCCAGCGTCCGGCTGACCAGGTTGCCCAAATCGTTGGCCAGATCCTGGTTGATCCTTTCTACCAGCGCCTCTTCGCTATAGTAAACGTCGACCCCGAGGGGCATTTCCCGCAGAAGGTAATACCGGATGGCGTCTGGGCCGTACTTGTCAATCAGCACCAGCGGGTCAACAACGTTGCCGCGGGATTTGCTCATCTTGCCGCTTTCCAGCAGCAGCCAGCCGTGGCCCATCACCTGCCTGGGCAGTTCAATGCCGGCCGCCATCAGGATAATCGGCCAGATCACGCTGTGGAAGCGAACAATGTCCTTGCCGACGATATGCACGTCGGCGGGCCAGAATTTTTTAAACAAGGCGTCATCTTCACTGCCGTAGCCCAGGGCCGAAATATAATTGGTCAGGGCGTCCACCCAGACGTAAATGACGTGCCCCGGGTCGAAAGGCACCGGGATCCCCCAGTCGAAGGTGGTCCGGGAAACACACAGATCCTCCAGGCCGCTTTTGATAAAACTGATCATCTCGTTGCGCCGGGAAACGGGTAAAATAAAGTCGGGGTGTTCGTCGATGTATTGCAACAGGCGATCGGCGTATTTGGACATCCGGAAGAAGTAGCTTTCCTCCGCCACTTTTTCCACCGGCCGCCCGCAGTCCGGGCATTTTCCCTCTTCCAGGCGCCCCTGGGTCCACATGGTTTCGCAGGGGGTGCAATACCAGCCTTCATAGACTGCTTTATAAATATCGCCCTGCTCATAAAGCCTGCTGAAAATCGCCTGGACCACCCTTTTGTGCCTTTCCTCCGTGGTGCGGATAAAATCGTCGTAGCTGATCAGCAGGGCTTCCCAAAGGCGCTTAAACCCGGCCACGATTTTGTCCACGTACTCCAGGGGCGTTTGCCGGCTGGCCCGGGCGGTGCGCTCAATCTTTTGCCCGTGTTCGTCGGAACCGGTCAAAAACCGGACTTCGCAACCCGTCAGGCGCTTGAAGCGGGCCAGGGCATCGGCGGCCACCGTGGTGTAGGCGTGGCCGATGTGCAGGTTATCGCTGGGGTAATAAATCGGCGTAGTGATGTAAAAAGTTTTTCTTTCCGGCAAGACAGGCTCCTTCCTTCTGCATATTAGTTAAAATTTTTCCAACCGCGGTTAAAAAGGATCCGGCCCTTTGCGGACAGGCACCGAAAAATAAAAAAGGGGGGGGAATCTGCAAGCCTATTGTAGAAAAACAAAGTCCGCTTGTCAAGTTTTTTGGCAAAAGTACATTTCCATACAAAAAGATCCAAAGATTTTCAAAAAAAGTATTGACTTTTAATGGCATGCTTGGTACCATTTACTTGCATAATATTGATTTAATTTGTCGAATTATGTTTAAAAAGGGGAGGGATAGAAAATGAAATCCACAGGTATTGTCAGAAAAGTGGACGAGCTCGGCAGGGTGGTCATTCCGATCGAGCTCAGGCGGACGCTGGGTATCGACGAGAAGGATGCGCTGGAAATTTACGTCGACAACGAGAAAATTATCCTGAAGAAGTACGAGCCCGCCTGCATTTTCTGCGGAAACGCCGCGGACACCCAGCACTACCGCGGGAAGCTGGTCTGCCGGCAGTGCGCCCTGAGCATGTTTGAAAACGCGAAGGCTATGTAGCACAGTGTGGAGAATCAGGCAAAGAACAGGCAATCATATTTCTATGCAGGATAATGGATCAGCAGCCGCCGGACAGGAACCCGGTCGGGAACCGGTCTTGCGCGGCTGCCTAAAGTTTTTTGGAAGACGGCAAACGAACCACGTGTTTACTCAGGCGTTTGCTTTTCTTTAGCCCGAACCAGGGCGGAATACACTTCGCGCCTGCTCATCTTCAACAGCCTGGCTGCTTCTTTTATCGCCTGCCGGCGGTCCCTTCCGCCGGCCTCCAGAGCAGCCACTTTTTCGGCAATCAGCGGCCGGGAAGGCGGTTCTTGCCCGACGGTTTCCGTCTTTTCGGCGCCCGCTACCACCAGGGTAAACTCCCCGCGCGGATTTTGAAAATATGCCGGGGCGGCGCTTAAATTTCCCCGCCAGATTTCCTCGTGGACCTTGGTCAACTCACGCGCCACCGCGATTTTCCGGTCGCCCAGAACGGTCAGGAGGTCTTGCAGCGTTCCCTGCAAACGATGCGGCGCCTCGTAAAAAATCAACGTCCGCGTTTCTTCCTTTAGGGACTGCAACCGCTCCATCCTGGCCCCGGCCTGGACGGGCAAAAAACCTTCAAAGGAAAAACGGCCGGCGGGAAGTCCGGACGCCACCAGGGCGGTCAGTGCGGCGTTGGGCCCGGGAACCGGAACAACTTTGATCCCGTTTGCCAAAGCCAGCGCCACCATCTCCTCCCCTGGGTCGGATATTCCCGGTAAACCGGCGTCGGTAACCAAAGCCACCTGTTTTCCTTCCTGCAGTAAATTTAAAAGCCGGGCGCCTTTGGTGCGCCGGTTGTGCTCGTGATAGCTGATCAGCCGGGTATGGATGCCGTAGCGGGCAAGGAGCTTGCGGGTCCGCCGGGTATCCTCGGCGGCGATCAAATCCACTTCCTGCAGCACACGCAAAACCCGGAGGGTGACATCCTCCAGGTTTCCAATCGGCGTGGCGCACAGATAAAGGGTTCCCGGCTGCCGGCCGTTCATCCTGCCGACCCCTTTCCTTAGTAATTCTGGGGACACCATACTGAATTATACTTACCGGAAATTCAGTAAAGTGTCCCCGAAAATCGAAAATCGACTAAATTTTATGCCCGGCCCTGCTTCGCTCCAGCAAGGAGACGCAGAATAAACATTCATCTTTCCGGAGATGACCGAAATGAACGTTGCAAATGTGAAAGCCCTGTTCGTAGAGGCGCTGCAGGTTTTCCAGGGCGCCGCCGGAACCTGGGGGCGCGGGAACCTTGCCTTCGTCCTCAGCTTCCGCTTCCTGTCCGCACACCCGCCCCAGCGCCGAGCGCAGGGCACTGTTTTCTTCGAGGAGCAGGGCAGCCAGCTTTTTTATCTTGTGCAGGTCGCTTTCCAGTTCCCGCAGCTTGCTCTCCGCCTGCCTGAGCATTGCCGTTAGCGTTTCCACCGCCATCACACCCCGCATCCTGGGTCTTGATTTGGGCCAGGGGATACTCTTTCACCATTTTACTCTCTTTCAGCTCAATGGTCAGCGTTTTTTTAAAGATATTGATGCCGGTTACCTTCCCTTCCCCGTCGGGGGTCGTCACCCGGCTGTTCACCGGCGGGTAACCTTCCCTGGCTTCCTCGTAAAGTTCGTTTTCGTATTTCAAACAGCACATCAGACGCCCGCAGATCCCGGATATTTTCGTGGGATTCAGAGGCAGATTCTGCTCCTTGGCCATCCGGATCGAAACCGAGGCAAAGTCGGCCAGCCAGGTGGCGCAGCAGAGTTCGCGGCCGCAGCAGCCCAGGCCGCCCATCATCTTTGCTTCGTCCCGCACCCCGATCTGGCGCAATTCAATCCTGGTCCGGAAAACTGCCGCCAGATCCTTAACCAGTTCGCGGAAATCGATCCTTCCCTCGGCGGTGAAATAAAAAATCAACTTGCTTTCATCGAAAGTCTTCTCCGCCTCGATGAGCTTCATGGGCAATCCGTGGGCCATAATTTTTTGTGCGCAAACGGCGTAGGCGTGGCGTTCCTTGTCGCGCACCGCGGCAAGGTGCCGCCTGTCCTCCTCGGTAGCCTTCCGGATTACCTTTTTAAGCGGCGTAACCACATGATCATCCATTATTTCGAGCGGCCCGGTGACGACCTGCCCGTACTCCAAACCGCGGACGGTCTCGACGATGACCTCGTCACCGGGGGCCAGTTCGTCCGCCGCCGGATCGAAATAATAAACCTTTCCTGCCTTTTTAAACCTTACCCCGATAACCCGGCAGGGCATTTTCACCCCTCCTTCCCAGTTGCATAAACAAAACCTCGGCTGCCAGCCGGGGGTTGGCATTTGCCCGCAGGTGCTTTTGGGCTTGTTCAACCTTCTCTATTATATCAAGAATCCGGAAAACAGTACAGTTCTTCGCCTCCCGCCGGAGAAGCGGCAGAAAATCCCGGTTCACAATCATTTTCTCGTCGCCCGCCAGGCGCCAGACCAGCAAGTCGCGGTACCAGAGCAAAAGCGTCTCCAAAAAAACCTGCAGTTCCTCCCGTTCGCCGGCGAAGGCCTGGGCCAGCCGGCAGGCCTGGGCGGGGGATGCCTGGGCGAGAGCGGCGGCCGTCGTGAAAACTTTTTCCCTGGGGCCGGTCAGATTCCCTTCCGCCGCCAGCGCAAGCGCCCGCCCCAGGCTGCCCCCGGAAAGGACCGCCGGCAGTTCGGCGCGCTCCCGGTCCAGACCGGCCAGCCTGAGCAGGCCCTCCATCACCTCGGCGGGCGCCAGGGAATGAAAAAAGACCTGCTGGCAGCGCGAGACGACCGTCGGCAGCAAAGCGTAAGGCTGTTCGGAAACCAGGATAAAAACAATGCCCGCCGGGGGTTCTTCCAGGGTTTTTAAAAAACAGTTGGCCGCCTCGACGGTCATGGTTTGGGCCTGTTCGATCAGACAGACCTGGCGGCGGCCCTGGTAAGGGGTGAGCGCGACCCGGCGCTGGACCTCCCGCACCTGGTCGATTTTAATGGTGCCGGGGGCCGGTTTCACAAAAAGGAGGTCGGGATGGTTTCCCTCCGCCGCCTGGCGGCAGCCGCGGCAGTCGCCGCAGGCATCCCCGTCCCGGGGGTGCGGGCACAGCAGGGCGCGGGCGTAGGTCCGGGCCACGGTCCTTTTGCCGACGCCCGCCGGCCCCAGAAAAAGGTAGGCGTGGGCCACCCGCCCGGCAGTGATCGATTTGCGCAAAAGGCTGATAATCTTTTGATGGCCGATGATTTCGCTGAAAAATTTCATCCGGACAGTTCCTTTCCGGAAAGCGGGCGCCAAACCTCAGGGTTCCCCTTAGGGTTCCAACCGGCTAATCCCGGGCACTTTTTGAAAATCATGGTCATAAGAATAAATTTGGGTTCGGCCCTTGGCCAGCATCTGGGCAGCGATAAATGCGTCGGTCCAATCGAGGTTTTTCTCCGTGTAAAAATGGAAAGCCTGCCTCCCCGCCTCCTTACTGGAAAAGCGCAGGCCCCGCAAGTTAAGAATGGGCATAAGCAGGTCGCGAATTTTGACCTTCGGTTGCTTATAAAACTTTTCCAGCGTCCAGACCACATCAGCAAGGACAAGATCGGGTAAAAGTACCTCCTCCCTGCCGGCTTCCACTCGCTTTAACAACATCGCACAGCGATTTGCCTGTTCCGGAAGGTCGTTTAGTAAAAAGCGAAGTAAGATATTGGCATCAATTACGCGCATTTCTTTCACGTACATTTTCCTCCATGGCCTGTTGGCGGACTGCCTTAAAATCCTGCGGGCCGGATACATTAACACTTCCTTGAAGTGTTTCGATCCCCTTGCCGGCGGGAACAATCCAGGCATTTCCGCCTTCGATAATAAAACGTACATACGTCCCCAATTCGATATTTAAGCGTTTCCTGACTTCGGCAGGCAGGGTTATTTGACCTTTCTTAGAAACCTTGGCAAACACCGGAAGACAACTCCTTTACTTTAATTTGTATTTCTTTACTTTTAAATAAATTGTAAATAAAACAGGATTATTTGCAAAGTGATCCAAGTAAATTTTCTACCTTCCCGAGCACCTGCTGCCGGATTTCTTCCAATGGCCGGCGGGCGTCCAGAATCAGGCAGCTTTCGGGTTTCTCCCCGGCCAGCGTTAAATACCCCTGCCGCACCCTTTCAAAAAAAGCCACAGCTTCCTTTTCCAGGCGGTCACGCCGGCCGGCCAGGCGCTCGTTGACCATCTCCGGGGGGAGATCGAGAAGCACGGTTAAATCAGGGGCAAGCTCCCCGTCAGCCAGTTTATTCACCCGACGCAGCAAATCCACGGGCAGCCCCCGGCCGAAGCCCTGGTAAGCCAGCGTGGAATCGGAAAACCGGTCGCCGATCACGACCTTCCCCCGGCGCAAGGCGGGCTGGATGACTTCGGCCGCCAGCTGCGCGCGGGAGGCGGCATACAGCAAAGCTTCCGCCGGAGGAGTGATGCTCTCCGCCGGGTCAAGCAGGATTTTTCTAATCCGCTCGCCCATTTTTGTTCCCCCGGGGTCCCGGCAGACCTCCACGCGGCAACCCCGGCGCACCAGTGCTTCCGCCAGCATTTTCACCTGGGTGCTCTTGCCTGCGCCGTCGATCCCTTCAAAAACAATAAATATACCTCGCACTCACCCGTCCTCCGCAAGCAGAATAAAGAAAGGCACCAGGCACAAAGACACTAAGGCACAAAGAGAAATGTACCGGGAATATTAACTTTGGTCTTTATGCATGCAAAACTTTGTGCCTGATCTTATATGGAGTTGCTCGTGGGAACGATTGTTTCTTCCATCAGGTAAACCATGACTTTCAAGAAAACCATGACTTTTTACTTTGTGCCTTTTTACCTGAATAACTTTTCCCTGCTTAGCGCTTTTTGCTTACTCATCAATAACAAGGATGCTGGCTAAAGACTGATCGGCGGGACCGGCTACCGGAACATTATTCCTTTTCAAAGCTTGCAGGTATTCAATTATCTCCGGCGTAATCTCTTCTCCCGGGTAAATCACGGGCACCCCGGGCGGGTAAGCGGCTGCCCACTCGGCGCAAACAAAACCCGCACTGGAAGGCAAGGGAACCGCTCTGGCCGGGCTGAACCAGGCCTCCCGCGGGGTCATCCTCTTCCGGGGAAGGGGGGGCGGACTTAAAATCGCCGGCAGCCTCCTGCCCGGCTGCGCCTCCTCCCGGGCAATTTCCCTTAAACCATGGACGAGCCGGCGGCAATCCTCTTCATTTACCCCGATGCCGATGACGGCGACAACGTTGTCATAATCCGCCAGCTCGCAGTTCACTTTATATTTTTCGGAAAGCAAACGGGCCGCCTGGTGTCCGCTTAACCCCAGACCGCGGACGTTGATCGTGATCCGCGTCGGGTCCAGTACCCGCTCTTCGCCGGTTCCTTTTAAGGAACCGGGCAGACAATCTTCCGTCAATAACCGGATGCCGGGTACCTTGCCCAATTCCGCCCGCACGGAGGCAGCCAGCTCGAGGGTGCGCTGGAGCAGTGCGCGGCCCTGGACGGCTAACTGGCGGCGGGCCAGATCCAGGGAAGCCATCAGCAAATACGAAGGACTGCTCGTCTGCAGCAGCGCCAGGGCTGCCGCCACCCGCCGGGCCGATAGACGGCGGCTGTTCAGGTGCAGCAAAGACGACTGGGTAAGTGAGCCTCCCGTTTTGTGCATGCTCATTACCACGGCGTCCGCCCCGCCAGCCAGTGCTTCCGCGGGCAGGGCGGGATGAAAGGGGAAATGGGCGCCGTGCGCCTCGTCGACCAGAACGGGCTTCTCCCTGGCGTGGGCAACCCCGACAAGATCCCGCAAGCCGGCGGCAACCCCGTAGTAATTCGGATAAACCACGAAAACCCCGCGGGCGTCCGGCTGCTCCTCCAGAGTTGCGGCCAGTTTTTCAGAATTGATCCCGGCGGGAATCCCAAATTCGGGAAGGAGCTCCGGGACGACAAAAGCCGGGTCGGCGCCGCTGAAAATGAGCCCGGCGAGAACGGACCGGTGGCTGTCGCGTGCCGCCACAACCTTTTCCCCCGGACGGCAGGCGGCCAGCAGCAGGGCCTGCAGCCCGGCGGTGGTACCGTTCACCAGGAAGAAGGCGGCCTGCGCTCCGTAGAGCTGCGCAGCCAACTCCTGGGCGCGGGCGATCACACCGCCGGGACTGGACAGGTTGTCCAGACCCGGCAACTCCGTCAGATCCATTTGAAAAAAATCTTCCTGTTTCAATAAAGACGGCAGCGCCTCCCCCTGCCGGTGAGCAGGCACGTGCAGGTGGGCGTAACCCTGCTCGAGATGCCGCCGGAGCGCCTTGTAAAGCGGCGCCGCCAATTGCTCCCGGTTCAAGCCGGCGGTCCTCCCATTATTAGGTCCTCCATTATTAAAATTCTTATTTGCTTTCACATCCATTTTAACATGAATGTGCGTGCATTACCATCAGTTTAATATCATATCCGGGCATCTTGCCGGCCAGAATAACAAAAAGAAAGGCAACAAAAACGGGAAAAATTTGAAACCTGTAAAGGGGCCGGCTGCCATGGCCAAAAACGTCATCAACGAAAAAGACCTTTGCCGGAAATACCGGACCAACGTCACCAGGTTGATCCGCGCCTGGAAAAAGGGCTTAAACGATCTGGAAATCGCCCGCGTCACCGGCATTAACCCGGCGACCTTGCAGCAAATCCGGGAAGATATCGCGCTGGCTCACCGTCGCCTCCGGCTCCTGCAAAAAAAGGAGGCCCTGGTAAAAACAGGCCGTCATGTTTTCTTTAAAAAATGAGCAAAAATTGCTTTTTTTACCTGCTGCCCGGGTACCTTTATTCGCCGGCATCCGCTTTACCGATCCCCTGCCGTAAATAGTTTTTTGCCAGCTCAACATAGGCCTGCGCGCTTAACTCCACCCAAAGCAGCGATTTTCCGGAAAGCTCCTTTTTCACTACCGCGGGCGCGCCGGCCGCCAGGGAACGGGGCGGGATTTCCGTTCCCTCGGCCACCACGCTGCCGGCTGCAATGACGGCCTGCTCACCGATGACCGCATTGTCCAAAATCACCGCGTTCATGCCGATGACCGCCCCTTTTTCCACGGTGCAGTTGTGCAAAACGGCTCCGTGGGCCACGGTGACATCTTCCCCGATGACAGTTTTTCCGCCGGCAAAAACGTGCACCACCACGTTATCCTGGACGCTGGTCCGCGCCCCCACCGTAATTTTTCCGATATCGCCGCGCAGCCGGGCGCCGAACCAGATACTGGCCTCCTCCGCCACCTCCACGTCGCCGATCAAAGTGGCGTCGGGAGCAACAAAAGCCTTTTCCGAAACCTTTGGTTCTTTTCCGTTGTATTCGATGAGCATTTCCCTCCCCGGCTTGCCGGAACCCGCGGCCGGAAAATCAACGGTGCGGGGAAATCCGCAGGCAAACCGGATCGCCCCCTTTCTTAAAAACTTTAACCAAACCTCTTTTGAAATTTCGATCTCGATTATCCGCCCTTGCTTTTCGATGTTTAAAATAGTATTCAATGAGCATAACCTTTTTCCTGCTTAAATTTTAATCAGCAGGTTAAAAATTAAAGATTGCGAATAAACACCCCTTGCTTTTTACCTGCAATCACTCTGCCGCTCCCGCTCAAAAAAGCATACAATATACTTTTTTCCCTTCTCTTGACGGTCTTTTTGTCCTTGTGGTATATTCCTTCTCAAAATTTTTGACGTGCAGGACGGGGTGAGAGATAATGAAACTTAGTAATTCCAGGCAAATATACCGTAACCTTTCGACCGCCCAGCTGGTCGAAACGGCCCTGGCCAGGGGGGAAGGAATTTTAGCCAGCAACGGTGCGCTGGTGGTGACTAACGGGAAGTACACCGGCCGTTCGCCCAACGACAAATTTATCGTAGACCTGCCGACCGTCCACGATCAAATCAACTGGGGACCGGTCAACCAGCCCATGGCGCCGGAACAGTTCAGGAACCTTTACGGGCGGCTGCTGGCCTACCTGCAAAATAAAGACCTCTTTGTGTTTGACGGTTTTGCGGGTGCCGACCCGCGCTTTCGGTTACCAATCCGAATAATCAACGAACTGGCCTGGCAAAATCTTTTTGTCCGGCAGCTTTTCATCCGGCCCGCGCCGGCAGAGCTTAGCGGCCACCGGCCCGGGTTTACCGTAATCTGCGCTCCCGGCTTCCAGGCCGACCCCGAACTGGACGGTACCCGTTCGGAAGCCTTCATCGTTTTAAACCTGGAAGAAAACCTGATCCTCATCGGGGGGACCAGCTACGCCGGAGAAATCAAAAAATCGATCTTCAGCGCCTTAAACTTTTTACTCCCCCAGCGCGGCGTTTTCCCCATGCATTGCTCGGCCAACCTGGGGGCGGCGGGAGACGCGGCCCTCTTTTTCGGTTTATCCGGGACAGGCAAAACCTCTTTGTCCGCGGATCCGCAGCGCCGGCTGGTGGGAGACGACGAACACGGCTGGTCGGAGGAAGGGATTTTCAACTTCGAAGGCGGCTGCTACGCGAAATGCATTTGCCTTTCGGCGGAAAACGAGCCCCAGATCTGGAGCGCCATCCGCTTCGGCACCGTTTTAGAAAACGTCATCGTGGATGCCGAAACGCGCACGGCCGACTACGTATCCGCCGCCATCACGGAAAATACCCGGGCGGCCTTTCCCGTGGAATACATCCCGGAAGCAGTCATCCCGGGCGTCAGCGGGCATCCGCAAACGGTTATTTTCCTGACGGCCGACGCCTTTGGGGTCCTGCCTCCCGTGGCCAGGTTAACCAGAGAACAGGCCATGTATCACTTCCTTTCCGGTTACACCAGCAAGCTGGCCGGCACCGAGCGGGGGGTCACCGCGCCGCAGGCAACCTTCTCACCTGCTTCGGGGCGCCTTTTCTGCCCCTCCCGCCGGCCGTCTACGCCGGCATGCTCGGAGAAAAAATCACCCGGCACAGCCCCAACGTTTACCTGGTGAACACGGGCTGGACCGGGGGGCCTTACGGGGTGGGGCGGCGCATCGACATCAAGCTTACCCGGGCGATGGTGGCCGCTGCCCTCTCCGGCCGGCTGGAAGAGGTGGAACTGGCGCCGGACCCCGTCTTTCAGGTGCTGGTTCCCAGGCATTGCCCGGGCGTGCCGGCGGAAATTCTAAATCCCCGGGATACCTGGACGGACGCCGGCGCCTACGACGAAACGGCCCAAAAGCTGGCCCGCCTCTTTGCCGAAAACTTCCGCAAGTTTGCGGGCCTCGCCCCGGAAATCAGATCCGGCGGGCCTGTCTGTGCATAACGGTCAGCCGCTTCGTCCTGAAGACATTTTAGCCCTTGGATACAATATATACCATATGTACCATCAGAGAGGTAAACAGAAAACGTGAGGGGCGACTCGCTCCGGAAGTACCGAATTTAATCGTTAATCGCGCAGTTTCCGGGCATTTAGAGCAACCTGAAAATCAAAACGGTCTCCGGGATTTTTCAGGCTCCGGCCGGTAATTTGTTCGATCCGTTCCAGCCGGTAACGGATCGTATTCACGTGGGTGTGCAGCAGCCGGGCGGTTGCCGCCAGGTTTCCGCCAGTTTCCAGATATGTTTCCAGCGTTGCCATGTACTGTGAGTTGTGCTTCTGGTCGTAAGCGGCAAGTCCGCCCAACAAACGGTCGACAAAGTTCCGCGAAACACCGGCCCGGCCTGCTTCGTACAACAAAAAACCGGCGCCGAAATCGCCCGCCCGGAATATTTTTCCGGGCCCGTACATTTTCCGGCCAATCTCCACCGTCCATTTTACTTCCTGGTACGCTTCCGGGTAATGGGCGGGTTCTTCGCAAACCATTTCGCCGATGCCAACCGAAAAAGCGGTCTCCCCGGCCAGCCTCGCTAACGTTTTCAGAAGCATTTCGGCCATTTTGCCGGCTTTTGTCCCTTCCGGCGAACCGGCGGACCGGCTAACCAAAACAAGCAAAGAGCAGTTTTCCAGCACCCCCGGCCAGTAGTCCGGATGCGGGGAGACCAGTTGCTCCTGGAGAAAATTTTTCACGGTGATTAACTGCTGCCACAGCTTCCGGACTTCTTCATTATCCGTGGGAGCCCGGTCGGGGACAGCCAGCAGGATCGTCCATTGTCGGCTTAAGTCTAAACCCAGCCGCCCGCCCCGCAGGTAGGCTTCGGTTTTGTCCAGCGTTCCCGTGAGCAAGCGCGTTAAAAATTCTCCGGTCAGCGCCTCGACGATCCCGGCCAGACGATCCTCGTTGGCCAGCGCCACTGCCAGTACGTGCGCCGCCTGGTTCAGCAGGATTTGATCGACGCGGCACTCTTCTGCCGCCAAAATCCAGAGATAACCCGGCAGTTTGTCCATTTTTCCCGCAGGCAAAGGGATTACCCAGGCCGGAGCCGGCAACCCGTTTTCTAAAACGGGTAAAACCTGCCCGGGAGTGCCGCGGAACTTTAATGTGCTTTTTTCCACGTTTAAAAGCGGGTCTGTCATCCGGCCGCCTTCCAGCCGCCCCGCCCGGGCCCGGCAAATGCCCCGGTGATCCAGCACCATAACAAAGGCGTTTATGGCTTGGGCAAGCACCTCCGCCACCGATTGCACGTCACCGTTTTCAGCCAGTTTGAGCATCAGGGAGAGCCAGATCTGATACCGCCTCTCCTGAAGGGTCGCCTGCCGGGTCTGTTCGATTAACCCGCTGATCCGGCGCGCCAATACTCGAAAGCGTTCCGCGTCCCCTGCTTCCCAATCGCCTTCCTGCTTGTTGCTTAAGTGCCAAACGCCGATTACCTCCGGCCCGCATTCCAGAGGAGTGGACATCAGCTTTTCCACGCGGTACATTTCCACGTATCTTTGAATCACACCGGGATCGCCGACACAGCGGTTGGAAATAAAAGGCTGACGGGTATTGAACGCCTTCACCGCCGCCCCCACGCCGTCTACGCGGACTTTGTACTCGTCCACCATTTCCCGCCGGACGTCGAAGGCCGGGTATTGAAGGGAAAGCAGGCGCTGGTCGGGATCGTAAAACATGATCCCTCCCTGCCGCGCCCCGGACATTTCTTTGGCCATTTCCAAAACATTCCGAAGAGCGTCCTCGATCATTGGTCCCAGCCCGGCGTTAGGCCCCAAAAATTTTTCTTTCCGGACAGTTTGGCGGTAACCCATACAATCCGTACCCCCTCTCCGTGCTTCCGTTTTATCCGGCAAGGCGCCCATCCATTCCCAGGGTCTGTCCAGGGTTTGTTTTATACACGAATCTCTGTCTTAATTTTATCAATCTCTAAAATTTACTGCAACTCTTATTCCTGTGCAGGTACATTTCCCCGCGAGCCTTTTGCGCAGTTTCTTCCCGCAAGTCATCAAAAGAGGCGGGTAACGCCCGCCTCTTGCCCATGCTTACGCTTTCCCGTAGAAATCTGCAAACTGCTGGCGCAAATCACGCTTCAGGATTTTCCCGCTGGGCGTTTTGGGAAGCTCATCCAGGAAGATAAAACCCTTGGGCACCTTAAACGGCGCCAGGTGCTGCCTGGCCAGGGCTTCCAGTTCCTCCGGCTTGATCTCCTGCCCCGCCTTCGGAACCACGATGGCCGTTACCGCCTCCACCCATTTTTCGTGGGGCAGCCCCACTACCGCCACTTCCGATACGCGGGGATCCAGATAAATAACCTCTTCAACCTCCCTGGTAGGTACGTTTTCGCCGCCGGTCTTCACCATGTCCTTTTTGCGGTCGACCACGGTGATGAAGTTGTCTTCGTCCAGCACGCCGATGTCGCCGCTGTGGAACCAGCCGTAGGCAAAAGCCGCTTCCGTTTTTTCCGGGTCCTTGAAATACATGAGCATGGCGTGTGGACCGCGCCCGCAAATTTCCCCGGGCACCCCCGGTTCCCGGATAAAATTTCCCGCGTCATCGAGCAACCGCGTTTCCATGTTCAGGCCGCCCTGCCCGGCCGAACCGGGTTTGGTCAGCTGATAGGCCGGTTTTAAAATTGTGTGGTAGGGGCTTAACTCGGTCTGGCCGTAATAGTTATAAAAGCGTTCGCAGGTGGGCAGCCGTTGGAGCAGTTCCTTCAAAACCTCCACGGGCATGATGGAGGCTCCGTAATAACCTTTCCTGATGGAACTTAAATCGTACTTCGCAAAGCCGGGGTGCCGGAGCAACCCGATCCAGACGGTGGGCGGAGCAAAAAACATGGTCGCCCTGTACTTTTCGACCGCCTCCATGATTTTCAGGGGATCGGCCTGCAGTAGCAATACGTTGGTGGCACCGAGCCAAAAACAGGGGGTCAAAAATACGTCGCGCTGGGCGCAGTGGTAAATGGGCAGGGCGTTCAGGTTAACGTCTTCGGGCGTATATTCCCCGTCGACAATTGCCCCCATGTACTGGGACATCAGCGCCTGATTGTTCAGAATTACTCCCTTGGGCAAGGTTTCTGTGCCGCTGGTGTAGGTCATCTGCACCGGATCCTCGATATACAGGTCAAGATCGGGTTCATCGGCAGGGTATTTCCGGTACCACTCGTCGAAGAGCAAAAAATTCTCCGGGGCGGGTCTCCCTGCCCCCTGGGTCGACCAGATCAGGGTTTTTACTCCCGGCAGCTCACCGAGAACATCTTTAACCAGGTCATAGAGGGCGTCCTCCACAATGAATATTTTGCTCTCCGAATGGTTGATACAGTAGCTGATCTCCTTGCCGCGCAGCAGGTAGTTGACGGCCAGGTAAACACCCCCGGCCTTTGCCGTGCCCAGCCAGGTGATTACGTGGTGGGCCGTGTTATGGGCCAGGATCGCCACCCGGTCATAGCGCTGCAGCCCTAAATCCAAAAGGGCGTTGGCAAAGCGGTTGCACTCTTCCTCCAGTTGCCGGTAAGTATAGGTCAGATCGCCGAAAATCAGTGCCGGTTTATCGGGATAGCGGTAGGCGCTGCGTTTGAGTAAGTCGGCAATCACCCAGCGGGTGATTTTATTGTACCGCTTCCTTAAAAATTGTACACTTTGCCCGTTTAAAACAAAGTAATGCTCCCGGTCGGCCGCCGCAAGCCCTTGAAACATAAAAACACCTCCTTGATAATTCACAATTTTTCCTGAAATTATTATAATCATCCCTTTTCCACAGTCCTATGGCTGAGGCCAACAAAAAACGGCGCAGAAATTGTCTGCACCGTTGGAGCAAACCTCCAAAAAGGCTTTTAAGTGCCGCGAAAAAGCTCTTCTTCCGGCAACAATTATGCGCTTATAAAATATGGCGGTTCAGTTATCTTCCCGCTTCTTATCCTTCCTCACCACGGCAATGGCGCAGTCCGGGCAAAACTGCTGGCAAATGCCGCAGGCTGTGCATTTCTCCTCGTCGATCCGGACCGAAGGGGTACCGTACACACCCAGATAATCGGACCAGGACATGCACTTTTTGGGGCACTTGGCGATGCACAAACCGCAGCCCTTGCACAGCTCCGGAAAGACCGTCCAGATCCCCTTTTTGCCTTCTACCGTGATTCCCTGGTAAGTTTCCGTCACTTTTTCTCCCTCCTAACCGGCGTCGGCAACGAGCCCCATTCCGCGCTCGATGGCCTTGTAGTTCAGTTCCCTCAACGCCGGTTCCTTGTCAAACTTGTACTTCAGCCTGCTTTCCAGCGCCTTTTTGGCGCCCTCTTCGGAAACAACCCCGGTCAACTTCACGATCACACCCAGGATAATCACGTTAAAAACGCGCGGATGCAGTTCGTTTTTGGCCAGGCTGATCGCCGGAATGGCCAGGATCTTTTTCGCGTGCCGCGGCAGCTCCTGTTCGGCCCCTTCAATGTTGGCGTCGTAAAGAAAAATGGTGTCTTTGCCGACGTACTGCCTGGTCCGGGGGATGGCCCGCCGGCTTAAAGCAACCACCACGTCGCCGGTCTGGAATTTCGGGGCGCCGATATGCTCGTCGCCCACCTGCAGAAAAGCCACCGAAACGCCGCCGCGCTGCTCGACGCCGAAATTGGGGATGTACAGGGCTTCTTTGCCTTCCTCGTTGGCCGCTTCGGCCAGGATTTCCGCCACCGACTGCACCCCCTGGCCGCCTTCGCCCGCCAGGATTATTTTTACCGGTTTAGCCATCTTTCTTTTCCCCCTCCTGCGCGGCCGGGGCGCCCGGAACCTTGATTTCGCCGACCTTAAAGTACTGGGGCAGGACGTGTTCGATCATGTTCCAGGTTTCTTCCGCATTGGTGCGCCAGTTGGTCGGGCAGGCGGAGATTACTTCCACGAAAGAAAAACCATTGCCGGCCATCTGGTTTTCCAGCGCCCTTTTCAAAAAGCGCTGGAGCTGGCGAAAGTTGGCCACCGTGCCCCGGGCCACGTAAGCGCCCGCGCGGCTGATGGCGGCGACCATTTCCGGGCCCTGAAAGGGAAAGCCCGTCTTTTCCGGGTCGCGCCCGTAGGGTGTAGTTTCCGTTTTTTGTCCCGGCAGGGTGGTGGGGGCCATCTGGCCGCCGGTCATTCCGTACTGAGTGTTGTTCACCAGGATGACGGTGATCTTTTCGTCCC
Source organism: Armatimonadota bacterium (assembly GCA_023511535.1). Taxonomy (GTDB): domain Bacteria; phylum Bacillota; class Desulfotomaculia; order Desulfotomaculales; family Nap2-2B; genus JAIMBK01. Next base: position 30,056 of record JAIMBK010000001.1, read on the forward strand.
GGGCGGCGGCGTTGACCAGGTGCTGGGAGCCGATGGCGTAGCCGCCGCCGTCTCCCATGTAGGCGATGCCGATCAGCTTCGGGTTGGCCCGTTTGATGCCGGTGATCACCGGCGTCGTCCGCCCGTGGTGGGTCTGGATGGTGTCCAGGTTAAAGAAATCCCAGGACAACAGGGAACAGCCGATATCGCAGCCAAAAACCGCCCGGTCCTGGATGCCCAGTTCGTCAATGGCGTAGCCCAGCGCCTTTAAAACCAGGCCGTGGCCGCAGCCGGGGCAGAATTTGTGCGGTTTTGTATCGACCCGCCAGCACCTGGGCATGGCCAGTTCAATTGTCTGTGCCAAAGACATGAACAAACCTCCTTCTCCCTTAGCCTAATATTTTCTTTGCTTCGGCAATTACTTCCTCCGGCGTAATGCCCATGCCGGGCCGAAATAGAGGGAGCATTTCCGTCGTGCAGCCGTAAGCCCCTTCTTTCAGCAGGCGGGCCAGCTGACCGTTGGCCGATTCGGCCACCAGGAATTTTTTCGTCCGGCCGGCCACTTCCCGCAGTTCCTTTTCCGGCAGGGGACGCAGGGTGACCGGGCGGAAGTAGCCCACCTTGTAGCCGTCTTCCCGGAGTTCTTTCACGGCCATTAATGCGGCGCGCGCCACCACGCCGTGGGCGACGACGACCAGGTCCGCATCGTCCACGTAGTGGGCGTGATACTCCGCCACCTCAGGAGCAACTTTCGCGTAATCCTCCAGGTAGTGCTCCACCACTTCGTACAGTTCCTCTTCCATGTTATAGGTGTTGCGCAGCTGGGAGGGGGGGCGGTCCACGCCGGGCACGCCGGGCTTGCCGAAGTACGGCTCGGGAGGAACGATGGCGATTCCCCGCTCCGCGGGGTCGTAAATGGTCAGCGACTCGCGCATTTTGGACTGGTAACCGTCGCCCAGCACAAAAGTGGGGAACCGGTATTTCCAGGCGGCATTAAAGGCTTTAATGGTGTAATCAAACAGTTCCTGATGGGTGGCCGTGGAGTAAACGATGCGCATTCCTTCCCCGTTGCCGCCCAGGGTGGTCATGGTTACTTCCTGCTGCGAGTAAATCACGGTGCCGGTGGAGGGACCGCCCCGCTGGGTGATGATGGCCACCATGGGCAGCCGCATGGCCTCGGCCATGGACATGGGCTCCTGCATCAAAGTGTTTCCCGGCCCGGCGGTGGCCGTAAAGGCCTTGCGCCCGGCCAGCACCCCGCCGAGGGTGGTAAAGCCGGCGGAGAGCTCGTCTTCCGTCTGCAAAAAATCCCGGCCGAACTTCGGCGCCAGGCGGGTCCAGTAGTGCATGATCTCGTTTTGCGGTGTAATCGGGTAGCCGAACATGATGTCGGCGTCGGCCGCCAGGGCGGCCCAGGCAACCACTTCGTTGCCGGTCATGAAAACTCTTTTTTCGCCCTCAATGGGCTTGTCCTTGGGCATAAATTTTTAATCCACCTCCTGATCTCCTCGTCCCTTTTAAATTGGGGGAATTAGGAATTGGGAATTGGGAATTGGGGGTAAATCACCGCCCTTCGCCGGGGTAACCGACGCCTGGACAATCGCTTCGCTCTTTATGATTCAGCCGGCTTCACCAGAAAGCGCCCGGCATATAGCGGTCAATCGCCCGCACGGGATGCCCCCGGCAGTCCTTTGGGCCGATCAGGGCAGCCAGTTCCCGGACGGCAGTGGTCGCCACCACCGGGATGCCCGAACGGCGGGCGGCTTCCGCCAACACCCGGGCGCCTTGCTGGATTATTTCCACCGAGGTTTCGTCACCTAAATGGGTATTGTTAATAAGCCCGTCAACACGGCCCATCTGTTTTATGTAAACAAGAATATCCTCTACCGAACCCGTCATCGGCCTGGCAATATTAATCACCAGCAGGACGCGCAAGTCCGGGTCCGTCCCGGCTCCTTCCAAAAGATTGAGCGTTTTGGCTCCCTCCACGCCGTAGCCCACGTCCAGCACGACGTCCCCGGGCCGCTTCAGGGCCCAGCGGTTTTCCGCCCGCAGGATGTTGCCGGTTTCCCCCAGGCCGCCTACCTGCCCGGTTTCCCAGGCCAGCACGGTGATCCCTTTGGCGGCAAGTGTTTTCTTGAGCGGCCGCAAGGTGTAGCACGGCTCAACGATATCCAGGTCAACCAGCGTAACCGGCCGCCCTTCCCGGGCCAGACCCAGGGCGCGGTTGATGGCTACTTCACTTTTTCCGCTGGCGTATTCACCAGTGTATGCTTCCACTATGCGCGCGGAATCACCCGTCACGCCCAACCTCCCCAAAAAAGAAAAACCGGGACAACCCCCCCCTGGTCCCGCCTTTTCGCCATGCTCAGTATAATGCAAAAAAGTCGAAAAGTCAATGCTTCATCCATATTTAATTCTTAAGGGAACTTTAAATAAAAAAGTAACCCAGTAAAGCCAGTAAAATTACCCCGGGAATTTGCAAAATTCCTGCCGTCAGGATCGTCATTGGATTAAGCGCTACGTGCAGCCCCACCTGGGCCAGGAGGAAATTGGCCAGGCAGAGCAAAACACCCCCCACTACAAAACAGGCCAGCAGACGCAAGAGAAACTGAAACGGCCTGACCAACACCGTCGCCACCAGAAATAAACCAATTAAACCAACCACGCTGAGCAAGATCAGTTTCCCTTCCAAGAGCCCCCACCTCCTGATTAGTCGTGAGTCGTTAGTCGTGAGTCGTTAGAATTCGTTAAGATTTTTTGGGACGAAGCGGATTATCCCTGCAAGTAAGAATTTGGCCTTTCCTTATCTTATTCGTGCCTTTTGGACTGGTCTATTTCGCGGCCGGTTACTTACCTTCGGGAATTTTAATTTTAGCCCTGATCGGTTCTGGTCAGACTTGTCCCACTGCATTATATGTCCGGTGGGAGGGGAATATTCCTGGTCTTATTGCTTATTTAACTCCTGCCTTCCCTCCAGGGCCCTGGTCAGGGTGATTTCATCGGCGTATTCAATGCTCGCCCCCACCGGCAGGCCGTGGGCGAGGCGCGTGACTTTCACCCCCAGCGGCCTGATCTGTTCGGCCAGATAAAGGGCCGTGGCGTCGCCCTCCATGGTGGGGTTGGTCGCCAGGATCACTTCCTTGATCTGCCCTTTCTGCAACCTGTTCATCAGTTGTTGAATGGTCAACTGATCGGGCCCCGGATTATCCCGCACGGAGATGGCACCGTGCAAAACGTGGTAAAGCCCCTTGTAAGCCCGTACTTTTTCCATGGCCAGGACGTCTTTGGGTTCCTCGACCACGCAAAGCACCTCGCGGTTGCGGCGCGGGTCGGCGCAGATGGGGCACATTTCGGCATCGGTCAGGTTGGCGCAAAGGGAGCAGTAACGAATGTTTTTTCTGGCCTCCAGGATGGCGTTGGCCAGGTTTTCCGCCGTTTCCAAAGGGGCGTTCAACAGATAAAAAGCCAGGCGCTGCGCGCTTTTGGGTCCGATTCCGGGCAGCCCGGCCAGTTCATTGATCAGGCGCGCCAGGGAGCCGCTGGATAATTTCACGCCCTTCCCCCCTAAAACAGGCCGGGGATATTCAGATTACCGGTAAACCTGCGCATCTCATTGTTGACCATTTCCCGGGACTGGTTGAGCGCCCCGTTCACCGCCGTTAAAATGAGGTCTTGCAGCATCTCAATGTCTTCGGGATCGACCGCCTCGGGTTTAATCTCGATGGCCACCAGCTCTTGCTTTCCGTTGGCCACCGCTTTCACCGCCCCGCCGCCGGCGGTGCTTTCCACGGTGCGGCCGCCCAGTTCTTCCTGCAGTTTCAGCATTTCAGCCTGCATCTTTTGGACCTGTTTCATCATTTTCTGCATGTTCATCCCCATGGCTCTTCCTCCTCACTCTTTTTCCTTGCCGGTTTTCCTCACTCTTCCTCCTTGACTTCTTCCAAAAGGCCAAACAAGGATAGTGCTTCGTCAGTCTTCAGTTCTTTATGGCGCAGGGAAAAATCCGCCTCCGGGGGGCGCTCCCCGGAGACAAGGCGCACCTGCCACTGCTGCAGAAAAAAGGAATTCAAGGCAAAAGAAATTTCCCTTAGTTTACCTTCCAGGTATTGTTTGTATAACTCGTGCTCCTTTTCAAAGGCAATGCTTAAAGTGCCGTCGCGCAGCTGCTGGGGCCACCCGTACGCCAGAAAACTATACAGGGGCGGGTCTTTCTTCTTGAGGTTTTCCAAAAAACCGGCCCAGCGGGCGGTAAGTTCCCGGAACGCCTGCCCTTCCCGGCCGCCTTCCGCCATTTTGGAACCCGTTCCGGCGGCACCGTCAGCCGCTTCGCCAGCCGCCCCTTCCGCCTCCCGGCCGGCCCGGTGTCCCTCGCTTCCGGGGGTCCTCCCCGCCCCGGCAACTTTCTCCGCCCCGGAAGCTTTCTTTTCTTCTGCTTTTTCCTCCTCCCGGAAAGCCTCCCCGCCGGCCTGGCGAACAACTTCCCCGCTTCTTTTCCCGCGGCGATCCCGGGCACCCTTTTGATCCCCGCCTTTTTCGCCTTCCTTTGCGGCCTTTTCGGTTTTTTCCTTGCCGGTTTTTTCGGCTTCACCCTTCCCCGGTCCGGCCGGCGCAGCTTCAACCGCCCCAACTGATCCCGGAGCCGGCCCGGCGGCGGCTTCTTGAATTCCCGCCAGTCTTTCCACCAGTTCCTCCAGTCGCGCCACCCGCCGCGCTAAACCGGCCTGCGGCCCGCGCTCCGCCGTCCGTTGTCCCCCGGGGCCACGCTCTTCAGCCCTGCCCTCTGCAGTTTCACGTTCTCCGGTTTCCCGGGCGGCAGCCCCGCGTTCTGCCGCCGCGTGCTCTCCGGCCGCGCGCTCTCCAGCGTCGCCTCCGGCAGGACGGGCCTCCCCGTCAAGGATCGCCCGCACCAGGGCAACCTCCAGCAAAATCCCGGGCTGGGCGCTCCACCTCATTTCCTGTTCCGTCCGGGTAAGGTCGCTTAAAAGGCGCAGGACTTTTTCCCGGCCCAGGGCTTCCGCCTGCGCCCGCAGCCTTTCTCTTTCGCGCGGGCCCAATTCTTCTTCCGCGTCCCCTTCCGGAGAAACAAGCAGGAAAAGCAGAGTGCGCAGGCGGGCCAGCAGTTCCCGGACAAAAAGCCGCAAGTCCTTGCCCTGCTCCACCAAAGACCGGAGCAGCCTCAGCGCCCCGGCCGCATCGCCGGAATCCAGGGCGGCCACCGCCTCGTCGAGCGCCTCGGCACGGACGGTGCCCAAAATCTGGTGGATGTCCTCCACGGTTACCCGCTTCTCCCCGAAGGCGGCCACCTGGTCTAAAATGCTTAAGGCGTCCCTTAAACCGCCCTCGGCGGCGCGGGCAATCAGGTAAAGGGCGTCGTCGTCCACCGTCAGGCCCGCCCCGGCACAGACTTCCCGCAGACGCGCCAGCAGGTGCGGGACCCCGATCCGGTGAAAATCAAACCGCTGGCAGCGCGACAGAATGGTCAGGGGAACTTTGTGCGGCTCGGTGGTGGCCAGGACAAAAACCACGTGCGCCGGCGGCTCTTCCAGCGTTTTCAGCAGGGCGTTAAAAGCCTCGTGGGTGAGCATGTGTACTTCATCGATAATATAAACCCGGTAATTGCCCGTGCTGGGCGCAAATCTTACTTTTTCCCGCAAATCCCGGATTTCGTCAATGCCCCGGTGCGAGGCGGCGTCGATCTCGATCACGTCCAGTGAATTCCCGGCGGTGATTTCCCGGCAGTTGGGGCAGGCGTTGCAGGGTTCGGGGGACTGCCGCTCCCGGCAGTTCAGGGCCTTGGCCAGTACTTTGGCCGTGGTGGTTTTACCCGTTCCGCGGGGGCCGCAAAAGAGGTAGGCGTGGCCGACCCGGCCGGACGCCAGGGCATTCACCAGCGTCCGGGTAACGTGCTCCTGGCCGACGATTTCCCGGAACAGCTGTGGGCGCCATTCCCGGTAAAGGGCAAGGTAAGCCAAAACTTTTCCACTCCGCTTCCAAGCTTTGCTTTTTTCATATCTAAATATTGCTTTGCTTTCTTAATTTTGCTTTAACTTTGATTTACTTCCTTCCCCGCTTTCTTTTCCATCCGCGCAATAGCAGTGCAGGGGCAGTATTATTTTACCACATCCCCTTTCGCCGTAAAAGGCTCCTGAAGGTTAAAACTCATTCTTTTTTCAATTGGAGATCATTGGTTTAAAATAAAAAACCACACCGGATTACCTGGAGTGGTTTTTACAAAAAAGTTAGTGGCCGTGCACCTGCCTTCGAATAATGACTTCCGGGCGATACCTGCGCCGGTAGCTCGGGTCAGGCGCCCTTGCGGCGCCCGGAGGGGCTTCCTTAGTGCTGCTTCCGCCAGGACCTGACACGGTTCAGAAGTCTCCGCCGCGCAAGACCCAACCGTCTTCACCCCTTGACGCAGGCCGGACCCCACAAGCCAAACCCTCGGGCAGGAATTCGACCCCGCTCTAGCGGGTTGCGGGTACAGGGCACCGCTACCTCCCCATCTAGCACGGCCAATCCTTTCCAATGCTGGCGGAGAGAGTGGGATTCGAACCCACGAGGCAGGTTTGATGCCCGCCTACTCGCTCTCCAGGCGAGCGCCTTCGACCACTCGGCCATCTCTCCACGCGGTTGCCGGATCAACAATTTCTAATTTTTTTATGTCCGGAACAGTTTTCTAACCGCTCCTGAAGTCTATTATACATTTAATCTTACCTTAACGCAAGTAAATCTTCGCTTTTCCAATCTGCTTTCAGGCGTTGGCTAAAAGATTCTTTCGGGACCGATCAAGCGTGTTCCAAAACAACGCATTTCTTACTTCCAGTTCTGTGGCCTGGCATAATAATGTTTTCCGGGCTTGATTTTGATCTATGCCGATGGTATACTTAAGGTAAGAATATCTTATGGGAGAGGGGATTTTTTAGTGAGTTATGAAATCATGCGCGTAACAACAAAAGGCCAGTTAACAATCCCCGTGGCAATTCGAAAAAAGCTAAATATTCGCGAGGGTGACTATCTGCAGGTTCATCTGGAAAAAAACGAAATCCGGCTAAAAAAAATTGAACCGATCCGTCCTTTAGGCCCGGAAGACCCTATTTGGCGGCTGGTTGGAGCAGGAGCAAGCGGACAAAAGGATATTTCTGTTAATCATGATCGCTATCTCGCCGAAGGAGAAATTAACCGGTGGAAAAAATAATGATCGATACAAGCGCAATTTACGCTCTCCTGGATAAATCGGACAACCTGCACCAACAATCCTTTACTCTTTTCCAGGAACTGAGCACCAAACCGGTAACGGTGGTAATCACAAATTTTATTCTGGCCGAGTGTTACGCTCTGCTCACCAACCGGTTAAGTCCGGAAATAGCCCGCAGTTGGCTAAAAGGCCTTTGCTGGCCGGTGGAGCGGATTACAGAAGAGGACGAGCAGAGAGCTAAAGAAATCATCTTTACATACATTGACAAATCCTTTTCCTATACCGATGCAACTACTTTTGCCGTCATGGAGCGCCTGGGCATAAATGAAGTGCTTGCTTTCGATCAACATTTTCCCCAGTATGGCTTTATTCCTTACGGAAACAATGCTTAATTTCCTCTTCCCAAACTCTGGTGTTCGGTCACCCTCGTTCAGCAGCCTTTCGATAATAAAGATGCGATTTTTCTTTAGATCCAGATCCCGGATCCGCACATCCCAAAAATAGGGTTGCAGCCACCCGGGGATTTTAACGGAAGCATCCATAATAATAGCTTATCCTTTCGCCATTTTAGAACCATTTTACCACAAAAGATTCTGCTGTTCCAGTATTTGGTTTTGTAAGGAAGGCAAACAGGGACGGTTTTGACTCCCGTCAACCAACTATTAGTCAGGAACCGGCCGGAAAATTTATTGTGTAAAATGCACTGTTAAAATGTGGCAAATAGGTAAATTCTACCTGCAATTAGTTTAAAATTGGCTTCAGGATGAAGCAAGCGGCTTCCTTCGGCCAACACAGGACCCTGGTTCGTTTTATCACAAAAATTAACAAGGGACTTTCACCGTCTAACGTGAGAGTCCCTTGCCTTTGGCGGAGAGAGTGGGATTCGAACCCACGAGACAGGTTTTGGCCCGCCTACTCGATTTCGAGTCGAGCGCCTTCAACCACTCGGCCATCTCTCCACGCGGTTGCGTAAAAGTTCACGCCTGGAACAATGAAGGTAAATTTTGATCGGGGTCTTTTTACGCGGTTTCCCGCCGCCTCCGGTTCTTTCTTGCGTTTTTGATCTTAATCGTAGGATTTTTATTCTCCCCAGGAACAGGAAGCCCGTTTTCCTGCAAAAGGGCCACGTGCTCCTGCATTCCCCACCTGGCCTTATAGATGCAATCTTCAATAGAATGACCTATCCCGGTAAAACCTTCCAGCTCAGGAGAATAGAACCCAAAAAAATTTGGATCCTCGGTAGCTTCAATAACTAAAGAATATTTAAGATCGATCACTGCTTCTTCCCTTTCAAGCCCGCGGCTTTTAAGACCGCATTACAGGCGCCCGTCGGTACTTCTTTCGAACCGTGATAATCAAGGCGAATTAACTTATCCCAACCTGGTTTCTTGTAATACCGGATCGAACCCTTTTCCTTGAACAATTTAAACCCTTCCTGCTCCAGTAGACGGACCAACTCACTAAATTTCATTGCCTATGTACCTGACCATAGTGATAGCCTTTGGGCTACGAGTCGTCTTTCTTCTCCCGCAAGCCCCGGAAAAACCGCTGGATAACCGCCCGGCACTCTTCTTCCAGCACGCCGGAGATGACTTCCACCCGGTGGTTAAACCGGGGGTCGCGCACCAGGTCGACAAGCGAATCAACCGCCCCGGCCTTCGGGTCCCTGGCTCCGTACACCAGCCGGGAAACCCGGAATTGGACCAGCGCCCCGGCGCACATGGGGCAGGGTTCAATGGTGACGTAAAGGGTGCAGCCCGTCAACCGCCAGTCCCCGAGCTTGCGCGCCGCTTCCCGCAGAGCCAGGATTTCGGCGTGGGCCGAGCTATCCAAAAGGGTCTCCCGTAAATTGTGCCCCCGCCCGATTACTTCGCCGTTCCGGACCACCACCGCGCCGACGGGGACTTCCCCCAGGACGCAGGCCTTTTCCGCTTCGGTCAAAGCTTCCCGCATCCAGGCAACGTGTTCGCCCAAGCAGGTTTTCTCCCCGTTTCAAATTCCAGGCAAGTTTAATTCTAACACAGAAAATGGGCTTTGACAAGAAGATCCCGACCCCCGTGGCCCCCGGCGCCCGGTGTCCTGAAGACCGGGCTTTGCGGCGCGCAAGAGCAGCCTAAAAGGACCCCGGCAAAAGGAACTGAACAGATAATTGAGTATGGTGTCCCCCAGATTTCCCGGCTCCCGGACTCAGGAACCGGCCCCCGTCTCGGCGATGAGCCCGGCGATGATCGCCAGACTCTCCGGGTTGGTGAAGTAGGCGAGGTGGCCGCGAACGGGGTTGAAGCGGTCGATAATGAATTCCACGTGTTCGTCCAGTCCCTGTACAAGGCACGGCACCTGGTGGGGCCAGGCGATGTCCACGATTCCGGCCAGGTTCGTCCAGCGGCCCACCGCCGGGCGCATCCCCAGGTCCGCCCGGCGGGCCACCCCGCGCGTAAACCAGAAAAGCGGGCAGCCCAGCATGATCAAGTGAGCCACCCGGCCGGCCAGGGCGGGTTCGGCCTGCAGGGCGCAGTAGCCGACCATCGCCCCCAGGCTGTAGCCCAGCAGGTAAACGGGCCGGTCCGCGGCCCGCAGCTTTGCGTAGACCCGCTCGTTCACCGCCCGGTAGACCGGATCGAGGTACAGGTAGGCAAAAATGTCCCCGAAATTATCCACCAGGTAGGAAACCAGTTTACCGATTAACCCCCTCGCTTGAAAATCCGTCCCTTCGGCCGCCGCCTGCAGTTCCCGCCGGGCAAAATCCCTCAACTCGGCAAGAAAACGCCGCCTCCGGGCCGGGAAACCGGCCGGACACCCCTCCGCCGCCGGGCCGGGCACCAGGTCGTAATAATAAACGCCGTCAAAATCGTCCCCGGCAGCCGCCATCCCTTTTTGTTCCAGAGCCGCCCGCAGCGGTCCGGCCCAATCCCGCCAGTAATCTTGCCGGGGGTCGTGACCCATGCCGTGAATAAAAAGGATGAATCCCATGCAAACCACTCTCCAACTCCAAAAAACTGTCGCCTGAAGAGAGATTGAATATTTACCGGGGTGTTAAAGACCGTAGCGGATGTTCCAGACAGGCCCGCTTTTTTTGTCTCCCGCCGGATTTTCCGGAGCGTCCGGGCCATTCCGCGAAAAACTTTGCCGGATTCTTTCCTGATCTGGAAAAAATTTCTTTGTTTCTTTTTTCAGTCCATTTTCCGTTTTCCCTTCCCTTTCCGGCCTTTTTTGACGGCGGTCCGGATCGGCTGCCCTTCTTCCCGCGGAAGGAGGCGGTTGACCGGTAAAGGGCTTACTCATCTTTTCTTCCGGGGGAAGAATTTTTCCGGCGCCGGGCGGACGGCCCCCCGCGCAATTCACGCCGACGTTCAACGTCCCGCCCAGTTCCCGGATGCCCAGGGCGCCAAAGTTATTCTGCAGTTCGAGCCTGTCCACGGTGATCCGGTCGACGTAAACATATTCGATCACCAGGGGATTGTCCAGCCTGGTCAACTTTTGTTGAAGATCCGCAACCTCCTGCCCATACTGCTCCTGCATCTGCTGGATTTTCCGTTCTAATTCGCCAAACTGCTTTTTTAATTTTTCCAGCTTCGCCCCGGTTCCCCAAAAGGGAAAAACTATTCTCATCTACTCATCCCCGTTGATGGGAATCGACCGTAAAGGGGCCTCGAACACCCGCGTCAGGCGGATTTCCAGCAAACCGTCGCGAAAACTGGCCCGGTAACCTGTTTTCCCAACCAGTTCGGGCAAACTGACGGACCGTTCAAAATTTCCCTTAAAGCGTTCCCCGCTGACCAGGCGAAAACCCTGGCCGGGTTCCTGAACAACCCCCTTAATCAGCAGGCGGTCGTCGGCAAGCTGGATCTGGATATCCTGTCTTTTGACGCCCGGCAGTTCCACCAGGACAACGATCTCTTTTTCCGTTTGATAAACGTCTACCCGGGGGAACTTTGGCGGGGGCGCCGCCAGGTTGGCCATTTGCTCTAAAAACCGGGCACCCTGCGGGCTGTTAAAAACGCTCGCCCAAAAATCCTGGCCGTACATTTTTTGAACCGCCCTGCTCCACTGGATAAATTTTTCCGGATCAAACATATTTTCACCTCACTAATTGCCGTCCTGCCAACTATCATATACTGTACCAAAACGCACGGGGATCAAAGAAGAGGAGGTGAGAAAATGCTCCCCATAGTAATTAATATATTTTTTCTTAAAATAAATGTCATTCAAACCGGTTCTGCTCTAAATATCGGCGAAAATTACCTAGGGGAATGGAGCAGTGTCAGCAAAGTCAACTCCGGCACGGGATCACTTTATGGTGACCAAAGCATTCAGGATAGCCAGAACGTTTGTTTAGACGACTCGGATCTGTTCGATATGCCCGTCTTAAAAGAAACCAGCGGCAGTAATATCTCCGATTGTCTGCGGCGGGTATGATCCACTTAACAAAGAAGCCGTCAGGAGGACTCGCGTCCTTCGCAAAACAAAATCTGCCTTAGCGCCTGGGAAACTTTGGGCCTGGTATTTTCTGAGTTACCCATGATGACTTGCATCCTCTCCTTAAAGAATGAAAATAATTATATAGCCAAAGTATTTACCCCTAATTCCTAACCCCTAACCCCTAATTCCTATTTTGTTAAGGAGGAGATTTTATGCCCGTGTTATTTTCCCCTTCCTTTATTAACCTGTTTGGATTTAAAGTGAATTTCATGGACCACAACAGCGTGATTAACCTGGGTCCTTCCTGCCAGTTCGACCTGAACACATTTACCAAAGGAAACACCGGCTCGGGCTCGACAAACGGTGACCTGCCGTTTTCCCCAGCCGTGCTGGACGTCATTTTTGACAATGATTTTGCCGATGCACAGGAAACAAAAATTAGTCTCGTATAAACCCGGATTCCTTTTTAAAAAAATCGGGCCCGCCCGAACAGCGGCCCGCCCGTAACAATTAACCCCCGGCTTAGAATCGTTTCGCGGAGTAACTTTTCTAATTTTTTCTTTATATACTGGATTAAAAGGATTAAAAACCTGCCGGAGGGAGGATAATCCATGACCAGAGAACAGATAATCAACCTTTTAAATCTGGACCTCTCCTGGGAATATGCGGCGATGATCCAGTACATCCAGCACGCCGCCATGCTTACCGGACCCGAGTATTTCGCCATCATCGACGAGGAACTGGAACACGCCCAAAACGAACACGAGCACGCGGTGAGGATATCCGATCAGATTCAATACCTGGGCGGTGTGCCTACAGTAGTGGTGGCGGAAATTAAAACGTCCCTCGACAACGTGGAGATGCTCAGACAAGACCTGCAGGCCGAGTACGACGCCCTGGCCAGGTATCTGCAGCGCATCGAGCAGCTGGAGGCGATGAAACTTTACGACGTGGCCCAGGTCATCAGGGAAATTGCGCTGGTGGAGCAGGAGCACATTATTGATCTGGAGAAATCGCTGGGGATTCAAAAGGTGAAGTAAGCATAAAAAGCAGGAAACGCGCGGCCCGGCCAAAAAAGCCGGGCTTTCCCTAACCGCTCAGTTCTTCTTTGACCTTCTTTTTCGCCCTTTCCACGATTCCCTCAAACTCCGGGCCGGGGTCGTGGCCCAGCTCTTTTAACCGCTTTTTCGCCCAAAGCCCGATATTCCGGTCGTCCCGGTAGTAGTCCTCGCTCTGCGGACGGCTGGTGTCGATCCCGGCCAGGCGGTCGGCCTCGCTCTGGTGGTAGGCAAAGCGGGACATCAGGCGGGCCAGCGCACTGCTCCCGCAATGCGGACAGGCAACCTGCCGCTCCCCGGGAAAAACCAGGATCTCCACTTTCCTTCCGCAATCCGCGCAGCGGTATTCGTAAATCGGCATCTTTCCCACCTCTGCACTAAAGAGACTAACTGCCAAAACGCAAAGAACGCAAAGTTTAAAATCAGCCCAACTCCTCAGCAACGGCAAACGAACGGCGGGTGAAAGCCTATTAGCGCCGGACTGGAAAATAAGTTGACGTTATCCGGCTATTTTTAATATAATATAAAACGTTAATCCGCCGAAGACAAGTAGTTTTTTATTCCCAAAGCCAGAGGTGTTTTTTGTGGACTATGCCAAAACTTTAAATTTGCCCCGGACCGATTTCCCCATGAAAGCCAATCTCCCCCAACGCGAACCCGAAATTTTAAAATTCTGGGATGAGATAGATGTTTACCGGCTGGTGCAGCAGAAAAACGCCGGGCGCCCGAAGTTCATCCTGCACGACGGGCCGCCGTACGCCAACGGTCACATCCACCTGGGGACCACGTTGAACAAAATTCTGAAAGACATCGTGGTCAAATACCATTCCATGGCCGGCTACGACGCCCCCTATGTGCCGGGGTGGGACACGCACGGCCTGCCCATCGAGCAGCAGGCAATCAAAAACCTGGGGATCAACCGCCATCAGGTGCACCCCGTGGAATTCCGGCAAAAGTGCAAGGAATACGCCTTAAAGTTTGTGGAGATTCAAAAAGAGGAGTTCAAGCGCCTGGGGGTGCGGGGGGACTGGGAGCACCCCTACCTTACCCTGATGCCGCACTTCGAGGCGGTGCAAATCGGCGTTTTCGGGGAAATGGCCAGGCGGGGATACATCTATAAAGGCTTAAAACCCGTCTACTGGTGTACCACCTGTGAAACCGCCCTGGCGGACGCGGAAGTGGAGTATCAGGACAGGCAGTCCCCCTCCATTTACGTGAAATTTCCGGTGGCGGACGGACGTGGGGTTTTACCCGCCAGGGACACTTTCCTGGTGATCTGGACGACCACCCCCTGGACCCTGATCTCCAACGTGGCCATCTGCCTCCACCCGGATTTCCGGTACGTTCTGTTTGCCGCCGGCAAAGAAAAATATGTGGTCGCCGGGGAGTTGCTGCCCTCGTTTTTGGCGGCCGCCGGGCTGGCCGCCGGAGAAGTGCAGCGGGAATTTGCGGGCCGGGACTTGGAAGGCGTGGTCTGCCGGCACCCTTTCTACGACCGTTCCTCTGTTGTCATCCTGGGCGAACACGTCACCCTGGAGGCGGGCACCGGGTGCGTGCATACCGCGCCGGGCCACGGCCACGAAGACTACCTGGTCGGCCGGCAGTACAACCTGCCCGTTCTTTCGCCGCTGGACAACTACGGAAAATTTACGGAAGAAGCGGGGAAATTCAGCGGCTTATTTTACGCGGACGCCAACCGGGAAGTTATTAAGGAACTGGAAAACGACGGTTATTTAATCAAGAAGGGAACCATCGTCCACCAGTACCCGCACTGCTGGCGCTGCAAAGAGCCCGTCATTTTCCGGGCCACCGAGCAGTGGTTCGCCTCGGTCGAAGGTTTCCGCCAGGCCGCTTTAAACGCCATCCGCCAGGTGAAGTGGATTCCTCCGTGGGGCGAAGAGCGCATTTACAACATGGTGGCCAACCGCACCGACTGGTGCATTTCCCGCCAGCGGACCTGGGGCGTGCCCATCCCCATTTTTTACTGCGCGGCTTGCGGGAAGGAAATCATCAACGACCGGACCATCGCCCACCTGCAGGACCTGTTCCGCCGGCACGGCTCCGACATCTGGTTCGCCAGGGAAGCGGGCGGGCTCATCCCGCCCGGGCTCACCTGCCCGGAGTGCGGCGCCGCCGAATTCACCAAAGAAACGGACATCATGGACGTCTGGTTCGACAGCGGCACCAGCCACCTGGGGGTGCTGGAACAGCCGGAGATCTGGCCGGAGCTGCGCTGGCCGGCCGATCTCTACCTGGAGGGCAGCGACCAGCACCGCGGCTGGTTCAACAGCTCCCTTTCCACGGCAGTGGCCGTGCGCGGTGCGGCCCCTTACCGGGCTGTGCTCACCCACGGCTTTGTAGTCGACGAGCAGGGGCGCAAAATGAGCAAGTCCCTGGGGAACGTCATCGATCCGATGAAAGTAATCAGGCAGCTGGGTGCCGATATCTTACGCCTGTGGGTCAGCTCTGCCGATTACCGCGGCGACCTGGCGCTCTCGGACAATATCCTCAAACAGTTGACCGAAGCCTACCGGAAAATCCGGAACACCGCCCGGTTTTTGCTGGGGAACCTGTACGATTTCGATCCGGCCAGGGATCAAATCGCCTACCGGCAGTTGCCGGAACTGGATCGCTGGGCGCTCCTGCGGCTGGCCCGGATGACCGGGCGGGTTCTGGCCGCCTATAAAAACTACGACTACCACGTCGTCCAGCACGCCATTCACAACTTTTGCGTGGTGGACATGAGCGCCCTTTACCTGGACATGATCAAAGACCGGCTCTACACCGCGGCAACCAGGTCTTTGGAACGGCGCGCGGCGCAAACGGTGCTTTACCAGGTGCTCCACAACCTGGTGCGCCTGCTGGCGCCCGTGCTGGCCTTCACCAGCGAGGAGATCTGGCGCTGCGCCCCCAAAGAAGAGGGGGCCCCGGTAAGCGTGCAGTTGACCGACCTGCCGGAAGTAAACGAAGAGCACCTGGACACAGAACTGGAACAAAAGTGGGAGCGCCTGCTGGCGGTGCGCAGCGAGGTGACCCGGGCCCTGGAAGAGGCCAGGCGGGAAAAAACCATCGGCAACCCCCTGGAAGCGGCGGTGGCTTTATACGCCGGCGGCGAGCTTTACGACTTCCTCCAGCAGTCCCTGACTGAGCTGCCGGTATTTTTCATTGTTTCGGCGGTATCCCTGCACAGGTGGCAGGAAAAGCCGGACGCGGAAAACAGGCCCAACGGGGAAAAAGTGTTTCCTGCCCTGGAAATTTCCGAACTGGCGGTAGGCGTCCGGCGCGCGCCGGGCGAAAAATGTGTCCGGTGCTGGAAGTACAGCGAAGGGGTGGGCAAAAATGCTGAACACCCCGCCTTGTGCCCGCGCTGCGCCGAAGTGGTCAGGAACTGGAGGCCGGAAGCTGAAGAACATTAAACCACAGAAAACATAGAGAATTTCCCGGATGGGGAATTAGAGATGGTGCAAGAGCTGGAGGAACTGGAAGAAGAGCTGGCCAGGAAAAAGGAGAGACAGGGAACATAAAAAATACCGCCGGCCGGCGAAGAAAAACTGAGCTCCCGGCGGAGGCGGACTTCTTTGGAATGTATCGAGAGAAAGGCCCATTGCAAAGGGCTAATAAGGGGGGGCAACACCCCCCTTATTTGAAACGTCATCAGGTAAGCGAAAAACGGCAGTTTTACCGCGGCGGCATCCGCAGGGCGCCGTCGAGGCGGATGGTGGTACCGTTCAGCATCGGGTTTGTGACGATCTGCTCCACAAGCAGGGCGTACTCCTGCGGCCGGCCCAGGCGGGACGGGAAGGGAACCATGGCTCCCAGCGCCTCCCGGGCCTTTTCCGGCAGGCCGGCAAACATGGGGGTTTCAAAGATGCCGGGAGCAATGGTAACCACCCGGATGCCCAGCGCCGCGAACTCCCTGGCGATGGGCAGGGTCAACCCTACCACGCCCCCCTTGGAAGCGCTGTACGCCGC
Source organism: Armatimonadota bacterium (assembly GCA_023511535.1). GTDB lineage: Bacteria > Bacillota > Desulfotomaculia > Desulfotomaculales > Nap2-2B > JAIMBK01. The sequence goes on from JAIMBK010000001.1 coordinate 46,682, forward strand.
CTGCCCGATCTGCCCCTCGTAGGCCGCCACCGAAGCAGTGTTGATGATTACCCCCCGCTCCCCGTCTTGATTGGGCTCGTTCCGGGCCATTTTTTCCGCCGCCAGGCGAATCACGTTAAACGTGCCCACCAGGTTGACCTGGATCACCCGGTTGAAATTTTCCAGGGGCATGGGGCCCTTTTTGCCCAAAACCTTTTCGGCCACGCCAATCCCGGCACAGTTGACCACTATGTGAATGCCCCCGAAGGCTTCCACCACCCGGTTAACGGCATTTTGCACGCTTTCGCCGTCCACCACGTTGGTGTTCACAAAGATTACTCCCTCGCCCAACCCGGCAGCCAGCTTATTTCCGGCTTCTTCGGCCAGATCGAAAATCGCCGCTTTGCCGCCCAGCGCCACCAGGCGGCGAACCGTCGCCTCCCCCAGGCCCGACGCTCCGCCGGTTACTACCGCCACTGAACCTTTCACTTCCATAATTATTCCACCCTCCCTGATTTTATTAATGATCAGCGCTTTCTTTGTCCAAACAACCTTTTCGTCGTTGCCACAAGCCAGTTCCAGTGCAAACAGAGGTGAATCACTACCAGTACCGAAAAAATCACCGCCAGCCACTGGTGAAGATCAGTCCACGTGTGCCGCGTGAAAATAAATACCGATTCTCCTTCACGCCACCCCCCGCGACCGGCTCCCGGTAGAATAAGCCAGCGGACAAACCCGGATATTGCCAGCCCCAGGCCGGCCAAAAAAAGCAATCACGCCAGCAAGTAATTAAGGATCAATTTAGTCATCTTCCAACCTCCTGTTGGTCGCTGAACAGTAGTTTCAGCACCTGCTCCCTGGTCAATCCAACCACCCGTACCTGTTTATTTCTTCCCTTGTGGCCGCCGACTATTTCCACGCCGGACTTCGGCACGTTAAGTATTTTCGCCAAAAGGGAGCGGCAGGCTTCGTTGGCCTCCCCTTCTACCGGCGGAGCAGTCACCCGGACGCGCAAAGCGCCTTCGAAAAAGCCGGCCAGTTCATTTTTAGCAGCCCTGGGCTGGACGCGCACCTTAAAAAGCACCGCCTTGCCCTCCTGACGTACGTCTAACATAATTGTTCAGCCTTTAAATAAGTTTGCACAGCGCCTAAAAATTCACCGGCGCTCTGAAGTATCTCCCTGGCATCTTCTGGTTCAATTTCGGTCATTTCTCCGTAGTCTCCCTGCTGACGCAGTTCGAAAGCATAGTGAAGGGTTTTACTATGCTCTTTGGAAAATTTCCCGGTTTTCACAAAATGCAAGTCAAAAAGGGAAATAACTCCACTGTGTCTGGAGGAGCCTTTTCCAATGGTCAAGAGAAGAGCCAGTACGGCGTAAAACATGGCATAGTAAGCCCGGTTTACGATACTTCTTGGACTTCCCTGATGTTCGGCTAATTTGTTAGCATCCTCTAGTGATTCCTTTGCCTGGGTAAGCCGGTAATTAATCAGCGATGCTATATTTTCTTCGTGGTTCACACCAGGATACCTTCTTTCTGAATAACCTTATACAACGGTGAGGCTGAAAGGGGCCCCTTTTGAACAGCCTCCCGGGGAAACACGACCGGAGCAATGACTATATTGTGTTGAAAACCCACCTCCCAGGCAATCTCGCTGATCAATCGCCGTTCCCGGCGCGTTAAGGAGCCGACTTCCAGATAGACATCCAGATCAGAATCGTACCGGGCGTCACCCCTGACCCGGGAGCCGAAGACGCGCATTTCGTAAAGAGATATTCTCCCCTTAAGCTTCTTTTTTAACTTGCGGGCAACCGCCAGATCTTTTTTATTCATAACCCTCTCATTCCCAATCTCATAAAGGAATGCAAACAGGGATCTGTAGAGATACCTGTTTGCTGCTGCCTACTTCTCCGCGGCGATCAGGGCCGCCCCGTAAGCCCCCATGAGCTGCGGGTTGGCGGGGACGTGCACGGGCTGTCCCAGGTGGCGGCTCAAAATTTCCACAATAGCGCTGTTTAAGGCGACTCCTCCCGTCATGGCCACCTCCGGCTCCACCCCCACCCGGCGGGCCATCCCTTCCAGGCGGTCGACCACCGCTTCAAAAAGCCCCCGGATAATCTCGTCCTTGGGCCGCCCCTGGGCAAGGTGGGAGATCACTTCCGATTCGGCAAAAACGGTGCACGTACTGCTGATCGGCACCGCCGCCGGCGCCTGCCGGGCCAGCCCCGCCATTTCCAAAAGATCCGTTTCCAGCGCCCTGGCCATTACCTCTAAAAAACGGCCCGTCCCGGCGGCGCACTTGTCGTTCATCACAAAATCAACGACCCGCCCGCGCCCGTCCAGGCGAATCACTTTGCTGTCCTGCCCGCCCACGTCAATAACGGTGCGTGCCGGCGGAAAGGAAGCGTGCGCGCCGCGCCCGTGGCAGCTGATTTCGGTTACCTGTTTATCGGCAAAAGGGATATTGGCCCGCCCGTAACCGGTGGCCACGATCCTTTCCACTTTTTCCCGGCTTACCCCGGCCCGGGCGAGGGCCTTGGCCAGGGCTTCCTCGGCGCTGGCCCGGTTGTTCGTACCGGTGGGCAGCAGCGCCTCCCCCCGCCATTCCCCGTCAACGAGCACCACCGCTTTCGTGGTGGTGGAACCAACGTCAATTCCGGCCGCAATCAAGCTTCTTTTCCCTCCTAAAGAATGGTTCTTTGTGTTTTTCTATAATCCGGCGGTGCGCAATAAAGCCAGCACCAGCTGCCGCAAAATTTCCAAAGCGAAAAAGGCTGCGATCGGCGAAAAATCGATCATGCCCACCGGGGGAATAAATCGCCTGAAAATCCGCAGCCACGGTTCGGTTACCTCGTAAATAAACCTGATTAACGGCTGGTAGGGATTGTGCCTGATAAACGACAAGATGATGCGGATAAAAATCAGCCAGTAATAAACCTGAAAAATCACGTTTACAATCCGGTAAATATCCATGCTCCACCCCGTCTTTTATTTTAGCCCGGCGGATATCTCGGAGGACCGGCGGGTTGCCGCGCTCACTGCCTTCATTAAAGTACACCGCAGGCCGCCTTCCTCCAGGGCAAAAATCCCTTCGATGGTCGTCCCCGCCGGCGTGGTGACCAGATTTTTCAGCCGGGCCGGGTGTTCGCCGCTTTCCAGCGCCATTTTTGCCGCCCCCAGCATCGTCTGGGCGCTTAAAAGAAAGGCTGTTTCCCTGGGCAGGCCCACCCGCAGGCCGGCGTCGACCAGGGCGTCCAAAATCATGAACATATAGGCCGGGCCGCTGCCGCTCAAACCGGTGACCGCATCCATCAACCTTTCCGGAACCTCGGTCACCCTCCCGACCGCGGAAAAAATCGCCCTTGCCCGGCTTAAGTCTTCTTCACGGGCGTGCGTGCCGGCGCAAAGGGCACTGGCTCCGGCCCCAACCAGGCAGGGCGTATTGGGCATTACCCGGACCACCCCCACCGGATGTTTTAAAAACCCTTCAATATATTTTATGGGGACACCGGCGGCAATCGAAATGAGGGTCTGCCCGGAACGGAAAAGCCCCCCCGTTTCGGGCAACACCTGCCCGACAATTTGCGGCTTGACGGCCAAAACAACAAGATCGACGGTTTCCACCAGCCGGCAATTATTCTGGGCCGCGCTTATGCCCAATTTCTGCTGCAGATAAGCCAGCCGTTTCTGCTCAACATCACTGGCGTATAAATCGGCCGGCGGAAAACCGCTTTTCACCAGCCCCGTAAAGAGCGCCTCGGCCATGGCTCCTCCGCCCAGGCTGCCGATTTTCAGTCCCGTTAACGGCATTTGTTTACCCCTTTTCTTTTTCGAATGCTACCGCATCCAGGAAAAAAGTTCGCGATCCCGGGCCTGGCTTTTCAGTTCGGAAGAAATATCCACATTGCTCGGCACAAAAAGGAAAATCCCGTTGCCGACTTTTTGCGTATTCCCGTTTAGGCCGTAGGTTGCCCCGCTGACGAAATCGACCACCCGTCTGGCCAGTTCGGCATCCGCCTGCTCCAGGTTGACAATCACGGGCCGCCTGTTTTTCAGGTGATCGACAATCCCCTGCACATCCTCGAAAACTTTCGGCTCCGCCACCACCACCCGCACCTGCCGCTGGGCGTGCAGGCTCACCACCTGCCCTTTGCGCCGGGCCGGCGAAACCATTTCGTCTTCTTCCCGGCCTTCTTTTTCCTGTTCTTCCTCTTCCAAAGGCTCCTCCTCAAATCCGATAAAACCCAAGACCTTATCTACAAATCTCCTGGCCATCGCTCACCCTCCTTGAAAATAGGGATTAGGAATCAGGGGTTAGGAATTAGGGGTAAATACTTTTACATAATTATACTTTATGGTGAGAACGAACGTTCTTATGGGAAACTCCTTGGAAACATTGGAATAGCGTTTATCTGTGGGGCTTCAGTGGTCGCGGGCGCCGAAAATGGCTGTTCCCAAACGGATCAAGTTGGCTCCCTCTTCCACAGCCACCAGGTAATCATTGGTCATGCCCATCGACAGATAATCAATCCCCGCAGCGGGAAAAAGCGCCCGCGCCCGCTCGTACAAAAGGCGGAGTTCCCGGAAAACGGGCCGGACTTCTTCGGGATCGTCCACCGCCGGCGCAACGGTCATCAGCCCCCTGATTTTCAACCCCGGAAGGGTGCTCACCGCGCCAAGAAATTCCATGACCTCGCCGGGGGGCAAACCATACTTGGTTTTTTCGCCGGCCACGTTCACCTGCACCAAAACGGGCACCTCCCTCCCCTCTTTCCCGGCCAGCCGGCTGATGGCCTGGGCCAGACGCCAGCTGTCCAGGGAGTGGATTAAACTTACCCTGTCCAGGACATATTTTACCTTATTCGTTTGCAAGTGTCCAATAAAATGCCACTCGATCCCGGCCGGCAAAAGCGGCTGCTTGGCCAGCATCTCCTGGACGCGGTTTTCGCCCAAAATCCATACTCCCGCCGCCAAAGCGGCCTCAATTTTCTCTACGGAAACTCCTTTCGTCACGGCCACCAGCTTAACCTCCCGGGCCGACCGCCCGGCCCGGCCGGCAGCCTGGGCAATTTTTGCCCTTACCCGCCGCAAATTTTCCTGCACGTTCAAAGCATGATTCCCCTGTGCTGAAGATACTTTCTTCATCGTGACAACCGTTTCTGGTCGTAGATGGTATTTTTTATTCGACGCCAGGAACAGAAATCCTGCCCTAAAAAAGGCAAAGGCGGGGAAAACCCGCCTTCTTTTTAATCATGGCTTAGACTTTCGGCAGCATCGCCAGGGCCTTTTGCAGTTCGTTTTCGGGCAGCGGGTAATCCTCCAGTTTACCGGAGAGGTAATTGTCGTAGGCGGCCAGGTCGAGCAGGCCGTGGCCGCTCAAGTTAAACACAATGGTCCGGGCCTCGCCGGCTTCCTTTGCCCGCAGGGCTTCCCGGATGGCCCACGCGATGGCGTGCGCCGATTCGGGAGCGGGAACAATTCCTTCGCTCCGGGCAAAGGTCACCGCCCCCTCGAACACTTCCGTCTGATTGAGGGCCTGTGCTTCCACGATCCCGTCCGCCACCAGCTGGCAGAGCAGCGGGGCATCGCCGTGGTACCGCAGCCCTCCGGCGTGAATCCCGGGCGGAATAAACCGGGACCCCAGCGTATGCATGTATAAAAGCGGGGTAAAGCCGGCCACGTCGCCGAAGTCGTAGGTATGCAGGCCCCGCGTCAGCGTGGGGCAGGCCGTAGGTTCGACGGCGACCAGGCGCACTTGCGCGCCTTGCGTCAGTTTATCACAGGCAAAGGGAAAGGCAAAACCGCTGAAGTTGCTCCCGCCGCCCACGCAACCGATGACCACGTCGGGATAATAACCGGCTTTGGCCATTTGTTCTTTTGTTTCCAGACCGACGACCGTCTGGTGCAGGCAAACGTGATTTAAGACACTGCCCAACGAATAGTTGGTGTCCTCCCGCCCGGCGGCCTCCTCGATCGCCTCGCTGATGGCGATGCCCAGACTCCCCGGCGTGTCCGGCATTTCCGCCAGAATTTTCCGCCCGGCCTCGGTATTCTCGCTGGGGCTGGCGTACACCCGGGCGCCGAAAATCTCCATGATGGAACGCCGGTAGGGCTTTTGCTGGAAGCTGACCCTCACCATGTAAACCACACATTCCAGGCCGAAAAAGTTGCAGGCCTGGGATAGGGCCGTGCCCCACTGTCCGGCGCCGGTTTCGGTGGTCAGGCGCTTAATCCCTTCCACTTTGTTGTAGTAAGCCTGGGCCACCGCCGTGTTCAGCTTGTGGCTGCCGGCCGGACTGACCCCTTCGTATTTGTAGAAAATCCGCGCCGGGGTAGCCAGGGCCTTTTCCAGACGCCTGGCCCGGAAAAGGGGCGAAGGGCGCCACAACCGGTAAATTTCCCGGACTTCTTCCGGGATCTCGATCCAGCGTTCCCGCGACGCCTCCTGCCTGATCAAACCCATGGGAAAAATGGGCTTCAGGTCATCGGGGGTCACCGGTTGCCCGGTGGCAGGATTTAAGGGGGGCCTGGGGAGGTTGGGCAGATCTGCCTGAATGTTGTACCAGTGGGTGGGAATTTCCTTCTCCGTAAGCATAATCTTGACCTCGTCCATGCTTGTCTCAACTCCTCTCTTCTAAAAAAATGATAGTACTATTGTATTGAATTAATTAAATGAAATCAAGGGTTAAAAAGGCACAAAACCTCTGGATTATTTTCCCACCCGGGCTCAATTAATTATTATAAATTGATAAGAGCAAATTTAACCCTAAAGACAGAAAAAAGAAAATTCCTTTGGGATTTAAATTAATTGTTGACAGCCCAGGCAATTATCAATATAATATTCTTATCTATTATTGGTTGGTTCAGAGTCTGAACCAACCGGCAACTTATATATTATTATAATGTGTCAGTTAGAATTTACCATAACCGACGGACTGCAACGGGGATAACCAAAATTTTGGGAGGTGAAAGCGGTGCAAACTCCGTTTAATCCCAACAGACAGGCCGGTAAGCTGGTCGTTGTCTCGAACCGCGCGAGCTATGTCTTTGCCGAAGATGCCGGGCAAATTACCTGGAAGCGTGCCGTAAGCGGTCTGGTATCTGCCGTTGAACCGGTTTTAAATTCAGCAAACGGGACCTGGGTGGCCTGGTGCGGCCGCCTGGGCAGTCCTCAGGGCAAGGGTGTCCGGATTGGCGTTCCCGCCGGCTCACCCCGTTACTTCCTTCAGGAAGTAGTTCTTGATCAGGAAGATTACCGCGGTTATTATCACGGATTTGCCAACAGCTGCCTGTGGCCCCTGGCCCACCAGATGATCGATAAATGCGATTTTCAGGGGCAATACTGGCAGGCCTACCGGAAAGTCAACCATCAGTTTGCCCGGACGGTGCTCGAGTGCGCCCGGGCAGAGAGCATTTTTTGGGTTCACGATTATCACCTGGCCATCGTGCCCCAGCTCATTCGCCGGCGCCTCCCCGGGGCGAAAATAGCCTTCTTCTGGCATATTCCCTTCCCGCCCCCGGACGTTTTCGCGGTGCTGCCGTGGGGCAGGCAGGTGCTGCACGGTTTGCTGGGAAACGACTTGATTGCCTTCCATACCCGGTCCTATTTAGAAAATTTCCTGGCCTGCGCAAAAAAATATTTCCGCCTCAAAATCAATCCGGAACACGGGCTGATCTGGTTTGGCGACCGCCGGATCATCACCCGGGCCGTACCGGTGGGAATTAACTGGCAGCACTTCGAGCAGCTGGCGGACGACCCGGAAGTTAAGGCCCAGGCGCAACAGATCCGCCGGTCGACGGGAGCCAGGCATCTTTTCCTGGGCATTGACCGGCTGGACTACACCAAGGGAATTCCGGAAAGAATCAAAGCCTTTGGGGCTTTTTTGGATAAATTTCCGCAGTACCGGGGGAAAGCGACCCTTTTACAAATTGCCGTGCCCACCAGAAACGGCGTGGAAGCTTACGACCGGTTAAAAGAAGAGGTGGAACGCCTGGTCGGGAAAATCAATGGCGCTTACGACCACGGCTGCGGGGCCGTGCCCGTCCGCTACCTGCACCGCTCCTTAAACGAAAAGGAACTGGTCGCCCACTACCTGGCGGCGGACGTCATGCTGGTAACCGCCCTGCGCGACGGCCTCAACCTGATCGCCAAAGAATTTATCGCCGCGCGGACCGACGGGCGGGGGGTGCTCCTGCTCAGCCCCTTTGCCGGAGTCGCCGACGAGTTGACCAGCGCCCTGCTGGCCAATCCGTACAATGTTACCCAGCTGGCCAATCGCATGAAGACGGCCCTGGAAATGCCCCCGGAAGAAAAACGGGAAAGGCTCCGGGCGCTTCAGCAAACAGTGAAAAACAAAGATTCCCGGTGGTGGTGGCAGACCCAGCTCAAGCTGATCTCCCTGCCCCAGGGCCGGCTCACGCCTGAAAAGCCCCTTGCCGCCAACCAGACGGCAACGTAGCGCATTAATAGGGGATAGGGAAAATAGAGGCACAAAGGCAGCAGGCACAGAGGCATAAAGAGAAAGATGCCTGCTTTAGTGCTTACCTCCGGGCCGCGCCCCCTGATCCATTTGCCCTTTGTGCCTTTGCCCCTTGTCGCCTCTTGTTTCTTTATTCCTTTGGGCCTTTGTGTTTGCGCCTCTGTGCTTTTTGCCTTTGTCTCTCTGTCCCTTTTGCCTGTGCGCCCCTTTTGCCTTTGTGCCTTTCGCACCCGAGCGCTTACTTATGCCCCGTGGGCCCTTTGGGGATGCGGCCCGTCCGGATGCACTCGCTTCTCAGCCGGCGGCCGACGATCTTTTCCGTCATCCGGCCGATTTCCAGCACCCGGTCCACGTTCACCCCGGTATCGATGCCCATTTCGTCCATCATGACCACCATGTCCTCGGTGGAAACGAGGCCGACAATGTTGGGATCCTGGTAATAGTACGAACCCGTCCCGGCCACGGGCACGCCGTCCACGAAGTTGGCCGGCTGGCCGCCGATGCCGCCCAGGGTGCTCTCGAAGTGGGTAATCCCGGCCTGCAGGGCCGCCAGCACGTTGGCCAGACCCCAGCCGCGGGTCACGTGGAAGTGGGCGATGTGCAGGTCGGGGTTGGGGAAGGCGTCGAGGACCATGGAAAAATATTCGTACACCTTATTGGGCGGGGCGGAGCCGTCGTGATCGGCGTGTTCAATGTCGTCGGCCCCCAGTTCTAAAAAGCGTCTGGTCACTTCCACCGCCGCCTTTAGCTCCGTGGGCCCTTCGATGGGGCAGCCCCAGATGGTGCTCACCGTGCCGTTAAACTTCATCCCGGCGTCGTGGACCTTTTGAATGCAGCGCTCCACCTCGGCCCAGTAACCTTTATGATCGAGCCCGGAGTTTTTCACCTGGTGCGATTCGGAGGTGGATACCATCATCAGTACGCGGTCCGGGCCGTATCCTTCCTTTCTGGCCTGGATGGCCCGGTCCACCGCCCTTTCCCGGATGGTGACGGCGGTCAACTCCACGCCGGCCAGCTTATCCTTAACTTTTTTGCTGGCGCGCAAAAGCTTAAACAGCTCGTCAGCGTCGGCAAACTGGGGCATTCCCCGGGGGTTTCCGTAATTGGTGACTTCCAGGCGCTTAAACCCCGCCAGGATCAGTTCTTCTAAAACCCAGAGCTTGGCCAGGGTGGGGATAAACTTTTCCTCGTGCTGGAAGCCGTCCCGGACGGTTATTTCTCCCAAAACTACCTTTTTCGGATACTTTAATTCGGCCATCTCTCCCTAGCCTCCTTTGAAAATAGGGATTGGGAATTAGGGAATGGGAATTAGGGGAGTAAATACTGTTACATTTTTCATTTCTTTATGGTGAGAATGAACGTTCCCATCAACTCCCCGGTCAATGATTTTAGAAAAATTATATAATAATTGCGCATCGGTTATCAACTAGAAAATTAAAAATTAAACCTTAATTCAAGGTGCACCGTAATCCCGGCCAACAGGGAATTGCCGCAAAAATTCATTTATCGGTTTTTGACTGGGGTTAGCAGGATTTTTGTCCGTTACTCAGAATACAATAGTTATTGAAGAAAATCTTCGTTTTCCGGAGCAGTTGGCAAGGAGGCCGGCGCCACCAGCAATGGAGTGGCGCTTTTTAACGACTTTTAACTCAAAAGGGTGGTAGAATACAATTCCCAATTCCTGTTTTTCGAGGATTTTCCCATGGGAACGTTCGTTCTATCCATAAAGTATTTATCCCTATTCCCTAACCCCTATTTTTTGAGGAGGGCGTCATGCCGAAGCGAACCGACTTGCAAAAGATCATGATTATCGGCTCCGGCCCGATTATCATTGGCCAGGCCTGCGAATTCGACTATTCCGGCTCCCAGGCCTGCCGGGCTTTAAGGCAGGAAGGATACCAGGTGGTTCTGCTCAACAGCAACCCGGCCACCATCATGACCGATCCCGAAATGGCCGACCGGACCTACATCGAACCGATCACCCCGGAAGTGGCGGAAAAAATCATCCGGCGTGAGCGCCCCGACGCCCTGTTGCCCACCCTCGGCGGGCAGACCGGCTTAAACCTGGCCGCCGAACTGCACCGGCGCGGGGTTTTGGCCCGGTACGGGGTGGAACTGATCGGCGCCAAATTTGAGGCCATCGAAAAGGCCGAGAAAAGAGATCTCTTTAAAGCGGCCATGGAGCGGATCGGCCTCGCCGTCTGCCGCAGCCGCTACGTCAACTCGGTGGTGGAAGCCCTGGCCTTTGCCCGGGAAACCGGCTACCCCGTGATCGTCCGCCCTTCCTACACCCTCGGCGGAACCGGCGGCGGGGTCGCCCACAACGTCGACGAACTGCGCGAACTGGCCGCCCGCGGCATCGAACACAGCCCGGTAGGGGAGATCCTGGTGGAGGAATCCGTCATCGGCTGGAAGGAATACGAGCTGGAAGTGATGCGGGACCGGGCCGACAACGTGGTGATCGTCTGCTCCATCGAAAACTTCGACCCGATGGGCATCCACACCGGGGATAGCATTACCGTCGCCCCCGCCCAGACCCTCACGGACAGGGAGTACCAGGAGATGCGCAACGCGGCCATCCGCATTATCCGGGAAATCGGGGTGGAAACCGGGGGTTCCAATATCCAGTTTGCGGTGCACCCCGAAACCGGGCGGATGGTGGTGGTGGAGATGAACCCGCGGGTTTCCCGGTCATCCGCCCTGGCCTCCAAAGCTACCGGCTTCCCCATCGCCAAAATTGCGGCCAAGTTAGCCGTGGGTTACACGCTGGACGAACTGCCCAACGACATCACCCGGGAAACGCCGGCCTGCTTTGAACCGACCATCGATTACTGCGTGGTCAAAATCCCGCGCTGGGACTTCGCCAAGTTCCCCGGCGCCGACCGGACCCTGACCACTCAGATGAAATCGGTGGGGGAAGTGATGGCCGTCGGCCGCAACTTTAAGGAGGCCCTGCAAAAGGCCATCCGCTCCTTAGAGCAGGACCGCTACGGCCTGGGCGTGGACGGCAAAGACGAGCTGGCCGGGCTGTTCCCCGCCCTTCCGGAAAATCGCCCCGGGGAGCCAGAAGCGTCAAAACGGCGGGAAGAAAAGCTGCGGGAGGAAGTCCGGGCCAGGCTGATTACCCCCTGCCCGGAACGGATTTTTTACCTGCGCCACGCGTTGCGCCTGGGTCTGACCGTGGATGAGATTTACGCCTGCACCGGCATCGACCGCTGGTTTCTCCACAACCTCCGGGAACTGGTCGAGTTTGAGCAGAAGCTGGCCGGGGCGCTCGCCGATGGAGCGGGGAATTTGCCCCCGGACCTCCTGGAGCAGGCGAAAAAATACGGTTTTTCCGACCGCCAGCTGGCCTATCTGGCGCAAACGGAGGAGTCTTCCATCCGCCGGCGCCGGCTGGCGAGCCAAATCCGGGCGGTCTTCAAAATGGTCGACACCTGCGCGGCGGAATTTGAAGCCTATACTCCTTATTTTTATTCCACCTACGGCCGGGAAAACGAGGCCGTCCCGTCCCGGCAGAAAAAGGTCATGATCATCGGCAGCGGCCCCAACCGGATCGGCCAGGGCATTGAATTCGACTACTGCTGCGTCCAGGCCGCCTATGCCTTGCGGGAAGAGGGCTGCCAGGTGATCATGGTCAACTGCAACCCGGAAACGGTGAGCACCGACTACGACACCTCCGACCGGCTTTACTTCGAACCGCTGACCTTAGAAGACGTCCTCAACATCTGTGGCGTGGAACAGCCGGACGGAATCATTCTGCAGTTCGGCGGCCAGACGCCGCTGAAGCTCGCCCGCTCTCTGGAAAAAGAGGGGCTGCCCATCATCGGCACCGCGCCAGCCAGCATCGACCTGGCCGAAGACCGGGAAAAGTTTTCGGCGCTTTTGCGGCGGCTCGGCCTCAAACAGCCGGCCAGCGGCACCGGCCGCTCGGTGGCCGAGGCCCGGCGGATTGCCCGGGAGATCGGCTACCCCGTGCTGCTGCGGCCTTCTTACGTGCTGGGGGGGCGGGCGATGGAAGTGGTTTACGACGAGGAGTCCCTGGTCGATTACATGAACCGGGCGGTGGCGGTTTCGGCCGGGCACCCGGTGCTGATCGACAAGTTCCTGGAGGGGGCCGTGGAAGTGGACGTGGACGCCCTTTCCGACGGCCGCCTGACCGTGATCGGCGGTTTAATGGAGCACATCGAGGAGGCCGGGGTGCACTCCGGGGACAGCGCCTGCTCCCTGCCCCCCTTTAGCCTGGCCCCCACGCACATTGCGGAAATGAAAAGGCAAACGGAACTTCTGGCGCGGGAACTGGCAGTGGTGGGGCTGCTCAACGTCCAGTTCGCCGTCGAAAACGGCGAAATTTACGTGCTGGAAGCAAACCCGCGGGCTTCCCGGACAGTCCCCTTCGTCAGCAAAGCCACGGGAATTCCCCTGGCCAGGCTGGCCACCAGGGTGATGCTGGGCAAAAAGCTGGCCGAACTCGGCTTCACCCGCGAATTGATCCCTGACCACGTGGCCGTGAAAGAAGCGGTCTTTCCTTTCATAAAATTTCCCGGGGTGGACATCGTCTTAGGTCCGGAGATGCGCTCCACCGGGGAAGTAATGGGCATTGACGACAATTTCGGCCTGGCTTTTGCCAAGTCCCAGATAGCGGCCGGGGTTCCCCTGCCGCTCAAAGGAACGGTGCTGCTCACCGTGGCCGATAAGGACAAGGGGGCGCTGCCGGCGGTGGCCCGGGGATTTGCGCAGCTGGGATTCAAGCTGCTGGCCACCCGGGGGACGGCCCGCCTGCTGGCCGATCACGGTCTCATCGTGAAGACGGTCAAAAAAATGGGCGAAGGCCGGCCCAACATCGTGGACCACATCAAAAACGGGGAGATTGACCTGATCATCAATACTCCCCTGGGGAAAGGGCCGAAATACGACGAGTACCACCTGCGCCGGCAGGCCATGATCAGCAACGTCCCGATCATCACCACCATCCGGGGCGCCCAGGCGGCCCTGGAGGGAATCGCCAAAATGCGCGGCGGCCTGCGGGTAAAATCGCTCCAGGAATATCACCGGGAGGCTTCGTCCAAAATCATTTGAACGAGTTTTTTACTGAGGCGAAAACCAATTATCCGCCAGGCATCTAAAATTTCATAAACTTCTTTTACAGAAAGAAGATTCCTCCTTAGGCTCAACATTATAACTCCTACGGAACCACTGATTTTAAAACCTGCTGAAACAGCAACCTTTCTTGCAAATAGATCATCGATCAGGGTAAGATCCGCTTCCATTTTTTGTGCAAGCAATAAACAGTGGGCTTCCCCGCTTGTCGGGTCCAAAGGCAGAAAAGTATCTTCTTCTGAAAAAGGACAAACTTTTAACCAACCATTCTCTACTGCCTTGACCACTTCAGAATATCCAGGTCTGCCAACACTTATTTCCGCTAAAACCCTCTGTGGAACAAAAACGACCTTCCACAACTTATGTAGAAGGTCGAGCCTTTCCGCTGCCCCTAAAGCAATCAGTACCGAGGTATCAGCGATAACGATCATAGTTCTTCCAGCTCTCTTAAAGTTTTTAGATCCTCTTCAAGGTGTTCCTCGGTATACATTGGACCCAAACCTAACTTTCCAACCAGATCAAGGAAGTCGCTGTAAGACATGTCTGCCAATGCTGCTGCACTTCCCATGCTCAATTTTCCTTCGGCATATAATCCTATTGCCAAATACCTTCTTACTTCCCGTGTTACGTTTTGTTTCTGTTGGGCTATTACAGATAAAAACCGGTCCGGCAAATTTACTGTTAATGATGCCATATTAGTCACCCCTGCAACCATTATACCACATACCTTTCCTTAGTAAATAAAAAATAAGCCGGTGCCCATGCCAGGGCGCGCAGAAAATAAAAAACCTTAAAGGTATTTTCTAATCTCCTGCACTACCTCCGCCAAAGAAGAAGTCCCCGCAAACCAGGGGCGGCCGGTGACTTCGTTGGCGTAGGCGCAGTAGAGCCGGGAAATCAGTTCCTTTAAACGCGGCGGCAACGGCGGGGGAGACTGCTCAACCAGCTCTTTCCATTTAATTTTATCTTTCTTTTTGGCCGCTTCAACCTCCCGGTACCAGGCCGTTTCCTTGTAAAAAATCCGGGCCGCTTCCTTGCTCACCGGAATCCCCTGAAAAGTAAAGCGGCATTCGTCCAGGGTGCCCAAAGCGTCGATAACCAGCAGGTTGCGCTCCCCGTCGAAACCGAACTCCACTTTTCCGTCCTCGTTAACCAGCCCGGCCTTGCCGGCTTCCGCCGCGATCAGCCCGCCGATCGTCAGCGCGGCCCGTTTAATTTCGGCAACCTCCCCTTCGGTCAGCCCGGCCAGCTCTTTTGCCTCCGCCCAGCTAAGGTAACGGTCGCTGGCCTCCAGCTTCGTGGAAACGTCCAGCAGGGGCCTCTCCAGAACCTGGCCCGGCACTGGCCTTTCCGCCAGACCAAGGTCTTCCGGCTTTAAGCTGCCTTCCCGAAGCCGCCGGAAAACGCTGGAACCCGGCGGCAGAGCATGGCGGTAGATTACCTCCAGGGGAATCAGGAAATTTCCTTTCTTTTCCTGGTAGACCGAATAGTCGTAGCCGCCTTCTTTAACCGCCGGCTCGATTACCCGGAGCAGCCCGACCTCCATGACGGCAACCGGCCCCGTCAGCTCCGTCAGCCTTTTTACCGCGCCGTTCTCCACCAACCCCCGGTAGTGGGTCCTGATTCCTTTTTCCTCCAGGCGTTCAAAAAAGTAGGCGCTGACCAGGCACAGGGAAGCCCCTTTATGAGGGATATGGTCGGGCATTTCCCCCCAGTCAAAAACCGAGTAGCGGTCCGAAAAGGAAAACCGCCCCACACCGCCCGCCTCTTCTGTGGGCGGCACAAGCACCTGCAGATCTTTTACGCTGCCCAAAATAAATCTCTCCTATCCTTATCTGATCACAAAAACTATCGTTTTAGATTTTCAGTAATGGGCGCTATGGGCAATTGGAACAATTTCAATCAAATCGTCTCTTCATCCTTTTCACCTGTTATTTTACCACTCCCGGCGGTCCTTTTCCAGCACCACCAGCAGTTTGCGGCGCATATTTTCAGGAATCTTTGTTATGCTAAACCAAAATAAAGGGAGAGAGGAAGCTGTTCCGGAAGGAAATTGAGGAAGTTTTCCAGGAGCTGGCTACCGGCCCGCAAGGGCTTTAGCCGGGAGGAGACCGCCCGGCGATCAAACCAAATCTCTGAAGGCCTCTCTCAAGAGTCTTTTTGTATAAACGTGTTCCGGGTTTTCGAATATTTCAAAGGATACACCCGTTTCCACTATTTCACCTCGATACATAACGTAAACTTTATCGGCAATTTTACGGGCCAGATGCAAATCGTGAGTAATATACAGCATGGCAAATCCATGCCTGTTCTGGAGCGCTTTCAGCTCCCTTAAAAGATTGGCCTGGGTGGAAGGGTCCAGCATCGAGGTTACTTCGTCAGCAATCAATAATTTCGGCTTTGTTACCAGGGCGCGCGCGATGGCCAGACGTTGTCGCTGTCCTCCACTTAAGGCGTAACAGTAACGATTTAAAAATTCCGGGGAGACGGGCAACTGTACCTTCTGTAAAGCCTTCATTGCTTCTTCTTCCCTTTCATCTCTTTTGCCCCACTTAATTATGTCCAGCGGTTCTCTAACCACTTCCAGAACCTTCAGGCGGTGACTGGTGGCAGAGAATGGATCCTGGAAGATTATTTGCATACCCCCCACCATTTTAGTGGCCCATCTTCCCTCCACCTTTTTGTTTTTAAAAAATACCTGGCCCGCATCGGCCGGCAAAACCCCTGCCAAAATGTGGGCAAGCGTAGATTTGCCGGAACCGGATTCCCCCACCAGGGCCACCACCTCACCGCTTTTAATTTCCAGGCTGACTCCTTTTACCGCCTCAATTTCTCTCTCCTTCAAGATGTATTTTTTTCGAATCCCTTCCGCCCTGAGAAACGTTTCGATGCCTCCCTTGTGACAGGCTACCATGCGCTCAAGGGCTACATACCTGAGGGGAGGTCTGGCCTGACGGCAACTTTCTTCTCCCTGACAACACCGGGGATAAAAAGCACAACCTTCTATCGAGCCTCCCGGGGGAGGCTCTCCGCCGATTCCCCACAGGTCTTTATACCTAAAGAAATTGGGGGAAGAATTCAGCAAGCCGCGGGTATAACAGTGCAGGGGATTTTTAAGCACCTCCGAGGTAATCCCCAGCTCGACCACGCGCCCACAGTACAGGGTCATCACTCTGGAGGTAAGCTTTTTAACTGCTCCCAAATCATGGGAGATTAAAATCATGGCAAAGCCCGACTTTTTCTGCAATTTCTGCAGCAACTGCAAAACTTCATTTTTACTTGCCGGGTCCAGCGACGTGGTAGGCTCATCCACAATCAGCAGTTCCGGATCACAGGACAAAGCCATGGCCAAAAGTACCCGCTGCCTCATTCCCCCTGATAACTGGTGCGGGTAACAGTGCCGCCACTCCGGCTCAAGGCCTGCCATTTCTAATAATTTTACAACCTTTTGGTCAATCTCCAGGGGGGATAAGTTATAATGAGCCCGCAAAGGCTCTCCTATTTGTTCTCCAATGCTGAGGACGGGATTAAGCACTTCCAGAGAGTTTTGAAACACCATGGCCATATCTTTCCAGCGATAATTCCTCAGCCTCTTTTCCGGCAACCCCACCAGGTTTTGACCCCTGTAAATTATTTCCCCTTCAACGCCAACCTGTTTTAGCAACCCCATTATCCCCAGGGCCAGGGTACTTTTCCCACACCCGGATTCCCCAATAATCCCCAGGCTCTCTCCTTTTCGAAGCTGCAGGGACACGCCGTCAACGGCCTTTACCGGCGGGTGTACGGCGTGATACGTAATGGACAGGTTTTTTATTTCCAGCAAATATTGCTCAGCGGTCACGGCGAATACCCCCAGGTATAAACGTTTACCTTCCCAGGCGCGGGTCGACCATTCGTTCCAGCTCACGGCTGATCAAGGCCAGGGAAATTACCATTATAATCAGGGCCAGCCACGGGTAGAGCAACCACCATTTCCAGAAGTCCGTATAGTATATCCCCTTAAAATTGGTAGCATGGTGAATGATTAAACCCCAGCTTTTGGAAGTAGGGTCCCCCAACCCCAGAAAGGAAAGCCCGGCTTCGGCAACAATTGCCCTCCCCGAAAGCCTGATCATATTTACTGCCACCAAAGGGAAAACTTCCGGGAGAAAATGCTTCCCCAGCAGATACCAGACGCCGGCGCCATATGTCTCCGCCGATTTGATATAGCTCCGTTCCTTCACCATCAGGATCTGGGAACGCACGATTCTGGCGGGGAAAACCCAGGAAAACAGGGCCAGCACGAAAATGATATTGAGCAGACTGGGACCGAAAAAAGCTGCCAGCACAATCATCACCGGCAGGTCCGGCAACACAATCATAATATCAATTAACCTCATGAAAACCTTATCGGGCCACCCGCCCAGGTACCCCGAAACAATGCCAATCAGGCCGCCGCCCAGGGCTGCCAATAAGGCCGTGCCGAAACCCACGAGCAGGCTGACCCTGGCCCCGTAGCACAGCTGGGCCCAAAGGTCAATACCAAGCTCGTCGGTACCCAAAGGGTGCCCTCCTCCCGGCGGCACAAGAGGCGGTCCCGATGAGATATTGTGGGGATGGATGGAAATATAAGGAGCCAGGATAGCTGCCAGCAGGACAACCAGAATCACCGCCAGACCGGCTTTTCCCGGCAGGGAAAATTCTTTTCCCCCTTCGACTATTTTCACCAACAACTCCGGCGTTCTCCCCAAGGTTATCCCCCACGTATCCCGCTATAGTCACCAATCCGCGGGTCAAGCTTCCTGTAAACTAAATCGGCGAGAAAATTGGCCAGCAAAACACATATGGTCACCACCAGGAAAATCCCCTGAACAAGCGGATAATCGTGGACCATGACGGCTTCCCTCATTAAATGCCCCAGCCCCGGGTAGGCAAAAACATTTTCCACCAGAATTGCGCCCCCCACAAGGGAACCAAGGCTTAAAAACACCCGCGTTACGATGGGAAGCAGGGCATTCCTCAAGGCATGGCGAAAAATGATCCGTTTTTGGGGAAGTCCTTTGGCCCAGGCAGTACGCAGGTAATCTTTTTCCAGCACGGTCGTCATACTGTTTCTGGAAAGCAAATACATACCGCCCAGCCGGGCAATGGTCAGGGCCATTACGGGCAGGAAAGCATGATGCAAGATATCAAGCAACTTTTCCCACCAACTACTATAACTGGCAAAATGCGTGATGGCCCCCGACAAGGGGAATAATCCCAACCCCGCGGCAAATGTAAAAAGTAAAACGAGACCCAGGAGAAAGGCCGGAACCTCCGATAGAAGAATCAAGTGAAAAAACAGAAGTTTGTCCAGCAACTTCTCCCGGTACCAGGCGGATAGGCTGCCCAGAATAGTACCGGAAACAGTGCTCAGCAGCACCGCCGCCATGACCAGAAAAGTTGTCCACGGTAACCGGCGCAGGATGATCGCGCTCACCGGTTCATTATAGTACAAACTGTACCCTAAATCCCCCCGCAACAAATCAGCCAGGTAAGACAGGTACTGCCCGGCAACAGGCCGGTCCAGCCCGTAGTATTCAAGATAATACTGTCTCTGTTCTTCCGAAAACCTCGCCACCTCCTGGCCTTCGTCTGCAGACAGGTACAAAAAGGGATCGCCGGGCATGGCCCGGGGAAGGAAGAAGTTGAGGGTCACTAAGACCCAAATGGTAAAAAGATATTCCATCAGCCTGGTGACCCTCTTCCATTTCAATTAAGATTAACCCCTTTCCAGGTAAGACAGTTTACTATGAGTTAAAGAATGGTGGTCAAACATGAACATCCAGCCGTCATATTTGGCCGGCCTGAACACGTTGTAACCGGTAGTGTAGTAAAGGGGTATTTCGGGGACATCTTCAGCCAGGATTTCCTGGATTTTAAAGATTAATTGCTTGCGTTTTTGATCATCCATTTCCAGGCGCTGTTTTTCTAACAAGTTGTTTAATTCATCGTTGTTATAGCCCCGCAAGCCTGAAGCGGAAGGAGAAAGTCCTCCCCGGGAGCGGCCGGCGAACCTTTCGCGCAGGTAATCCGGGTCGTTGCCCCAACCCCCGTGCCCGATGATAGCCAGCTGGTACTCATTGTTTCGCACCCGGGCGTCCCGGGTCTTCATATCCACGCTTTGCACTTTTATCTCGATCCCTGCTTTGGCCAGTTGCTCCTTCAATACTTCCGCCAGCCTGACTTCCTCCCCGACAAGCATGTTGAAGGAAAGTTTTTCACCGCTCTGGTTTTGGCGAATTCCGTTCTGGTCCAGCCTGTCGTAACCCAGCTTCACCAGCAGCTCTTCCGCCTTCTTTAAATCAAGGTCATATTGCCTGACATCGGGATTATACATGACGTGGTCGGGAGGCAGGATCCCCGCACTGCCGGGGACAGCGGCGCCGCGGGCCACTTTTTCAATCAATTCTTTTGCATCAATAGCGGAAGCGATGGCCTGCCTGAGTTCCCTCTGCCGCAAAGCCGGGTATTCGCCCATGTTGAACAGCAAGCGGTACCCCCAGAAGCCCGGATTGACCACAATTTTGTACTGCGGGTCATTTTGAAAACGGGGCAATACGTCGGGAGTAACACCGGCCAGATCAATTTCCCCTTTTTCAAAGGCCAAAATTTCTTCACTAACCGGCACAAACTCAATAACCTTGACTCTCTGCCCGGGCCCCCAGAAATCCTCGAAAGCTTCAAAGCGGTAAGTGCCGTGTTCCTTGTTGTAGTCCGTCAGGCGGTAGGGGCCGGTTCCGATGACTGCTTCCGGCTTTGTAAACTCCTTCGGGTTATCAACGTTTTCCCAGATGTGTTTAGGAATGATGCGGGTCAAACCCAGGTTATAAAGCATAGCTGCGTTCGGTTCCGAAACGGTAATCAAAACCTGGCGATCTCCCACCACTTCCACTTTTTCAATATCCTCAGCGCCGATATATGACGACACCATGGGATGTTTACTTGCATATTCAAAAGTGAATTTAACATCCCCGGCAGTTAAAGGCTTCCCATCTTGCCATTTAACGCCATCTCGAATGGTAAACAGGTACTGTTTACCACCTTCTTTAATTTCATATTTTTCAGCCAGCCAGGGAATGAGCCCCTTTTCATCCCGCTCCAAAAGACCGTCAAAAATCAGGCCCATCTTAAAAATCCCCGGCCCTCTGGGATAATGGGCATAAGGACTCGGGTAACCCCAATCTCCCCCGGCCAGCCTGATCATCTCTACCGGCTGCTGTCCCCCGCCCTTCGCTCCGTCGGGTTTCCGGTCATCCCCGGCTTGATCCGTTCCACAGCCAAACAGAAGAAGGCTTAATGAGATGACCAGCAGGAGGGCGATTGATAACCATTTCCGGGACATTGTGCCACCTCCAGTTCTAAATTATCCACCAGCAAAATCATATTTTATCCAAATTAATTTACGGTAATATGAACGGTTTGGGTATCCTCCTCCCACTCCACGCTTGCTCCCAGCGCTTCGCTGATAAATCTTAACGGCACCATGGCCCGATCATTTATAATCTGCGCCGGTTGAGCTAATTGAACTGTTTTACCATTCTTTGTTGCAGCTTCGGCGCCGATTTTCAAAACGATATCAGCGCCCCCTTTAGTTTCTTTCATCAGCCCAATTTCAACCAGAGGGTTCACTCCGGCCGCTTGAAGGGCAGCAAGCTCATCTGCATCAACTTTAAAACGTTTTAACGTAGTAATCAGTGTTTCCGGGTTATCCAAATATTCCATTAACTCCATATTCATTTTTAACTTCGATATCCATTCAGGTCCGGAGTAATCTGCCACCCCGGCCAATTTTCTTACTTTATCGAAGTCGAATCCCAGCGCCAGTCCGTCTCCCGAACCGGATTTTCCGTCCCAGCGAATATATAATCCGGCAATGGTCTTTGCTTCCGGCGGAAGTTTTTCTTCTTGCTCTTTTGTCAGGGCTTTTACATAGATTCCCTTCTTACCTACGGTTGTATCGAGGATAACCTGGAAGGCATCATCCTTGCACCAGGGAGGGCAGGCTATAATTTTATATTCCTGGCCTGGCTGCAGCGGCAACATCTTGTCCAGATACTTAATAATCAAATACCCGCTGTTTACACCGGGGCAGACGTGGTTATGAAATTGGATTACCTGTAAAAAATCATACGTGCATTTGGGATGAGCCCAGACATTAGCAATGCCGATCAAGCTGAACTCATTGCCTTCGAATACCTTGTTCTTCACTTTTTCTTCCCATTGCCCGGGATTATTCAACAGATCATTTAATCCAATACTTTCTTTAGTAATTTTTACAAATATCTCTTTATCCGTTAGTTTATTTATTTCAGTTAACGGTTTACCAGCCACGGCATTATTTACCTGCAGGTAAACGAGCTCTTTAGTATCTTTTTTGAAAAAGGCAAACCAAAGCGGTTTTTCCTTACTGCGGTGAATCAATAATAAATTGCCCTTGCCTACGGTACAGCCGCTGACCGCCGTTACCCCGTCAATGCACTTTTCGGTAGTTTGCCCGTTAATTATTGCATACCCCGCATTGGTCATGGCCAGTACATTTTCATCGCCTTTGGTAAACGACAGCTGTTCCATTGCAATGCTTGCGGCCTTCGCGCCCAATAAGTGCCAGGAAGTTACATTTTCTTTGCCGGTAAAATTTTCCACGTCCTGGATTATTCCCGACGCTGACGCAAGCACAGGGAAAACCAGAAGCAAAGCCATAATAACGGGAACTATAACTGTTTTCATTCTCATTAAGGAACCCTCCTCTAAGATCATTTTTTACAGTTCCGGATTAATAAACTTGTTACCCAACTTTTGCCTGTCAACAAATCTATTTTTCCTTAGATCACCGCCTTTCTTGATCAGAATAAAAAAAGCCACCGGAAATCCCTTCCTGCCTTCAGGCGGGAAGAAGGCCTTCGTGGCCCATTTTCTTCCAATATCCAACTTTGCTGCGTCTCCACCTGCTTTTCAGCAAGAAAACAAAAAGCCACGGAACCTCCTTCCCCCCAGAGAAGGAATTTTTGGGCCTCCGTGGCCGATAATTCTTACCTTCTGCGGTTGACGAAAAATATAATTTGTCCGTGTCGTTCCCGTCTCCGCTACGGGGTTAAAGACAGGACAACTTTCGTCATAACGTTACCACGTCATCACGGCGCTGTCAAGTCATTCGGTTAAAGATCCAGGATAACTTTCGTCCTCACCCATTCGACCAAAATTATGTGAAGCCTCTCCCGCCTCCCAAGAGGTAAGAGCCCAAAAACAGGAAGGCGCGACATCTTTTCCCGCCCTGTTCTGACCACTATATCCGGGCAAAAATTTCCTTAACCTCCACCTCCAGCCCATCCCAAAACAAGCGATTTAACTTGCTATTTTAAGTGGGTAAACGTATGTTCCCCTCATACCCAGACCGTCTTTTTGAACTGGTAGCCAAAAATGGAGAGATCCAGATTTATCGTCTCCCGGCAGCGGCTACCGGCTTAACCTCTTTTTGGCAATGATTATTTTGGAATCCAGTGCATCGCCAATCTTTCCCAGCGAGGGGCCGGCAAATGCAGCCGTTTCAATCACCTTTTCAATGGAGAAATATCCAGACAGCAGTTCCAGGTAATCTTCAAAGGAAAGATCTCCTTCAAAACTGTACACCCTGTCTCCTTTTTTCACGCCGGCGAAGGTGGTCAGATTCCACTCCAGATCCAGGAAAATATCTTTTGTTTCTTCACCTTTCCGGTAAAAGCAGTGCTTGCTGACAAAAAGCCCGCCCTCGTTTAAGCTGGCGTGGATTTTAGGCACCAGTCCCGGATTTTTACCGCCGGGATTGTAGGCAAAAAAGACCAGGTCGTAGCCGCTGCCCAGGTCGTCTTGAAAAAAGTTCCCGGCCATGACTGTTACCTTTGCCCCGTGTTTTTCAATGTACGCCCTTGTTTTTTGCGTAACCCCGGGAAGATCGTAGACGAATACCCGCAACCCCGGGTTTAATTTGGAAAACGCAATGGCGTACAGGCCGTGGCCGCTACCGAGATCGAGAAGTTTTCTTGCTTTTTGAAATTCCGGAAGTCCGGCCACAATCCGGACTGTTTTTGGCAGTTCCCCGGTCAGGTGTTCTGCGGCTATGGCGTGGATGTGGTCCTCCCCGAAAAACTCTTCTTCGCGGATCTTAACCGGTCCGCCCTTCAAAACTTCGGGCAATTTTTCCCAGAGCCGGAATGTGCCCCGTAAGGTTTTCAAAACATTCTCCTGCGCCAGGGGGGAACCGGTTCGCAAATAAAGGTTGCTGATTTCAGCATTTTGATAAGCACCGTTTACTTCAACGAGGAAACCAAGCTTTTCCAGACACTTGCAGACGATGCGGGCGATCCGCGGGTTTAAGCCCAGTTCACGGGAAAGCTCAACGGTCGGGCGCGGGGCTTCCAGGTGGTCAAAAAGGCCGGTTTCAACGGCCGCCGACAGAAGGCAAAACACTTTATAATTTACGGCGCAATTATTTAAGAGTGAATATAATGGCTGAACGTCAACAAATGGCTCCTGGCCAAACAAATCTCCGTGAACATCTTCCCCGAGACCAGTGATAACCGGATGTACCTTTTTCAATCCGCTCAGCCCCCTTTAAACCGAACGTTAAAAAACAAAAAGACCATGAAAGCCCTTCATCCATTCCTGGATTTTCTTCCTCCTGGAAGAATCCGGCGCCTCCATGGCTACCATAATTAAATTACCTTATTCTGCACGGCAGGGAGAAATCCTCTCGGGGGGAAAATTTTTTTTATTATGTTCGTTCATGCGGCCATCGCGCTGCCTGCGACTTTTACCCTCAGCATTTCGGTCTTTATATTAGTATAGACAACCACTACTGTCAGCCAGGCCGTTTACCAGGCAGTTTACAGCGGGAGCAGTTCATCCCCTCCGCTGACCGTCGATGTAACCTATTCCACCCTTTATCAAAAACCGGAATTAACTGTTTTCGCCCAGGCAGTGGAGACAGTAAATCAGGCTGTTTATGCTGCCCTTACTCCTCCAGCGGGGGGCGTCGGCCGGCTGGAGGAGCTTTACCAAAGCGTTTATGCCGGCGTAGATGAGGCTTCCCTGGGAAGCGAGTTGCCACCGGGAACTTTTGATTCCTTTGCCAGCTATTATGACTGGTACAGGCTAAGCGGCCGCTTTAAAGAAGGAGCTCCCTGGGCAGGCATTATCTGTTACAACACCTATTTTATCAATAATGACCTGGATATGCATACGGCCCTGCTGGATAACCTGGAGAAAAAGGGGTTAAATGTGCTCCTGGCCTTTACCGATGCCGACAGAAAAGCCCTGCTCGATGAATTCTTCCTTCAGGACGGGCGCAGCCGGGTTGATGTGTTGATGACCTGTATGGGATTTAATTTCATTTATGGCCGGCCTGAAGCCGGCATTGAACCTGTTTAAGCAGCTCAATGTCCCGGTGCTGGCCCCGGTGTACAGCAGCAATTTGGAAGCATGGCAGGTATTTAGCGTTCACTTTTACTTCCAGTACAGACCCAGGTCAAAGCCTTCCTTGTCCTTATAACGATTAAATATATAATGGCGATATTTTATGTAATCATCATAATTGCAGTTAATACCTTCACCCCGCATCGCCTTTTCGAACTTCTTTAAATCAGGGGGGCACCCCCGGATGGGAACGGCTTTTTTGATGTTCGGATTATCTTTATTGAGTTCACAGGCGCATTTGCCAAAAAGAACCGTTTTTTCAAACCCTTTGCTGGCTAATTGTTTTTTGCCGGTGATCACTTCCACGCCCGGAAAGGGTTCGCCTTTAAAAGCAGACATGAACATGATGAGCATGGGGTTGTACACGCTCGAACACCCCGTGCACAACGTGCTGTCGTATTTCCTGACGACAAGCCCGGTTATGCCGCGTTTGGCAAAGCCGGTCGGCCCGGTGTCTTCTTTGGTCCACTCCCAGTCGTAATCAACGAAAAAGCGGTGCTTTTCGATTTCTTCACCCCTTACTTCCATGTCCGCAAGATCAGTGCTTCGCCCGTGACGTTCGGCAAAGTATCTCAAATGCGAGACTTCTGCAGCGGGATAACCCATGATTTCCGCCCCCACAACATCACAGGCAAAAGGATCGCGGGAAGCGATGAAGAGGTCTTTTCTGTAGGCCTTGCCGGTGGGTCCAGGACCCCTTTCCAGGGTAAAGATTCCGTCGATAATTGTCAACGCAACCGGCACTTTTTCGATTATGCGCGGAAATATATGGTCAAGATCCAGATTAACGTTATGGCAGAACATTTTCGATTTTCTATCCAGAACACCTTTTAAGTTTTTTATCCCCAGGGAAACCTTGCACTGGTTGTGGGTCTTGAGCACCGGCACGTTGATGATTTTATCCGCTTCCAGGGCCTTTCGGGCAATGGACAGCTGAAAGCCGCCAAAATCTACCGGCTCAAATTTTTCTTCATTGAAGTCAACCAATTCAACGCCGTATTTTTCTTTAAGCTTTTCGTAGCCGAGGGCCTTATAGATGGCTCTTCCCTGCGTCTTGGGCACGGGCCGGGAGGCTTCGCCAATCGTGATGTGCCGAAATCCTTCTTCAGCCAGGATTTGCACGAGGGCAAACATCACAGCGCTGGTGGTTACCACCCCAAAAGGCGGAAAAGGCAAAACAAAGTCCCAGGCAACGATGTTTGGTTTGATTAAGATTTTGTCGTCTTTTCTAAGCCCGGAAAGACCGCTGCAGAGCTCTATCGCTTCCCTTAAAGAATGGTACGGATCTTTGAATTTTACGAGAGAAACAACCGCCTTTGCCATCTTAAACCCTCCATTACTTACAGAGCTTGTTTTTCGGCTTTTCTTAATGCGGTTTCCTTTCGCCCGGCATTCTCTGCTTGTGCCAAATAGTGTTACAGTTTCTTGTTGGTTTTAGTCCAGATTTTCATTTTTTCTGCTTGCTTAATCAATTCGTCTCTAAAATCAGGGTGAGCGATATTGATTAACATTTCCGCCCTCTGCCAAGCTGATTTTCCTTTCAAGTTTACTTTTCCGTATTCAGTCACTATAAAGGGGGCTACCGTTCTTGGAAGGGTTATTATTCCTCCCGGCGTAATAGTTGGCACAATCCTGGAGACAAGATTATCGTTTACAAGCTTCATTGAACTTATACAGATAAAAGCTTTGCCCCCTCTGGAAAGAAAGGCTCCGTAAGTAAAGTCAAACTGGCCGCCAGTTCCGGAAATCTGCCTGGTTCCGACCGATTCCGAACACACCTGTCCAAATAAATCTACTTCGATGGCATTGTTAATGGCAATCTGTTTATCATTTTGGGAGATTACAAAAGGTGAGTTGGTATAATCTACCGGATAGGTCGCACAAGCCGGGTTGCTGTCAACAAATTCATACAACCTGGCGTTGCCCAAAGCAAAAGTAAACACCATTTTATAGCGATCTACCGTTTTCTTTGATCCGGTTATCTTTCCTGCATTATACAGGTCTAAAAACGCACCGCACAACATTTCACTATGTACGCCCAAATCTTTTAAATCTGATTCGGCAAGCATTTTTCCTATAGTGTTAGGCAATCCCCCAATGCCTAACTGGAGGCAGGCCCCATCTTCTATTTCTTCAACTATATAAGAAGCTATCTTTTTGTCCACTTCGTCGGCAAGGTGATCGGACAGTTCTATTAATGGTTCGTTATTACCCTGGACAATGTAATCTACCTCAGAAATATGGATACACTCCTGGTCACCCCCAAGGCAACGTGGGGCTCTTTCATTTACTTCTACGATGACAATTTTTGCCATATCACAGATTGCCCGCGCATATGAATTAGCCACACTGAAGTTAAAGAAGCCATCCTTGTCCATGGGGGTAGTAACTATCATGGCAACATCCGGCGGCGGTGAATATCCCTTCCGGAGGTTAACCGGGGACTCTGCATACAAACCGGGAACATGATAGCAAGCACCCTGGTCGTGCAATTTCCTGTCGTTGCCACTAAAGAAACCGCTATGATAAATAAAATGCTTTTGTTCCGGATCTACCTGGGCTACCTTCACCGGATATACAGAGCAAACTCCTTTTATCTTAACGTTGGTTAACTCGTCTTTTCTTTTCGCCAGGGCTTCGTCTAAAACTCTGGGAGTGCAGGCAAAATGGCTGTAATAAACCCAATCGCCAGATTTTACTACCTTTACAGCTTCATCGGCTGTTACCAGCTTACTCTTATACATGTCTTTATAACGGCTCATTTTATTAACCCCCGTCTTAGATCTTATTGAACAATTAATATCTCGACTTTAAAGATTTTAGTCAACCGTACTCTTTCTTTGTTTTAGTATGTAGCTAAAAATACCCTGTCTAAATAACACAATCAAAAAGAGCACAAACCCTATATAATCGAATACACCGAATGGGATTAATAAAAACAAGCCGGCAACTAGTGCCAGAGTCCGATCTAGCGGTCCCAAATCCCTGATAAAGTAGCCGCTTATCCCGGTAGCGAAAATGATCAGGCCAGGAATTACAAAAACAATAAAACGAAAGACTTCATGTAAGCTCCAATAATCGGGAATAAGCAAATATGCCGGACTGTACGCAAAGATAAACGGTATAATATATGTCATTATACCTAGCTTGCAGGCGACAAAGCCCGTTTTCATAGGGTCTTCGCGGGCTATCTGAGCGCCAGCGTAAGAGGCAAACGCTACAGGGGGGGTTATTGAGTAAAGTGTGGCGTAATAAAAGCAAAAAATGTGCGCTACTTCAGGAATAACCCCCAGCTTAATCAGGGCCGGTCCAAATATAGCTATACCAGTAATATATGCCGGAATAGAAGGCATCCCCATACTCATTATTAAAATACCCAGCGCCGAGAGCATAAGGGCTAAAAACAGGTTATTTTGCCCAAAAACGATAACCATATTGGCAAATTTTAAATTTAGCCCGGTTTCTACCAAAAAGCCTGTTATGATACCGGCGGCAGCGCACGCAATGGCAATATAAACAGAAGTTCTTCCTGTTCGAGCCAAAATTGTGTATAAAGTTTTTAAATCTAGCCGGTTGTTCTTTCTGACTACTCCTAACCCCAAGGCAATTATACAGGCATAAAAGGCAGCCAGGCCAACAGGGTAGAATTTAAATAAAAAGTACAATAAAACAGCAATCGTAATTAAAAATATATAAAATCCTTTAAGCATTATATCTTTGTAAGAAATTGTCGGAATTGGATGGGCTTTAATCCCTAACTTCTTGGTTTCAAAATGTATTGTCGCGAAAAAAACGAAATAAAAGAGCAATGCCGGAAGTAATGTGTACTGGCATACCTTGATATACGGAACGCCCATGTACTGGGCGACAACAAAAGCTGCCACTCCCAACATTGGAGGCATCAGCTGTGCCGCCGTTCCCACCACCGCAGCTATAGCACCCGCCGTTCTCGGGGGGTACCCCACCTTAATCATCTCCGGAATCGTAGGGAAACCGATCAAGTAGGTTGTGGACATAGGCATCCCGCTCGCCATGCCAACCAGGGTACCGGCAACTACTGAGGTTTTAGCCGGCGCCCCCGGCGATTTGCCCAATAACCTGTTGGCAAAGTCCAGGAAAGACTTTAAAATACCCATGTTTTCCAGGATCACGCCGTAGAATATAAAAGGGAATGCTAGAGTGATAACAACCCACAGAGGGGTACCGAAAATTCCTTTGGAAGTTAAAAACATCGTCTCAATAATCCAGTCTAAAGAAAAACCGGAATGTCCAAACGGCGGAGGCAAAGCCTGTCCGAGCCAGGCGTAACCGAAAAATATTAATGCGATAAGCGCCATCGGCAATCCAATGGCTCTTCGCGTAGCTTCCAATACGGTAGCAATGGCGACAAAACCAAGAACATACTCTACCGGCGTTACAGGAGTTATATATTCAACCCTTGTCAAGATATGTTTGGAATTAAAAATCAAATAACCTATAGCGACGGCAGAAATCAAGGCAAGGGCCATATCTACAACGTTTATTTTGGCCATGAAAGAAGATTTTCCGCCGGGATATATAATAAAGGTAAGGGGCAGGGCAAAAAAAAGGAAAATTGCCAGGGAAACCAAGTACCCCAAGAGAGGACCCAAAACTATTAGTTGAAGGGCAAATATAGTTAATAACACACTAAAAAAATCTACTACCTTGCCGGCTGTTCCTTCTGTGCTCCTACTCATAAAAACATTCCCCCTTGTCTGATCGTAAGTGGTGCCGGTTTAAGACTACACCCTAACCGCAACCGCCTACCCGCATGCTTACCCGCCCTGCAGACCCGTTTTTCAGTCCGGAGAGCAGCAGGCGACTGCGGCAGAGATCACCGCTCCAGAAACTGTCGCGGCCGAGTTCCAGAAGGCGGCCCGAAATTTGCTACAGAGATCACAGAGCAAGCGGTTTATATGGCAAAAATACTGGCAAAAATCTGTAACGCTTAATCCAATATTTTACCCTGTGATCTCTATAGTATCAGTTCCGTCAGCTGCACAATTTCTCCATCCCTTGCCGGAACTAAATCGCACCCTTTTCCTTGTAAAATTTTTCGGCACCGGGGTGAAGCGGTAGTTGTTTACCCTTACCGTACAAACGTGCCAGGTCTTTAGCTGTAAAACCTTTGAATTCGCTATTGCCTACCTGGGCCATGGCATCCATGTTCTCCAACAGGCAACTTAAAATTTTATCCACAGTATCCTCAGGTATATCTTTCCGAACTACCCAGGTAGTTACATCAGCCAGTACTTTGGTATCTTCTTTGATACTTTTATGTAGACCTTTGGGCACCGTATCAATTGACACAGGAATTTCTTTAACGAGATCAGCAATTGCATCTTCGTTGAGCTTAAGGATCTTAAATTCCTTTTGGGCTTCGAGTTCCGACAAGGCTGACGATTGGGCGTTTAAGGCCATGGTATAAGCTATAACATCAGCCTGTCCTTTAGCTAAAAGATCACAGGCTTCCTCATATTTCCCTACAATAATGACTTTTCCTTTGGCGTCCTCAATACTTTTGTGCGTTATGCCATGAGCTTCCAATATTTTTTCGGGAACGTACCTGGCCGTAAAGCCGGATGGATAAGTTACGTACTTAACAGGCTTGCCTTTTAAGTCTTCCACAGTTTCGTAGGGAGAATCGGCGTCAACGAGCAATACGTAAGCTGCAGTTGTTGTATAACAAAGGGTACGGACATTTTTTAGCGGTTCCTTGAAATACTCGGTTTCTCCTATCTTGGCAACAACTTTTCCTCCTGCCATGGCAGGCAGGTATGACGAAAAGGTTAAACCTATATCCGCCTTGCCATTTTCAACTTGAATAACGTTGCTTATCGCAGAGCCGGTCAATACATCTACGGTCATCCCGAGATTTTTTGAAGCTATACCGGAAAAAGCCGAAGCCTGTGCATACCAGGTTGTTCCTGTCGGTCCTGATAAAAATTTTACATTTTGGATTTGAGCGGGTGGCTTACTGGTTGTTTGCTGCTCCCCCTGACCTTGCTTATCCTGTTTAGCACAACCTGCCAGAATACCGGCTAAAACAAAAGCCCCTGCCAATAACAACGCAAAAACCTTTTTACTCACTTTCTCCCCTTCCTTTCGTTACTTAAATAATAATGAAAAGTACAAACCTTTAAAAAAACGACTATTAAAAAATCTTTAGAAAAACCTTCTTGATCACCCCTTAAATTATGCAGATTTTTTAAAAACATCTAACTCCACCACAACACTATTACCAACTGGTCAATTTTATAAATAAATAAGATCCAACATATTTGCCCAGAAAATAGCTACAATTAACCATAATCCTTTAACAATTGAGCGGCGATAATATTTTTTTGGATTTCCGAGGTGCCTTCATAAATGCGGCAAATGCGGGCGTCACGGTAATAGCGTTCAATGGGGAGATCTTTCATATATCCCATTCCACCAAAAATTTGCACCGCCCTGTCGGCCACCCGGCAATAAGCTTCCGAGGCAAAATACTTTACCATGGCAGCCTCTTTGATTACCTTCATCTTTTGATCGACCATCCA
Source organism: Armatimonadota bacterium (assembly GCA_023511535.1). Classification (GTDB taxonomy): domain Bacteria; phylum Bacillota; class Desulfotomaculia; order Desulfotomaculales; family Nap2-2B; genus JAIMBK01. Next base: position 78,272 of record JAIMBK010000001.1, read on the forward strand.
GGCCACGCGGTAAACCATCGAGCGCGTCAATTCAATGTCTACAGCCATGTCCGCGAGCATATGCTGAACCGCCTGAAAAGAACTTATGGGCACATCGAATTGCACCCGTTCCTGAGCGTATTTAATCGACAGCTCCAACAGTTTTTGCATGGAGCCGAGATTCCTGGCGGCCAGCCCGGCCCTGCCGTTAGTCAAAATCTTAAGTGCATTCGTATAACCTTCGCCTCCCCGCCCCAGTACATTTTCTGCCGGCACTTCGCAGTCCTCAAAAATAACCTCGGCAGTTTGGGACCCCTTCAGGCCCATCTTGCGCTCCACAGTACCCAACTTAAAGCCGGGAAAACTTTTCTCCACAATAAAAGACGTGATCCCTTTAGCTCCCTTCGATTTATCCGTAACTGCCATAACTGTAAAAACTTCCGCAATAGTAGCGTTCGTAATAAAATGTTTTGTCCCGTTGAGGATATATTTGTCTCCCTTGCGAACAGCCGTTGTTTTGATGTTCGCTGCATGCGAGCCTGCCTGCGGTTCCGTTAGGGCAAAGGCGCCTATTTTATCTCCCGCAGCCATGGGAGGGAGATATTTTCTTTTTTGTTCCTCTGTGCCCGACTCTACTATCCCTACGGTTCCAATGCCGGTATGCCCGCCAATTACGGTGGTGAATCCATTGGAAGTCCGGCCGAGCTGCTCGTAGATCAGGCACTTACCCACCATGCCGATGCCGGCACCGCCATACTCGGCAGGTATGCTCAGGCCAAAAAGACCCATTTCTTTGCACTTTTTCATAATATCTTCCGGAATGCGATCAGTTTCTTCAATAATGTGGCTGACCGGGTCAACTTCGTTATCAACGAAATCCTTTACTGTTTTAATCATTAAACTTAGTTCTTGATCGATGCAAAAGTCCATTTTTTAGCAGCCCCCTATTGGTCCTGTGCTTTTTGCCCTCCCAGGGCTTTTGTTATTTCAAGGGCAATTTCCTTGACTTTTTCGCCGTAAGCCGTGATTTTTTCTTCATCCACATACGCTGCCACTCCCAGGCAGGCAATGATCATACTCACCCTGCCGTTCAGATCAAATATGGGTGCGGCAATACCAACCACGCCGGGAGTATGTTCTTCGTAGCTTACTGCATATCCCCTGCGCACAACCTGTTTTAAATTTTCCCTCAGCTCATCTACATTTGTAATGGTTTTAGGGGTAAACTGCCTTATCCCAACCTCTTTTATTATTTGATCAAGCTTAGTTTTATCCATAAAGGCCAGGTAACATTTCCCGAATGATGTCGTGGTTACAGGGAAATACTGCCCAAGAGTGACATTTACTCTAATGCCTACATCCGGCTCTTCTTTTAGCACGTACATAAGGCGGTGATCAGACGCCGGTTGAAGGAGCACGCTGGTCAGCTGGGTCTCTTCCATTAGCCGGCGTAGGTAAGGCCTGACTATTTCCAAATGATCCGAAAATTCGGCGGCCCTTGCTCCCAAAACCACCAGGTATACTCCCAGGCCATATTTTTTGGTTTCCTCATCGTAAGATACAAATTGGTATTTTTTAAGCACTCTTAAAATTCGCAGGCAAGTACTTTTATTTAGCCCGAGTTTTTGGCAAATTTCGGTCAATGTGCTGCGCTTGTGTTTATACCTGCTTAAAAAATCAAGAATTCTTGCCGCTGCCTCTACAGAAGGAACATCAGATTTTTCTTCCTCATTCATCAACAAAACATCTCACCTTAACTGTTTAAATTTTTAAGCAACAGATATAAACTTGTCCGGTTTTGGGGATTTTATACCCTTATGTCACTTTCCCTTAAAGCCTGGTTTTCTTTTTTCTAAAAAAGCGGTAGTACCTTCAAGGCGATCTTCCGTAAAAAACGCCACTGTCTGGGCAAATTTTTCAAACTGCAGGCCGGTTACAATGTCGGCGTCGGCCCCGATATTAATCGCCGCTTTCGAAAGACTGATCGCCAGGGGGGCTTTGGCCGCTATTTTATCGGCCATTTCCCGCGCTGCAGACAATAATTCTTCGGGCGGAACAACCTTGTTCACCAGACCGATCCGTTCCGCCTCGGCCGCACTGATAATTTCCCCGGTGAAGATCAGTTCTTTTGCCTTACCGATCCCCACCAAGCGCTGCAGGCGTTGGGTGCCGCCGGCGCCGGGGATAATACCCAGATTTACTTCCGGCTGGCCCAACCGGGAACGGTCTGTGGCTATCCTGAGATCGCAGGCCATCGCCAGCTCGCAACCGCCGCCGAGGGCAAAACCATCAATGGCCGCTATGACCGGCTTGTTTAAATTTTCTATGTCATTGAGAGTTTCTTGGGTTTCGCTCTTTAGCACATCCAACGCCCGGCGCTCCCGCAAAGAACGGATATCGGCTCCGGAGGCAAAGGCTTTTCCGCCGGCGCCGGTAATTATAACCACCCGCACCCCGTCATCTGTTTTGCACTTTCGGATTGCGTCGCGAAGTTCCGCCCAGGTCCGGGGATCAAGGGCGTTATGAACTTCCGGGCGGTTTAAGGTAATGAAAGCAATATTTCCGTCTTTTTCGAACAAAATGTTTTGATAAGCCAAGCCTGATTTACCTCCCTGGTTCCAAAGTCGTTCTTCCAGTACATTGGAGCGCTGTTGCCGTCAGCTGTTCTGTGGATAATCATAAAAGCCCTTGCCGGTTTTGCGCCCCCATTCTCCCTTGACAAACTTTTCTACTATTACAGGTGAAGGCTTGTGGGCGGGATCCCCGCTTTCCCGGTATCTTTCCATGTGGACGGAGTAGGAAAGATCGATCCCGGTAAGGTCCAGCAATTGAAAAGGCCCCATGGGGTGGCCAAGGCCGTGGACTACGGCTTTGTCTATATCCTCAAAGGAAGCAACGCCCAGGTCGTAAAGGCATAAAGCTTCGCTCCGGATAGCCGTAAGAATCCGGTTGACTAAAAAACCATAAATTTCTTTTTGCAGCAGTACGGGGATCTTGCCCATTTTTTTGGCTGCTTCCATAGTTGACTCCACGGTTTCTTCCGCCGTATGGGGGCCTTTGACAACCTCCACGAGTTTCATCACCAGGGCAGGATTAAAAAAGTGCATATTGCAGACTTTCCCGGGCCGCTTCGTCGCGTCGGCTATTTTTGAACTGACAATGTAAGAGCTGTTGGTGGCCAGAATGGTGTGCGGCGGGCAAATTTCATCCAGCTGAGAAAAGACTCTTCTTTTGAGATCCAGTTTTTCCAGCACAGCTTCGACAACTAAATCGGCGTCACCAGCAGCTTCTTTTAAATCCGTGGTAAAAGATATGCTGGACCGTGCACCTTCCGCGACTTCCCGGGAAAGCTTGCCCTTATCTACCCGCTCTGAAAGGTAAGTATCGGCAAACTCCTTTGCTTTCTGCAATATTTCCTCATGAATGTCGCAACATTTTACCTTAAACCCGTTTATTGCAGCACAAAGGGCTATTTGATGCCCCATATTACCGGCCCCGACCACGCAAATATTTTCTATTTTAATCATCTCTTTCACAACCCCTATTTCCTAAAATATTTCCTTTCTAAGTTTATTTATTTAAAATAACACTTAATCAGGTAAGGAAAGATTCTTCCGGACATTCCAGCGCGCTTGCATCCGCACATTTAATTATTTCTGTTAAAGTATAAACATTGGGCAGTATATTATGAATAAAGTATTTTGCAGAGGCAATTTTACCCGCGTAAAAATGATGCTCGTGGCAATCCGGCCCGGCTTCTTCAATTTTTCTTTTTGAAACGATTGCCTGCTCCAGCAAGCATTCGGCGACAAACAATTGGGCACAGCAGCTAAGCACCCGCAAAGCGTATAACGGTACTAGCTTACCTTTCTCGGAAAAGTTGCTATAATAACCTTCTAAAATTTTCTTGATCTCCACCACGCATTCGTAAGCTTTTTCCAATTTTTTAATTTCTGCTTGAAAGACATTTAATTTTCTATTTTTGGCGATAAATTCTTCCCGGTCGCCCAGCCAGGCAGCAAACAGCTTACCGCCTTCCATCCTCATCTTTCGACCAACCAGATCCAGCGCCTGGATAAATGAGGTACCTTCCCAGATTGTTAAAATTTTAACGTCGCGCGCATATTGGGAAACAGGATATTCCTCCGTGTAGCCGACGCCACCGTGCACCTGGATCGCCTGGGCAACCACCGACCAGGCAGTTTCGCTGGCGTAAGTCTTAATCAGCGGGGTCAGAATCTCGCCCAACCAGCGGCACTTTTTCGCCTTCTCTTTATCGTCGCTGTGCCCGGCCACGTCCAGGTAATAAAAACCCTTAAAAATCATCGCCCTGATGCCTTCCACCCGGGACTTCATTTCCATCAACATTCTTTTCACGTCTTCGTGCCTGATAATCGGCACCCGGTCCGCCTTCGGGTCGGTGAAAGGCCTTCCCTGAATCCGTTCGGCGGCGTAGCGGGAAGCGAAGTAATACGCCGCCGCCATTTGCGCAAGGGCGTTGTGGCCCGTCCCGATGCGCGATTCATTCATCATGTGGAACATCATGGCTAACCCTTGCGATCTGCCTTCGCGATCCGGCGGGTCGCCCACAAGGATTCCCCGGCAATGGTCGCTATCGCCAAAACTCAACATCGCCGTGGCGGATGCTTTCAAGCCCATTTTGCTCTCTACGGCGATACAGGTAACGTCATTCGGCTCACCGAGGCTCCCGTCCCCGTTCACCCAAATCTTGGGCACGATAAAAAGCCCCAAACCCTTCGTCCCCGGGGCGCCTCCGGCGGGGCGGGCCAGGACCATGTGGATGATGTTTTCGGTCATGTCCACTTCCCCGCCGGTAATGAACATCTTGGTGCCTTTTATCTTGTAGATCCGGGGATCGTCGGTCGGGTAGGCCCTGGTGTTCGCCTCCCCCACGTCGGAACCGGCGTGCGGTTCGGTCAGGCACATTGTTCCGCTCCATTGCCCGGAGAGCATTTTCTCTAAAAATAATTTTTTATCCCTTTCCGTGCCAAACCGGTATATAAGGTTCGCCGCCCCGGTGGTCAACTTAATGTAAGAACACAGCGCCGGGCAGGCGGCCATAAACATTTCGTGGTACGCCCTGTACAGAGTAAGCGGCATGTGCGTCTCCGAAGCAATGCTTTCGTTGGCGGAACCCCACCCGTTTTCTTGCAAAAATTTATAAGCCTTTTTATATCCCGGCGGCAGTTTTGCCACCCCATTTTCAAGTTGAACCCCAATTTTGTCTCCTTCCCGGTTAAGCGGGTAAATTACTTCTTTTGCAATTTTATATGCCTCATTTAATATAAAATCGATGTCTTCAAGCGTATAGTTCTCTTTAAAGCGCTCGTAATTCAGTATCTCTTCCAGATTAAGCCATTCTTTTAAAATAAACTTTAAATCCCTGAGATCGTATGTAAACTCCGTCATTAGAAGCCCCTCCCGTACGGACGGTAAAACCTGCAGCCAAAACCCCGACCCAGTCAGTCCTTCCGGCCAAAAATCGCCACCGCACAGGTAAAATGCCCGGGGTGTCCGCCAAGGTTGTGCGTAAGACCCAGATCGGCCTTCTTCACCTGCCTTGGCCCGGCCTTGCCCTGCAGCTGCTTGTAAATTTCGTAGATCATGCGCAGCCCGCTGGCTCCGATCGGGTGCCCGAAGCACTTCAGGCCGCCGTCGGTATTGACGGGCAGCCCTCCCTCCAGGGTAAAGAAGCCGGCATCCACGTCTTCTTTTGCCCTTCCCCGGGGGCTGAAGCCGAGGTCTTCGTAGATCAAAAGCTCGGTTATGGTGAAGCAGTCGTGAACCACGGCCAGATCGATCTCCTCCCGGGGATTTTTTATCCCTGCGTCCTGATAAGCGCTGTTTGCTGCCGTAACTGTTTCTTCAAAATGAACCATGTCGTAGTCGTCGTTAAGGAGCGCCTGTCTGGCGCCGCAGCTCAAACCCAGCCCCTTGACCAGGACGTAGTCGCTCCTTGTGCTTTTGGCTATCTCGGGCCTGGCAATAATTGCCGCGGCAGCCCCGTCGCTGACTCCGCAGCAATCGAACAGGCCCAAAGGCCAGGCGATCATGGGGGCGTTTAAAACCTGCTCGATGGTAATTTCTCTTTGGAAGTGGGCCCTGGGGTTTAAGGAACCATTGTGATGGTTCTTGACGGCAATTTTGGCCAGGGTTTTTTTTCCTTCCTCGAAACTTAAGCCATAGTGATGAAAATACCTGGTGGCCGCCAGGGCGAACTGAACCGGCGCGGGCACGGGCGGTTCCACGCGCGACCCCCAGAAAGGCGCGTAAGAAACCGGCAGGCCGGATAAGCCGGAGTCTTTTAATTTTTCCACCCCCATCACGAGCACAAGGTCGTAAACCCCCGCGGCCACGGCGAAACAGGCGTTTCGAAACGCGTCGGTTCCCGTGCAGCAGGCGTTTTCCACCCTGGTGACGGGGATGTAATTCAGCTTTAAGGCGTGGGCCAGCATCGTCCCCCGGGCGGAACCGAAGGAATACTGCAAGCCGAGCCAGGCCGCCTGGATATCTTTTGGATCTATGCCGGCGTCTTCGTAGGCTTCGTAAGCCGCCTCAACCATCAAATCCTCGGCGCTTTTGTCCCAATGCTCGCCGAATTTCGTGCACCCCATGCCAATAATGGCCACTCTATCTTTAATTCCACCCATAACCTGTCTCCTTTCCTTAACCTCTTGTCGGCATGCATTTCCAGTAGTAATTATGAATACCGCCTACTGTATGCAATTTCCGGAAGCTCATTTCCAACGGCATGCCCACCTTGATTTCTTCGATCGTGCGGTCGGTCATGATGCACTGCATCCTTCCCCCGCCCTCAAAGTCAATAAAACAAATCACCAGCGGGGGATCCGGAGTGGGCCCCAGGTAGTCCAGCGAGTAGGTGAAAAGGGTGGCCTTTTGGTCGGAAAACCTTACCGGCGCGAACTGATCTCTGGTCCGGCACTTCGTGCATACCCTTTGCGGCGGGTACTGCTGGTAGCCGCAATGTTTGCATTTGACCCCGTACAGCCGGACGTTCTGTTTGCGCTCGCGATAAACGGCCGCCGGGGAGGGGGGATCGAGCGGGGGGCGGCGCGCGGGCGGGGCGGCGTCGATAAGCGCACGCCATCTGGCGTAAGTGAGGTAGTCGGGAAGAATTTTTTTCGATTTTAAGTGGCCCCTTACTCCGCGCCGGGACCCCAGGTTTTTTATTTCTTCGGTAACTCTTAATACAAAAGCATCCGCCCCGTCGCCGTAGCCGGCCAAAAGAATGCGGTCCCCGGGTTTGGCCTCTTCCAGGGCCGCGGCCAGCATCAAAAGTGAGAAAGCCGTCCCCGTGTTGCCCGCTTTATTGAAAAGCGGCTCCTGCACCTGGGTCTGCAGGTCAAAACCCAACCGGCGGGCCATTTCTCTGTGTCTTCTGGCGTCGGGGGCGTAAAAAACGGCTTTCGTGAAATCCCGGGGAGTCAACTTGCACTTTTCAAAAAGACCCTTAACTGCCAGAGGGAGGATTTTTAGATAACCCTCTTCGCTGGCGAAGCGATCTTCGGCGGAACGAACGAAAGGATCGCCTGCCGCCCTCCAGAGATCAAGAATTTCATGGGAAAGGGAATAACTCTCTTCAATTTCAGCGATCACGTTTTCTCTTCCCACGATAATTGCTGCCGCTCCGTCGCCAAAGACCGCTTCGAACTCCGAACGGGGCTGGGGCAGGCGCATGTCGGCCGCCACTACCAGCACCTGCTTAGCCGAGCCTGCCTTTACAGAATCGAGCGCGGCCCGCAACGCCTGCGTCCCCGCTCTTAATGAATTGGCAAAGTCCGCTGTAAAAATGTCTTCCCGCAGGTCGAGGGCTTCCGCCACGATTGCCGCCCCTTGCTTTTCCAGGTACGGAACAGTAGTGGTGGCCAGATACAGGCCGTCGACCATTTGCCGCTCCATGCCGTTCAAACAATCAATTCCCGCCGCCACGGCCATCGTTATGCTGTCTTCGTCATAACTGGCAACTGCTTTTTCAATGCGCGCGTTCCACCCCGCCGTTCCTTCACCAAGGCGGAACAGCGGAATATAAGCGCCGTAAGAGGTGATGCCGGCCATCATTTACCCGTCCTTTCCATCAGCATTATTACCTTTTTCCGCAGATAATCAGTAAACTTACAATGTAAAAAGGGTAAGGCTACACTATAAAAAATTAAAAGATAACTTTGCTTGTTCCATATATGAAACTACGTTTCCTATATAGATTAATTATAATGCGTTTTGTACAACTAGTCAATAACCATTTTTTAAGATCTACAGGTGATGTTTTTTCTAAAATAGTATAGAGTCAAAAGTTCTTGGTCCCCCTAAGCAGCATCCTCAACATACAAATGCCAACAATTCTTTTCTACGCTTTAAAAAACAAAAACTCCCCTCGCCCGGCGGTCAAGGGGAGCTCAAGCAAATGTTCTTACCTGTTTTTATAGACGGGTTTGCGCTTCTCGTTAAAGGCCCGCAGGCCCTCGTCCCGGTCTTCGGAATACAGGCAGGCGTTGTAGCATTCGGCCTCCAGGGCCAGGGCGGTGTTCAGGTCCAGTTCCACCCCCAGGTTGATCGCCCGCTTGGCCTGCCTTAAGGCGATCGGGCCGTTCTTGACGATTTCGGCCATGATTTCCATGGTTTTATCCATCAGTTCCGCCGGGGGAACCACGTAGTTAACCAGTCCCAGCCGGCAGGCTTCGGCGGCGGAAATGCGCCGGCCGGTGAAGATCAACTCTTTCGCTTTATTGCGCCCGATAACGCGGGGCAGCAACTGGGTGCCGCCGCCGCCGGGGATGATGGCCAGCCCCACTTCCGGCAGGCCGAAGGCGGCGTTTTCGGAAGCGATAATAAAATCGCAGCCCAGGGCAAACTCACAGCCGCCGCCCAGGGCGTAGCCGTTCACCGCCGCCACCAGGGGCTTGGGAAACGCGGCCACGGCGGTAAAGGCCCGGACGAAAAGGGCGCGCTGTTTTTTCATGTCTTCCTTGCTCATGTCTTTTCTTTCTTTCAGGTCCGCCCCTACACAAAAAGCCCGGTCCCCTTCGGCGGTAAGAACGGCGGCGAATACTTCGTCGTCCAGCTCCAGTTCCTCTAAGGCGGCCAGCAGTTCCCGGGCCATCTGGGTGGAGATGGCGTTCATGGCCCGGGGGCGGTTGAAGGAAAGGATGCCCACGTGGCCTTCTTTTTGCAGTTTAATGGTTTCGTAACTCATGATTTTCACCCCCGCAATCAATTTGATGCCTGTCCTTCGTTTACCGCTTGCTCCCCTGCTCTTCAGAACAAAATGTGTTAGAGGGGCACGGACGGCAACGCCCAACCGCTCCTTACACCGGGTAAACCGGGTGCTTGCGCGCGGAGAAGTGCCGGGTCTTGGACGCGTACAGGTTGAAGCGGGCGATCAGTTCGCTGCGCAGGTCCCGGCCCCGGACGATGTGGTCCACCACCAGCTCGGAGGCCAGCCGGTAAATGTCGATGTCCTTGACGTATTCCTCCTGCTTTTGCCGGATAAAGGCCGGCCTTTCCTCCGGCGCCAACGCGTTGATGTAATTATCGTAGACGGCCTTCACCGCCGCCTGCGGCCCCATGACGGCGATCTGGGCGCTGGGCAGGGCCAGGCAGCAGTCGGGATCGTAGGCCGGGCCGCACATGGCGTATAAGCCCGCTCCGTAGGCTTTGCGCACGACCACGGAAATCTTCGGCACCGTGGCTTCCGAAACGGCGGAAATGAATTTTGCCCCGTGGCGGATGATCCCCTGCCTCTCCACGTCCTCGCCGACCATAAAGCCGGGCACGTCCGCCAGGAAGAGCAAGGGGATGTTAAAGGCGTCGCACAGGTTGACGAACCGGGCGCCCTTATCGGCGGAATCCACGAAAAGGACGCCGCCCATGTGCAGGGGCTGGTTGGCCAGAATGCCTACGGGGCGCCCGCCGATCCGGCAAAGGCCGGTAATCAGTTCCCGGGCAAACAGCTCCTTGATTTCAAACCAGCTGTCCCGGTCGATAATCCGGTGAATCACTTCGTACATATCAAAGGGTTCGCTTTCCAGGGGAGGGATGATCTCTTCGATTTCTCTGCCCTCGGCCGGGGGAAGGGCCTCGGCCGAAGAGGGCCTGTCCAGATAGTTTTGCGGCATGTAGGTAAGATACCGGCGGCAGGCCGCGATGGCTTCTTCCTCCGTTTTGCACAGCAGGTCCCCGCACCCGCTCACCGTGCAGTGCATGCGCGCCCCGCCCAGGTCCTCCAGGGTGGTTTTTTCGCCGATCACCATCTCCACCATCCGGGGAGAGCCCAGGTACATGCTGGCGTTTCCTTCCACCATAAAAACCACGTCGCAAAATGCGGGGATATAGGCTCCGCCGGCGGCCGAAGGGCCGAAAAGCAGGCAGATCTGCGGGACCACCCCCGATAATTTTACTTCGTTATAAAAAATAGCCCCGGCTCCCCGCCGGCCGGGAAACATTTCCACCTGGTCGGTGATCCTGGCCCCGGCGGAATCCACCAGATAAAGCATGGGCACTTTTAAATCCATGGCCGTTTCCTGAATGCGCAGGATTTTTTCCACCGTCCGCCAGCCCCAGGAACCGGCCTTGACCGTGGAATCGTTGGCCATCACGCAGACCGTCCGTCCATGGATTTTCCCCACCCCGCAGACGACCCCGTCGGCGGGCAGATCCCCGGCCAGGTTGTTGGCCCAAAAGCCGTCTTCGCAAAACGGCTCCCCGGGATCGAAAAGGAGTCTCAGCCTTTCCCGGGCGAACAACTTTCCCCGGGCGGCGTTGGCCTGGTGATATTTGGGGGCCCCGCCGGCTCTGATCCGCTTTTCTTTCTCGGTTAACTCCTCGTTCAAGGACTTGCGATCAACCTCATCCATCCCCTTAAAACTCCTCCCTTTCCATAAAATCTCTGCTTTTTCCAGATCATCCTGGACGTTTTAAAAATTATACAATAAATTTTAACTTACAATCAACTAAAAAATTAAAAATCAAACCCGCGTTTAAAAAACATGCGGGCGGGAACTCTAATCACATAGAACGGGTTCATTCCGGAAAAATATAAAAATATATAAGAAAAAAGTATAAAAACTAAACTCCCCGGGGACAAAAAAGGAAAATACACGACGTAATTGTGAAATAAGGAACTTGTCTGGATTGTTCTTCCCGGTGTACAATAAACCCGGCACGTGCTCGAAATAAGGAAAGATGGGAGATTCGTAACGTGACGCTGTCCAGCCTCCTGAAACCAGAAGCGGTAGCAATCGTCGGCGCCTCCAGGACTCCCGGAAAAATAGGCAACTTTCTGGTGAAAAATATCATCGAGTCAGGCTACGGAGGGAAAGTTTACCCGATCAACCCCAGGGAGGTAGAAATCGAAGGACTAAAATGTTATCCTGATCTGGCGGCCGTGCAAAAGAAGATCGATCTGGCGGTGGTCGCCGTCCCGGCGGCCCGCACCCCGGAAGCGGCCGAACAGTGCGGACGGGCCGGGGTAAAGGGCCTCGTTGTTATTTCCGCCGGCTTCAAGGAAGTGGGGCCGGCCGGAATGGCTTTAGAAAAGGAACTTTTGCGCATCTGCCGGAATTACGGAATGCGCCTGGTGGGACCCAATTGCGTAGGTGTCATCGACACCCACACCCCGCTGAACGCTTCTTTCTCCGGAACCTATCCGCAGCCGGGAAACATCGCCTTTATCTCCCAGAGCGGAGCCATGCTGGTGGCCATTCTGGACTGGTCGCGCAAGAGCAGGCTCGGCTTTTCGAAAGTAATCAGCCTGGGCAACAAAACAGATTTAAACGAAGCTGATTTTATCGCCGACGCTGCCGACGATCCCGAGACAAAGGTAATCCTCTGCTATATCGAAGACGTGGCCGACGGCTCCCAGTTTTTAGAAGTTGCCCGCGCGGCCAGCCGCAAAAAACCGGTGATTGTTTATAAAAGCGGAACCAGCGCCGCGGGCGCCCGGGCGGCCTCTTCCCACACCGGCGCCCTGGCCGGCAGTGACCTGGCTTACGAAACGGCCTTCCGGCAGGCAGGAGTAATCCGGGCCCGCAGCATGGCGGAATTATTCGACCTGGCCGGAGCTTTCGTCACCCAGCCGGTCCCGGACGGCGATAAAGTGGCCGTGGTCACCAACGCAGGCGGCCCGGGCATCATCACTACCGATAATATTGAAAAGATCAATCTGAAGATGGCCCGCTTCCAGAAGGAGACCACCGAAGCCCTGCGCGCCCGGCTGCCCGCGGCGGCGGCCATTTACAACCCGGTGGACGTGCTCGGCGACGGCGGCCCCGACCGCTACCGAAGCGCCTTCGAGCTCGTCCTGGCCGACCCGGGAGTAGACAGCGTGCTGGTTCTCCTCTGTCCTGCCGCGGCCACCGACAGCGAAAAGATTGCCCGCGCCCTGCTGGAGGTGCAGCGCCACAACCGGCACAAGCCCGTTTTCGGCGTTTTTTTAGGCGGCGAATTCCTGGGCAAAGGCAGGAGCCTCTTCGAACAGGCCGGCATCCCCTGTTTTACCTTTCCCGAACCGGCCGTCCTGGCCATCGGGGGAATGGTCCGCTTCAGCCAGCTGAAAAAGATCCCCGCCGATGAGCCGGCGGAACAATTCAATAACTTGCAGCAAGATATCGTCCAAAACACTCTCGAAAAGGTGAAAAATGAAGGCCGGCTGGTTCTTTTAGGCAGCGAGGCGGCCCGGGTGGTCTCCGCTTACGGCATCCCGGCGGCCCCCATCCACCTGGCCACCACCCCGGAAGAAGCGGCCGAAATAGCGCAAGCAATCGGCTTCCCGGTGGTCATGAAAGTAGCCTCCCCCCAGATCATGCATAAAACCGACGTGGGCGGCATCCTGACCAATCTCCAAACGGCCGGCGAGGTCCGGAAAGGTTTCATTCAAATCAGCGAAAACGTTCACCGCTATTTCCCGGACCTGGCCATCCACGGAGTGGAAGTGCAAAAAATGATGCCCAGGGGCGACGAGGTGTTGATCGGCATGACCAGGGACGTTCAATTCGGCCCGCTGATCGCCTTCGGCCTGGGCGGGATTTACGTCAATTTACTCAAAGATGTCGCCTTCCGGCTGGCCCACCGGTTGACCAGAAGAGAAATCCGGAGCATGATTATGGAAACGAAGGCTTACACGCTTCTGCGGGGTTACCGGGGAGAAAAACCCAAGGACATCAAATCCCTGGTGGAAATAATCGCCCGGGCGGCCAGGCTGGCCGTGGATTTCCCGGCCATCACCGAAATGGACATCAACCCGCTTTTTGCTTACCCGGACGGGGCAGTTGCCCTGGATGTTAAAATTACTATCTCATGAGGTGAAAAAAATGAAAAATTTGTCGATCATCGGCACGGCAGGCAGCGGCAAAACAGCCGTTGCGCTCGGCCTGGCCCTGAAATTTCAGGAGCAGGGGTACCGGGTAGCCTACTTTAAGCCGGTCGGCCGTCCCCCCGGCGTAAAGGGGCAGGAGGACGAAGACGGGCTCCTGATGCAGCAGGTGCTGGGCCTTCCCCAGCCGCTCGAAACCATCGTCCCCTTCACCATCGGACCCTCTTATCTCTCCGGAAACCGGCCGGGCAACGTGACAGAGCAAATCCAGGAAGCTTACCGGCAGGTCGCCGAGGGAATGGATCTCGTCATTATCGGGGGGGCGGAATACCCCTATTTGATGGGCAGCCTGGGCGCGGACGCGCTGGCGCTGGCCCGGCTTTTCCAGGCGGCGGTTCTTTTTACCGTCCAGATTAAAAACGACTTCAGCCTGGACGAGGTAATTTTCTTCAACAATTATTTCGCTCAGGCGGGGGTTAATGTGCTGGGCAATATTTTCAACAACGTCCCCCGGCCCTTCCTGGCCAAAACCGAGGGAGTTTACCGTTCCCTGCTGGCGGAAAGGGGCTACCGCACGCTGGGCGTGATCCCGAGCCGGCCGGAGATTGCCTGCCCGACCGTGGCCGAATATTACGAAGTGCTGGGCGGGGAGGTCCTTACCGGCGAGGACCGGCTGGAAAGAATCGTGGAAAACGTGGTCATCGGCGCCATGACCATGGAAAGCGCCCTGGGGTATTTCCGGCGCTCGCCCAATAAAGCCGTGATTACCGGGGGAGACCGGGCTGACGTGGCTTTAGCCGCCCTGGAAACCAGCACCTCCGTAATCATCCTGACCGGCGGCCTTTACCCCGACGTCCGGGTGATCGCCCGCGCCGGCGAAAAGCGCGTCCCGGTCATTCTGGTTCATTACGACACTTACACCACCATCGAAAAAATCAGCGAAACCGAACGGCGCATTCACCCCGGTGACCGGCGGGGGATTGAAATGGCCCGGGAAAACGTGGAAAAATACTGCGATTGGGCGGGAATTCTGGAGGCCCTGGGCAAGCTTCCTTGATTTTCTTTCCATTTGAAAAAGAATTATAAAACTTTAAAAAAGAAGAATGAGCAAATAAATCATTTGCTCATTTTTTTTAATTATCCATGCCGGTAATTTCGCGGACACAATGGACAATATTGACAACCCGGCACGGCCGCCATGAGCTGGTTCCAGGTCTCGCGTTCTTCGTTTTAAACCGGGCGGACAATCAGTTCTCTTTCCATCAGGCTGTTCCGGTTCCCCGGCTGTTTTGAATCTCCTTTAGCTTTTCCCAGAGTTCATCCACCTGCTTTTGAGTCTCTTCCAGCGTACCCTCGTTATGGATGACAAAGTCGGCGTAACCCACCTTTTCTTCGATGGGCAGCTGGGCTTTCAGCCTGTTAACCGCTTCCTCGCGGCTGATCCCGTCCCGCTCCATAAGCCTTTTGATCTGTACCTCCTCCGGAGTATAAACGACCAAAAGCTTGTGGAACATGTACTGGAGGTTGAGCTCGATCATCAAGGGAATATCCACCTGGATGATCGCATTTGGATCTTTAGAAATCAATTTTTCAAGCTCCTTGACAAACTCCTCGTTAATCCTGGGGTGAGTAAAACTTTCCAGTTTTTTCCTTTTCTCTATATCCCGGAAAACGATATCCGACAGCTTCTTACGGTCCAGGGTCCGGTCCTCCTGGAGAACCTGCTCGCCGAAATAGGCCACAATATCCCTCCAGGCCGGCTGATCCGGCTCCACCACCTTGCGGGCCAGCAGGTCAAAATCAATTACCGGGGCCCCCTTTTTCTTCAGCATCTCAACCACAGTACTTTTCCCCGTTGCAATCCCCCCGGTTACCCCCAGAAGCAGGCGGCGATCATTCTTTCCCCGGATCGCCTCCACCTGTCCAATGGTCCCGTAGGAACCGGGGAAGGCATTGGTCAGATCCTGTTCGGCCCCGGCAAAGCTGATCGGGTAGCGGATTCCCCGGCGGTAAAGGGCCTCCATCCCCCGCAGAGCCTTTTCCATCTGATCCGCCGGCACGGCCATGACCAGGTCTTCGTCCTGGGCGTGGCCGTAACGCCTTTCTCCGTAACAGGGAATGGTCAGCGAAGGCTTTCCCGTCAGGTAGCACCGGGCGATGGCGTCGGAGCAGGATGACTCGCCCACGCAGGAAAAATGCATAACCTCGTAGTCTTCAAACTGGAGGGAGTTGATCAAAAGCATCATCTGGGCCGGGTTGGCATAGATGAGAACGAGATCGGGTTCAAAAGGGTTGTAAACCAGGGGGGCCATGGCTACCGCCTCGTATTTTCCCAGCGGGAGCCGGGGAATGGAGGCCTCGTATTTCCTGGCGTCCGCACGGGTCTTCACCCAGACGATGCTCCGGAACGTTCCGTCCTTATAAATCTCGGGAATTTCCGTCAAACCCAGGATGGAAGGACAGACCGGAGAGACGAAGTCGGACAGTTCGGCCCCGACCGTCCAGTCAAAATTTCTGACCAGGGTGATCAACTGGCAAAGGGTAACCTTTTTGGCCAGCCGGCGCATGAAGGGGATCTTTTCCAGTTCCGTCTTGTCCGCGAGCATCTTGAAGGCTACCGGAAACGATTTCAGCCGCATCAGCAGTTCCATTCTCCGGATGATTTTTTCCCAGTCTCTTTTTGTTTGCATATTCTTCTCCTTTCACCACCGCCAAAGGCTTAAAAAGTGTTTCCCGGCCGGGATCAATCCGGGCAGCGGTTTCTAAACACGACGGGGGAATAACCTCCCTTTTTCAAGGCCTCGATAAGATCCCGCTCGTTTTGGATCGGGCCGGGGAACCGGGTGGCGTAGAGCCCCACCTCCCCGGCCCCGTGGGCATCGCTCCCGCCGGTCACCGGAAGACGGAGGCCCTGCGCCACTTTTGCCGCAAAACTGTTTTCCCGCTCCGCTACCTTGCCGTTTAAAACCTCTACGGCGTCCACCAATTTGAAGAGCGGTCTTTCCATGGCCTTTTCCACCGTCAGGCCCAGGTAGCCGATGCCGAAGGTCAAAAAGCCCCGGAACGGATGAGCCGCAATCATAAAACCGTTAGCCGCCAGGGCTTTTTTTCTGAGTTCGGCCAGGGTAATGATTCCCTTGATGTCTTCTTCCAGGCCAAAGACCAGGATATCTCCCTGATCCGTAGTGATTTCATTTCCCCTCAGGATCAAAAAACCATGCTTCTGCCTTAAATCTTCCACCTTCCGGGGCTCCCACCAATGGTTGTGGTCGGTCAGGCAAATCCCGTCCAGCCCAATCTCTTTTGCCTCTTCGATCAGTTCCCGAAGGGAAATGGAGCTGCAGGGCGAAGCGGGAAAGGAGTGCACGTGGAGATCGATCACCACACCGCCGGCAACCCGGTTGTCCGGTTCGCCGTCTTTTTCCGGCCGTTCGGCTTTGGGAACATCCTTTGCCTTGCCGAAAAGATGAGCGACCGTCAGACCGGCCTCCTTTTCCTTGTCCCCCTCCCTCTGGATGATGGCGGCGGCATCTCTGGCCGCCTCACAACATTCCAGAATCAGGTCGGCAAAATGCCGGCACGCCTTGCGACCCACAATCTTCTGGACCTTCCGGACAAAGTCCTCCTCCAGGCGAAACCCCACGGCCTCCTGCAGAAAAGGGATCGCCCGCGGGCATTGGGAATTCTCCATGCGGTTCCATTTTCCCCGGATGGCCAGGATCTCCATCCTGGAAAAATCCAGGTCCAGGTCTACCTCCAGCCCGTAAATGTCGTCTTCCAGAACGCCGTGCACCGACAGAGTCTTCCCGTCCTTCCGGTAAACGCTCGCCAGCTTGTTCCGGGTAAATTTCAGCATGTTTACCTCCGCAGGTCAATCATTATCCTTATCCAGTTCCAATCCTTCCATGAGAGGGCTGTCCGCAGAAAGGGCCGCGCAGCTGTTGTACAATCGCGGATTGGCCCTGACCATGCCGGCAAAGAACTCTCTCTCCCCCGCCCTGTCCTTCGGCGCGTGGACGAGAACGTCTTTGGTAAAGGACAGGATAACGCCGTTGCAACATTCATCCACCAGGGTCGCCACCTGCTCCGCATGGGCTGAATGCCCAAGGAGGCCCCGGATAATCTTCTTGATGCCCGGCCCCACGCGGGAGCCGGTTAATTTCTGAAGATCGTCCGTGACGTCCCTCTCCTTTTCTTCCGGAGACCGTCTGATTTCACCCTTAACCTGGACGATTTCCAGGTCGGGGGCCTTGACCAGAATCTCCACCCAGGCCTCCCGGAGGGTATCCTGGACCCGGCAGGTTGCCCGGAAGGTCCGGTCGTCCATCTGCTCCACAGATGTCCACCTGTTTCTGGAAAATACAAGAATCTCGGCCATTGGCTACCCTCCTTCGGCAACTAAATAAGCCGGGTCATTTTGGTTATTTGAACAACAGACCATAATAATTTTATGCCGGTTACGAAATTATGTCAATTTATTGTCCGGTTTTTCCCGAAAAATATTGATTACCGCCGGCGGGATGGAACAATAAACCTCCCGGCCGGGAAACAGGCCAAGCCTGCCGCCCTCTCTTTTCGCCACCAGGACAGAAAGCTTTTCCCCGGCATCAATCGTTACCTTGAAGAATAACCCCTTCGCAGCAAATGAGAATTTTTCCCCGCAGACAATTGCCGGGTTGCGGGGAATTATTCAGCAGAATATCCTCCGGCCGGACGGAAAAGCCCACCGGACCGGATAAGCCGGTATTCACTTCGAGCAAAGCTCCGTCCAGGCGAACAAATTTTTTCCCATCCCGGCAGATAATCTCGCCGGTAAAGATATTTTCCGCCCCTACAAAGCGGGCCGCCGCCGCCGAGCGGGGCCGGGCAAAAATTTCTTCGGGCGGGCCTACTTGCAGCAGCCGCCCCCCGTCCAAGACAGCGATGCGGTCGGCCAGGAAAAACGCTTCTTCAAAATCGTGGGTCACCTGCAGGGTCAGCGTCCCGGCAATTTTGTGCAGCTGCCGCAACTCTTGCTGAAGCGCCTCCCTGTTCCGGGGGTCGAGAGCCGCCAAAGGTTCGTCGAGCAAAAGGATTTGGGGTTCCGTCACCAGGGCGCGGGCCAGGGCCACGCGCTGCTGCTCCCCGCCGCTGAGGGTGCCGGGAAAACGCCGGAGAAGGTGGGAAATACCTAATAAGGCCGCAATATCTTCGATTTTCTTTTCCAGGCCGTTTTTTGACCAGCGGTTTACCCTTGCTCCGAAAGCAATATTCTGCTTTACATTTAAATGGGGAAAAAGAACGTAGTCCTGGTAAACAAAGCCGAACCGCCGCTGTTCCGGCGGCCAGGCGGTAATGTTGACGCCGTCGAACCAGATTTCCCCGGCGTCTACAGAATGGATGCCGGCGACCGTTTCCAGCAGCACCGTCTTCCCCGCCCCCGTTGGCCCCAGGACGACAAAATATTCACCGGGGGCAACCTCCAATGAAATATCCTGCAGAGAAAAGCCGCCGATCTTTTTTGTTACCCCGGATAGCCGAAGCTTTCCCGCTTCCGGCAAACTGTTTCTCACAGGCCGGACACCCGCCCGGGGAGGCCGGCTCCTTTCCTTTCCAAAGCGGCCAGCGAAATTAAAGAAATCAGGATCAAAATGGTTGCGGAAGCCATCAGCGCGTCCAGGTCGCCGGTGGACATGTGCAGGTAGATGGAAACCGGCAGGGTTTCCGTCTTAAAGCGAATCGCCCCGGCCAGCATGAGAACGGCCCCGAATTCTCCTAAAGCCTTGCTCCAGGTAAGAATCAACCCGGCTAACAGACCATTTTTAATCAGGGGCAGAGTGACCCTGGTAAAAGCCCGTCCCGGACTGCAGCCAAGTGTTCTGGCCACGTATTCCAGGCGCACGTCGACCGCTTCAATGGCTCCTTTGAGCACGGTTATCAGTCCGGAAACGTTGACAAAAAATTGGGCCATGATAATTCCCGGCACGGTAAAAACAAAGTGCAGGCCAATTCTTTCCAGCGCTTCCCCGCAAGCCGTGGTGCCGAAAAAGAGCAGCAGGCAAACACCGGAAACCAGGGGCGGCAGGCTTAAGGGAATTCTCAAGAGGCTGGCGACCGCCCCCCGGCCGGGCAAACGGTAGCGGGCGAGCGCGTAGGCTGCCGGCAGCGCAACAAGCAAACACAAGGCCGTCGAAACAAAAGATGTATACAGGCTTAATTTGACCGCAAAAACAATCTCCGGCACTTTTAAAGCCCTGTAAAGGCCGGGCAGCCCCCGGACGAAAACGGTGCCCACGACAGCCAGGATAAAAAACAAGAGAAGATAGGTCACAACGAGATTGCCAAGCTTAAATAATTTCATTGCCCGCCTTCCCCCTCCTTTCCCGGTTGGGGCGGTCCACCGGAGCTATGACTTGACCGGTTTGTAGCCCCATTTTTCCCAGATCTGTTGCGCGGGAGCGGAAATCATAAATTCCGCCAGTTGCCGGGCCGCCGCTGTTTCCTGCGAACAGGCCAGCACCGCTACCGGAACAGTCTTCTTAAATTTTTCTAATTCCGGCAAAGTAATCAATTCTACTTTATCCTCGACACCGCGGTAATTTTCCTCCCAGATAATCGCGGCGTCGACCTGCCGCGTGCTTACGTAAACGACCAGTTCGTTTACCGTCGGCGTCCGGACGACTACGTTTTTATTCACGGCTTCGGCCAGCCCGGATGCTTGCAAAAGCCGGTCGGCCAGCTTGCCGATCGGGTTGGCCTGAGGGTCGCCCAGGGCGACTTTTACCCCGGGACGCCCCAGGTCGGCCAGGGTGCGCACCCCGGCGGGATTAGTTTTCGGCACGGCCAGCGCGGGAAGGTGGTAAACCACGTCCTTTTTCCATTTTACCATTTCTTTCAGCGGTGCTAATTCCTCAACGTCTCCGGGGAGATAGACGTCCCCTTTTTTAGTGAGAAGGATCTGGCTGTTCAGCTGGGCCGAACCGCCGAAGGTATAGGTGACTTTTATTCCCGTCTGCTTTTGAAAGGCGGCGCCGATTTCTTCAACGGGCTTTTTCAAACCGGCGCCGCTATACACTAAAAGCGTTGCCGGGGCCGGCTCGCCGGCCTTGCCGCCGTCCTGGTTGCGCCCGCCTCCGCAGCCCGCCATAGCTGCCAGCAAACCCAGCAGAAGGATCCCGGCCAGACCATAAAGCCAGCTTCTTTTTGCGCTCATGTCAGTCAATACCTCCGTCCCCGGGCCATAATCTCCGAAAGGACCGTTTGGGGAAAATCCTCGCCAACTTTAGCGGCCGCAATAGCAATACTGCTCAAGCCCGGCCAGCCGGGCCACCCCTGCCACCGTTACGCCGTAAAAAACAACCGGCTTGCGGCCGAGCAGCGGCTGCAGCGTTCCGTTTACCGCCGTACTGCCGGTGGCCAGCACGATCTCTCCCCAGGAAAGAACCTCCTCATTGCGCTGGGCGTCTTCAATCAGCACGCCGCACCGGCGCCGGCCGATATTGTCCGGATCCAGGTCGGTAACCCGGATGGCGAAGTGGGCGGCCAGGCTCTCCACCATGGCCGGCTGCAAGCCGATAAAGGCAATGCGTGGATTGCCGAAACGCTCCCGCACGTATTCGACCAGGCGGCCGGCACATAATCCGGGTTCCTGATCACGGCAATGGATCGTTTTTTCCACCAGTTTCAAGTGCCGCAGAACAGCGTTCAGGGAGGCGATGAAGACGGCCCGTTGAAAATTATTGCGCAACGGAAGAGCAAGTACTTCGCTTAAGGGGCCGCGATAGTTGCCCGGCTGATCCGTATAGGCCTGGCCCAGGCCATCCCGGAAAGTAGCCTGGATCATTACTTCTTTTCCTTTTAAAAGGGGAAAGTCCCGGCGGTCCGGGCTGCCGATGGCTTCCTCCGGGGAAAGCGGCCGGGCGCTGACCACCTGCACCTCCTCTTCCGCCAAACAGTTTTGCTCCACCAGAGAAGCAAACCGGGTTTTGATTTGATCAAGAAAATTCACGGGTTCACTCCCTCCTGCGCAAATTTTTGAAGGTACGCCGGGATATACTCAACCTAGTATAACGCTTTTAAATAATGTATTCTCCCTTCAGGGGAACTTTTCCTCTCCGCTCAAAAAATTTTTTTCTTCTCCGCCACTCTCTTTGGTCAACCACCACTACCTTTAAGTCAGATCAAAGTACTTTTGCATTTTTAAAATCTGAAAGTACTCGCCGAAGAGGTCTTTCCTGTAGATATTCAGACAGGCCAGGTGATCCTCGGGAGGATAAGCAGTACAGCAATCTTCCAGGATAACGGTTTTAAAACCGTAGCAGAGGGCGTCCAGGGCAGTCAAAAGAACGCAGAAGGGAGTGGCGATTCCAGCCACGGCCACCCTTTCCACCCCGTTGTCACGCAGGGTTATATCCAGGTCGGTTTTAAAAAAAGCGCTCATCCGTCTTTTTTCCAAAATAATGTCCCCCGGCTCCGGTTTCAGCTCGGTAATCACCTGCACGCCGGCGGTTCCCCGCAGGGCGTGCGGCTTCACCCGCCCGCGGAAGATTACGTCGGTGGGATAAAAACTGTCGTTGGCGTAAACCACCAGAAACCCTTTTTGCCGGGCCGTAGCCAGCAACGACTGGAGGTTGGGGATAATCTTGCGGGCTTCGCCGCTGATTCCCGTATGCAGGCTGGTATTGACATTATCCTTGACCATGTCAACTACAATTACAGCATCCTTCATTATGTAAACCTTCCTTTCCTTGATCCTGGTCGCCACCGCCTCAAAAAGAACAGCGGAACGCTTCTGTGCGAAGCCCCCCGCTTTCCATTACATAAACTCATTTTTTAGACAATTTATTCTTTAGCAGGATAGATTTTCATTATTCTTCTAACGTAATTGCTTCTTCGGGGCACTCCATCATACACTGCTCACAGGCGGTGCAATCATCGGGATGAATGACCTGGGATTTATCATCCACTATTTCAAACACTTCGTTCGGACATACATCCGCACACGTCCCACAACCAGTACATTTTTCCAGATCAACCCTTGGTGGCATAAAGCAATCCTCTCCTTTCTTAAAAAATTTACCCTGCAAAATAATAACAAAGCATTTTTACATATGTCAACAACCACCGGAAAACTACTTTCGTTCAATCCCTGCACCTGGTTTTTCAAAGGTCAGCTTCTTTAACTGATTAATTTTCCCGGATGAACCACCCCCTCAAAAGAGGCTTCCCCTATTCGTTTTGCGCGCAGGAAAGCTTCGGACACTCCCGGCAGAAGGCCGTTAACCGCCCGGTGGAAAAAGAGCGCCGAAAATTGACATAATCCTTTTGCCGCCAGATGCGGAACAAATCGTGATCGTGAACGTTGCCAAAGGTCATCCGCCCGTACCGGCGGACCGCTCCGCGAACCAGAAACGTTGCCCGGGCAACCGGAACATTGGCAAAAACACAGGGAGAAACCAGGCCGTCGGCAGAAATAAAGAGCGCCCGCTGAACGTTCTCGGAACAGACCTGTTTTCTTTGGCCCGGCACACTTAACTGATAGTAAATGGAAAGGCCCCTTTCTTTACCCCGGGCCGCCACTTCTTGAAGAGAAGAAAGCAATTCCTCGGCCGCCGTCCTTTCCGTGAGAAACAGGCTTTCCTCCACCAGGGCCGGGGAGGAAACGAAGTCGAGGGTGGTGATGACCACCTGGTCAATGCCGTAACCTTCCAGCAGGTCCGGCAACTGAGGCAGTTCATCAATTCCAGAACGCAACAACAGGTAGGCGATGTGGACCGCCGGCCGCGCCGCTCCCGCTTCTTCCTTCGCTTTTTGCAAAAACCGGATTGCTTCCAGGACTTTTTCCAGCCTTGTTCCCCGGCGAAAGAAATCGTTTTTTTCCGCCGTCGTCCCGGCCAGGGAAAAGGCTACAAAATCGAGGCCGCCGGCCACCAGCCGGGCAGCCACAGAAGCGTCCACCAGCTTTCCGTTGGTTGCCGTTCCGACCCGGCAGCCGGCCTGCCGGGCCAGGGAAACCATGGTGAAAAAGTCCGGGTGCAAAAGAGGTTCCCCCCAGCCCTGGAGATGCACGAGCCCCGCTTTCCGGAAAGCCGGCCGCAGCTTTTGAAAAGTATCCAGGGGGAGGTGGCGGTTTAACCAGTTGTCCCGGTAAATAGTGTGCGGGCAATAAACGCAGGCCGCGTTGCAATAAGAAGTAACCTCCACCTGGAGCCAGTCGAACGCCGGTGCAATGAAGGCAAAGGGGAACCCGAACACAGCCCAGCCACCACCCGACACGGCATATTCAATGCCTGACCACAATTGCCTGCCGCAGTTCTTCTTCGGTAGATACCTGTCCAGGTACTCCATGATATGGAGCACTCAGTTCAGGGGGTTTGGATAAATCCGATAAACTAAACCACAGAGGACATAGAGAATATATGGATTCGGAAACAAGTAGCCGGTTTTTTAAATTCTAAGCCACATTATCCAGTATCTGGAAAGCAGGAAAGAGTAAATTCCTGCAGATTTAAATAATACAATAAACCGGATCCGGCTTCCGGTCAATAGAAAATATGACAAAAAAATTTTTTCTCCAGAAGGATTTTCACCTCCTCAAGGAGAATAAATATGGAGAGTGATAGCGGCAGCCATGAAGGCGCCTGAAATCTTCCTGAAGGAAGAGCGGGGAGGAAAAGGGCATTCATGGTTTTTTGTTTTTAAAAGGAGGAGTTGCCCATGAGAACGTTCGTTCTCTCCATAAAGTAATGAAAATATGTAAAAGTATTTACCCCTATTTCCTAACCCCTAATTCCTGATTCCTATTTTTTGAGGAGGGACGATTATTGAGGAGGGTTCAGCCACTTCTCGCCGGGATTATTTTAACGGTCATTTTGCTGGCTCTTGTTGGGTGTGCGGCAAAGGAAAGCAAAAAGCTCAAAGTTGCTGCGGGGACTACGTTGATCGCCGGGATCGTGCAGGAAGTAGGCGGCGACAAAGTAGAGGTGGTAAATATTGTTCCCCCGGGCCAGTGCCCCGGCCACTTCGATTTAAAGCCGGAGGACGTGCGGAAGCTGGCGGACGCAAAACTGCTTTTGCGCCACGACTGGCAGGGGGGGATGTTTACCAAAGAGCTCCTTGACTCGGTGCACAATAAGGAGCTGGAGGTGGTGGAAATAGCCGTGGCCGGCAACTGGATGGCGCCGCCGGCGCAAAAAGAGGCGGTGCAAAAAATTACCGGGGTGTTGACGGAAAAAGATCCGGCAAACAAAGCTTACTACGAGGAAAAAACCAACCGGCTGGCCGCGCTGATCGAGACAAAAGACAGGGAAACCCGGGCCAGGCTCCAGGCTGCTGACGTAAGCAGCGTAAAGGTAATGTGTTCGGAGATGCAGCAAGGTTTCCTGAAATGGGCCGGTTTTGACGTGGTGGCCACCTACGGGCGGCCGGAAGAACTCAACCCGCAAAAAATCCAGGAACTGCTCAACAAGGGGAAACAGGCCGGCGTAAAACTGGTGGTGGACAACCTGCAGAGCGGCCCGGACGCCGGCCAGGGCATTGCCAAAGAGTTGGGAGCGGCGCAGGTGACCATCTCCAACTTCCCCGGCGGCCTGCCGCAAACCGAAACCTGGAGCGCCGCCCTGGAGAAAAATGTGGAACTGCTTCTGGATGCCCTGAAGAAAAGCCGGAGCTAAATGAGGAAACTTTTCGCGCCCGTTCAAGCCCGCAGTTACAAATTAGCCTTGCTGTTCAGCGCCCTCACCATTCCCGTTTAAGGAAGGGCGGGGTGAAAACGACCCGGACAGGGGGGAAAAGCAATTCCGGGAGAAGCAATTGCTCTTTCCAAAGAGTGGAAAAATGTGCCGGAGCACCTGCCTCCCACGGAGGACGTGCTGATTAAAATTGAAAACGCGGTGGTTTCCTACCGGGAAGACGTGGCCCTGCGGGGAGTTTCGCTGGCGCTGCACAGGGGGGAACTGGCCGGGATCATCGGGCCCAACGGGGCGGGAAAAACCACCCTGCTCACCCTGGTGAACGGGCTGGGCAGGCTGCTCCGGGGGCGGGTGGAGGTGCTGGGCTGCCTGCTGAACGGCGGCTGCCCGGCCTTTTTGCGCCGGCGCATCGGTTACGTTCCGCAAATCCAGAACATCGACCCCCGGATGCCGGTGAGCGCCCGGGAAGTAGTCATGATGGGGCGCTACGGCCGCCTGGGCCTGTTGCGCCGCCCGGGGCCGGCCGACCGGCAGGTGGTGGACGGCATGTTGAAGCTGGTGGGCATGAGCCACCTGGCCTCCCGCCCCATCGGTCATCTTTCGGGAGGTGAGCAGCAGCGGGTGGCCATCGCCCGCGCCCTGGCCCAGGAGCCGGAGATCCTGCTTTTGGACGAGCCGACGGCCTCCCTGGACCGCCGGGCGCGGGTGGAGATCATGACTCTGGTCAGCGAAATCCACCGCTCCCGCCGCCTGACCACCCTGATGGTGACCCACGAACTGAAGACAGCGGCAGCCGTTTGCGACCGGCTGATTTTAATGAAGGAAGGACGCATCTGGGCCCAGGGCCGGCCGGAAGAAGTCCTGCGGGAAGATATCCTGGATCCTCTGTACGGCGGCGAAAGCACGGCCGAAAACACGATCACTGTTTTTAACGGCACCGCCAGGGAGAAACGCGGTAAGCCAGGCGGCTGATTTTACCGGCCACCCGCCGGAAAAAAATCGCGACGCATTAGAGCCAATAATCACTGCCCAAAAAAGCAAGCCGCCGGCTGCAACCGGGGGTGATCAGTCTGGACCTTTCCATTTTTGGCTACCAGTTCATGCAAAACGCCATCCTGGCCGGCCTGCTGGGGGGCGCGGCCTGTTCCGTGATCGGGGTTTTCGTCGTCACGATGAACCTTTCCTTTATCGGGGTAGCCATCTCCCACGCCGCTTTCGCCGGCGCCCTGTGCGGTGCATGGCTGGGTTTCAGTCCGCAGGCGGGGGCCTTTATTTTCAGTCTGGTAGCCGCAGCAGTTATCGGGCCGCTGGCCGACCGGGGGGAGTTCAACCCCGACACCCCCATCGGGATCGTTTTTTCCGTTACGATGGGACTGGCCTTTTTGTTCATGGGCCTTTTGCCCGGCCCGAAAACCCAGGCCCTGGAACTTTTGTGGGGGAGCATCCTGACGGTTACCGATCGCGATCTTCTCCTGCTGGCCGTGGTGGCCGTAATCGTCCTGCTCCTGGTAGCCCTCTTCTTTAAAGAAATCCAGGCCGTGATTTTTCACCGGGAAGCCGCCCTGGCCGTGGGCATCCCGGCCGGCCTGATCTTTTACGGGCTGCTCTTTCTCACCGGCACGGTCATCACCGTTACTTTGCGCAGCATCGGCGGCCTGCTTATCTTTAACCTGATCCTGAACCCCGCAGCGGCGGCCTACCAGCTTACCTACAACCTCCGGGTGATGTTTGCGCTTGCCGCTCTCTTCGGCATCCTTTCCACCTGGCTGGGGCTTTTTCTTTCCTGCCTGTTTA
Organism: Armatimonadota bacterium; assembly: GCA_023511535.1. Classification (GTDB taxonomy): domain Bacteria; phylum Bacillota; class Desulfotomaculia; order Desulfotomaculales; family Nap2-2B; genus JAIMBK01. Next base: position 105,062 of record JAIMBK010000001.1, read on the forward strand.
ACGTGCCCAGCGGGGCCACCATCGTGATTGTTTCCGCGGTCATCTTTATCCTCGCCGCCGCCTTTTCGCCTAAACGAAAGGTAAAGAAATGGGAGGAGGTTATAAACGGGAAGTAAATGATTGACAATAGCCACTACCTTGTAAAAGGACCAGGGGGAAAAATACAGGAAAGGAAGGTAGCAAAAGAAAATATGGACCACCGCGCTTATTTTAACGAAATGGCAGGCCGCTGGGACGACCTGCTTACCGACGAGGTAAGGACGCGTTTAAAGGGAATTATCGACGATCTCTCCCTTGCCCGGGGCAGCAAAGTGCTGGACGTGGGGACGGGCACCGGCGTGCTCATTCCTTTTCTGGCGGATGCGGTCGGCCCCGCGGGAACAGTGGTGGCGGTGGACTTTGCCGCCGAAATGCTGGCCGTCGCCCGTAAAAAGTACCCGTGGCCGAACGTTCAGTATATCGAGGCCGAGGTGACCGCTCTCCCGTTCCCTGACGAAACTTTCGACGAAGTGATCTGCAACTCGGCCTTCCCCCATTTTGCCGACTGCCGGCAAGCGGCAAAAGAAATGGCCAGAGTGCTTAGGGCGGGGGGAAGAATTGCCGTCTGCCACCCGCACAGCAGAGATTACGTGAATAACCTCCACCGGTCCATCGGCGGCGTCGTCGGCAACGACCTTTTGCCGGACGACGAAACCATGCGCGCCATTTTTTCCGCAGCCGGCTTCCGGAATATCGTCATTGCCGACGGCGCCGGGCGCTATCTTTTGGTAGCCCGGAAAAATCCTTAAAAATAGCCAAAATATTCGCTTCACTGTCCCCCTTTAAACCAGCCTATCCGGGCCTCCGGAACAGAATCGATCCCGGCGGAATACGGTTTGAGGTCCAGCAGCGGGCTTTTGTCCAGGGCATCACACCCCCGCACGTGCAGGCAGTTTCCTTCTCTTTTCAACAGCTCCACGACGCTAAAGGCAATGGGGTTGGGGCGGGAGGGGGAGCGGCAGGCAAAAACCCCGCGGATTTCCGGCCCGTGAGGAGTGCGGGTCTGCAACCGCTCCCGGTCCGCCCGGTCGCACCAGTAAAGGACGATCAGGTGGCTGGCCTGCTCCACGTCTTTCAGCCCGGCCGCAAATTCGGGAAAAATTTCGACTACCGCCGTTTCCCGCGTATGCCGCCCCTGGTGAGGAGCCTCCCCGGGAATTTGAAACGGGGAGTGAATGATGCCGATCGCTTTCAGTTCCATAACATTTTCCTTTCTGAACGACAATTTCCTGAAAGTGAAAAATATTTTCCGCTTAAATTTTATCGACGATCACAACGGTACGACCACAGGAATATTGCCTAATTTTTCCACGGTCACCGGCACCCCGTAAACGCCGGCAATATTTTCCGGAGTCATGATTTCCAATCCGCCGCAGGCAAAGATCGTCCTGTTTTTTAAAAGCAGGAATTTATCGGCGAAGCGCAGCGCCAGGTTGAGGTCGTGCATAACCACCACCGCCGCAATGTTCTGCTCCCTGACCACGTTTTTCACGGTTTGCAAAACTTCTAATTGATTCTTTAAATCCAGGTTGCTGGTGGGCTCGTCGAGCAAAAGAATCCGCGGTTCCTGGGCCAGCGCCCGGGCAACGACCACTTTTTGCAACTCGCCGCCGCTCAATTCGTCCAGATAACACAAAGATAATTTTTCCAGGTTGAGGATTCTTAAAATCCGCCGGACAATTTCGTGATCCCGGGCGGTGGCGTCCCACTTGATGTGGGGTTTGCGACCCAAAAGCACGGCGTCAAAAACGGTAAACCGCGCGCTCTCACTGCGCTGCGCCACGTACCCGATCCTTTTGGCCACTTCCAGCCGGCTTAAAGCCAAAATGTCTGTTTTTTCCACCAGGATGGCGCCCGCCTGGGGCTTTAAGATTTTGTTCAGGCACTTTAAAAGGGTGGTTTTGCCGGCACCGTTGTTACCGAGAACGGCAAACAACTCTCCTCTTTCCACGGCAAACCGGATCTTTTTTAAGACCGCCCGGCTCCGGTAACTGAAGCTTAATCCGTCTACCGTTAAATTCATCTTTTCCCCACTCCCCTGGAGAGAAGATAAAGGAATAAAGGCGCGCCCATAAACGCGGTCACCGCCCCCACCGGCAGCACCACCGGAGCTATCACGGTCCGGGCCAGGGTATCGGAAGCAAGCAGCAAAAGCCCACCCATCACGCTGGCCCCCGGAATCAAAAAGCGGTGGTCGCCGCCGAGCAACCGGCGCATCAGATGCGGTCCCACCAGGCCGATAAAGCCGATAATCCCCAGAAAAGAAACCACCACGGCGGTAACCAGGGAAGCCAGCAGCATGCCGGTCAGCCGGACTTTTTCCACCTCCACCCCCAGCCCCTTGGCCGTTTCCTCCCCGCTGTCCAGGGCGTTGTAATTCCACCGGTTGGCCAGGAAGTAAAGCAGCGCTGCGCCGGTTACGGCGGCCATGACCGTCAGCTCGCGCCAGGAAGCCCGGCCGATGTCGCCGAAGGTCCAGAAGACAACGGCGGCCACCTGGACGTCTTCGGCGAAATACTGGAGGATCACTGTGGCGGCCGAAAAAAGAGAGCCCAGCGCCACCCCCGCCAGGACCATCGCCTCCGGGGTCACCCCTTTCAGCCGGGCCAGGGAGAGGACGACCAGGGTCGTCGCCATCGCCCCCAGAAAGGCAGCTCCGCTGACCAGGTAAGGGTTGTTGATGATCACCGCGTCGGCGCTGGTGCTCCCGGTGCTCCCCGCACCCAGGGCGATGATGGCCACGGCGGCGCCGAAGGCGGCACCCTGGGAAATGCCCAGGGTAAAGGGGGAGGCCAGGGGGTTGCGCAAAATGTTTTGCATCACGCAACCCGCCACGGAAAGGCCCACCCCGGCAGTGATCGCCGCCAGGATGCGGGGGAGCCGGATGTTCCAGATAATAATACTTAAACGTTCCTTTTCCTGGCCCAGCAATGTCAGCAGCACCTGCGCCGGCGATGTTTGCGCCGACCCGGCGTTGATGGCGTAGATACCCAGCAAGACGGTGAGAAGGATCAGCAGGCAAATGATGAAAATTTTTCTTTGGGTGTACTGCAGATAACTTTCCGGGATGTTTTCCATTGCTGCCGGCCGCATATTTTTTCTATCTCCTTAAGGATTACTTACCAGCAATATCCAGCTTTTTAAATCCACCGTAATATTTTGCAATCTGGTCATATACAGGTTTGCCTAAAAGGAACCGGTAAATCTCATCGATCTTTTGAACCGGGTCAATGTCTTTAAATTGCTCGGGGAAAATCACTTTTCCGGCGTAATAGGCGTCGGCAATGGCGGTGCCGATGTTCGTGTGATAGTAATTATAAGGAATCTGGCCGTAAACCTGCCCGTTTTTCACGGCCTGCAGGGACTGGTATAATTGCGGGTTTTTCTTGTAATCCTCCTGCACCAGGGAAAGGCCCGCCTCATCGATAAAAATAATGTCTGGATCCCAAATGAGAAGTTTTTCCTTGTCAATCATTACGCTTCCTTTTTGGCCTGTCTCGTCAACCACATTATATGCATTAATAAGAACAAAGGGCGGGTATTGGGCCTGGGTGCTCTCGATGCCATGGCATCCAGCCATCCCCAAGGCACCCACGTAAACTTTCAGCTTTTTATCCGCCGGGATGTCCTTTGTCCTCATGTTTAAGTCCTGCATCCAGTTATTCAGGTAAGCAACCACTTTCTGCGCTCTTTTTTCGTTGCCGACAATTTTACCGGCCAGCACCAGCGATTGATAAAAGTCCTGGCTTAAGATGCCCTGCGGTCCATAACTCAACACAACCACCGGAATATTCGTTTTGGCTTGAAGTTCATCCGCCTGAGCTCTGTCCACCAGGGAGGCGACAAAAATCACATCTGGTTTAACAGTGACCAGCTTTTCCGCATCCGGGGTGGACCTGGGCCCGCCCTGGCCAATGGAGGGCAAATCTTTTAATTCGGGATGGGCCAAAATATACGGCCGGCCTTCGGGTTCCCACTGTTTTTCCACGTCTTCCACCCCCACCACCTTATCCGCGCCGTTCACGTAGCAAACCAGCCGCAGGGCGCCGGGGCCGATGGCCACCACCTTATTTGCCGGAACGGGAACTTCCACCTGCCGGCCGGCCAGGTCGGTGACAACGGCTTTCGGCGGCGCCGCCGTATCCTGCCCGGGCGTTTTCGCGCCGCACCCGCTTAAGACAACCAGGGTCATTAATAATCCGATCAGCAGAAAACCTGCCTTCAGCGCTTTTGTCCGCATTTCTTTCTCCTCCCCTTTTGAATGTACTGGATATCGCCAATACCTGCCCCTTTCACCGGAATCTCTGTTCCCTTAAAAACGCCGCCTCCGGCGCAGATCCCTCCGGGCGGGATAACTCCTACCCGTTTTTGCCGGTAAAAGCAGGGGCTTCG
>JAIMBK010000010.1 GCA_023511535.1 Armatimonadota bacterium
TGCGGTAGGGAAGACCAAGGTAATATTCGACGCTTTTATTCTTCATCGACTTCGACCCCCTCCAGGTGTTTAATCGCCCTGATGACGTATGCTTGTAATATATACGGTTGCCGCCGGGGAACCACCAGTTTGCGATTTCCTTTCCGGTATACGTAGTGACTGGAGCCGCCGCGGGGCTGACTCCGTTCAAAACCAGCTCTGCGAAGCACCATATCTAACTCATCGAACCTGACAGTTTTCGGATTGCGCTTGATTTTTTCCAAAAGTTTTTTCAGACTGCCCAAAACGAAATCACGTCCTATGATTATGATAGCATATATGATAGTATCCGGTCAATGATTTCACCCGGCCCACCGGACTTCTAGCCATTCTTGAAAGGTAACCCGACAAAAAACCGCGATCCGCCAAAAGCACTATTTTGCGATCAGGCGGTAATATATGCCGCAACACTTTCACAAACCTCTCCTCTGTGCGGTTCTGGTTTGCCGTATTACCATTTTTTTGGCAATAAACCCCGTAGTAGTCAATGCTATTAATGAATCTTAAACCTCACATCCCCCAGCTTGTCAGCATACCAGCAATACTTACACTCAGCGCATTTGCCGGGACACAAGAAAGCCCTGTCAAACCTTTCGGGGTCCAGACCTCGGGAATTGCCAATAAAAGACCTGGGCCCCGCCAGGGGTAGTTTAGTTATATCCGTGTCCGACCAAATGCTCTAAATAATTTGCGCATCGGGCGGCTATTTGCTGAACCGTGCTCCCCAATTCATTTACATCCAGGAGTACTTACACTTAATACACAAACCCCTCCAAAAAATGTTCAAAAACCTACGTGAGACCCAGGCGGCGGGCAATTATTTAAAACCCGCGGACTTGCCGCCGATACGCTAAACATTTCTTTGACTCCAGACTATCATTCACCCAAACCCAAGCCCCGGATAAAATCTGCATACGAAATGCCGGATTAATAAACTTTACCTCCCCAGGTTAGCCGAAGGCTAATTGGTATCTCAGGGGGTGGGGCACCGAACGGATTGTTTTGCACAGCGCCGTCAGAGATATACCCTTCCCGAAACATATACAATAATTCACTGCAAAAATCCCATTGCACCACCTAAAGGAAGCATGTATGTTAACCAGCCTGGGAACAAAAAGATTTTTATAGGTCAATCAATTTTATCTTAACTTTGATACCTCATTACTGGCCACTCTTTGAATACGCTTGATCTCTTCCTGCATGTTCCGAGGTAAAAGAACTAGCTTTAAAGACAACCCGGGAGCCAGGCGGCCCTCTAACCTTGCGGACATGATCTGGTAAAACTCTTGTGAGGTAAAAACTAATAACCTTTTCGAGGCCGAAACGAGAGTTAAGTAATATAATTCTGCCTCGGCATTCTTTATCTTTCCTGAAGGAACCCGTCCCCTTGCTGTCTTGCCACCAGCTGTTTTAATCGATGCAACAATTGTGCCATCGTCGGACACTGCATCGAATTCATGTTTTCCGCCGGTGATCAAAGTAAGTAAGCGTGGCTTAAAGGCAATGCCGAACTCTCTCGCTAACTCTTTTCTCACGTATTCCTCGACATTTTTTCGCAGGTAGGTCGTGTTGGCCATTTTTACCTTCGGCCCCTCAATGGAACAAATGGGTTATGCTTATCAACTCTTATGTAAACATTGGTAATGTTAGGCTATTTTGCAGTCACGTATTATCAATGACGACTTGGCTCTCAAAATGGTACTTCGTCATCAAAATCATCTTCTGAAACAACTTCTGTTTCTTCAAGCAATGTATCTTTTGATCCATCCTCCGGCTCGCCATCACTTTCATGTATCCAGGTTTTTAGGAACTCCCCAATGTTGAACTGCTCTTTTCCCGGTTGCCATGCTTCCCACGGTCGAGGAGTATCACTCGTCGGAACGGGCTCCGGCTTTCGCACCTTCACTCTTGCTGCTACGTTAACAGCACTTCCCAAAAGAAGGCCTTCGCCGGGGGCTAAGATTGGTAATTGCTCGAGTAAATCACGTGAACCAATGGGTAGGATTTTCTTGAAATATTCTATATCCTCGGGATTTTGGATGCGATGCACCAGGAAATTTGCACACTGGGACAGCACCGTAGCACTGACATCCGACGGACGCTGACTCGCAATGATAAGAGAAAGCCCAAACTTTCGGCCTTCTTTGGCAATTCTCTCAAAGGTTTCCCGCGCTAATGTAAGACCGGGAGCTTCATCTTGGTTCCGTGGCTTAAGGTAGTTGTGAGCCTCTTCAAGTACGAGTACGTATGGTTGAACAGTTCTTTTAGCAGGCTCTGCCTGGGTCCTAACTTCCAGCAAAATCCGCCCAAAAACAGCGCAAAAGAAAGGAAGTACGTCGTGGGCAAGCATCGAGCAGTCCACTACGATAACTTGGTCATCATCCTGACCAGTCATTGCCCATAGGATATCTTCTAACGAACCTCCGCCTTGTGTAAATACCGACCACCGCTTGTCCGCCAGTTGTCGATGGATACGCAATCTCAAAGTGGAAATAAACTCCTGAATACGTGACTCTGCTCCGTGACGCGAAGCAGCGATATGAAAGTGAGCATCCCGTTCAAGTTCACGGGGATTAAATTGGATCGGGCTATCCGCAATAATCTGCTTGAGCCCACCTTTTGTAACTATATCCAAACGGAACTGCTGAAAAACAGGTTCTAATTTAGCAACAAATTGCACTACCTCCTCAGCCACACCAGGGGGTAACCTCTGAAATTCGGCCCAGTTCTTTTCTTTACGAAGACTCTCATATTCTTCCTTGCTTCTAAGACCTCGTTCTCTAATCTTCTCAATATCTTTTTCTATTCCATTAAACTGTGAGGGTAACCCAACTTTGTATTTCGCCAGTTCTCTCGCCAGTTCTCTTATTATATAAATGGTTTCTTGTAAGTGTGATATCAATTCGGCCGTATTATCTGATACTGCTGTACCGTCTGCCTCTGCTGCATATACAGAAAGGCTACCTAAGTAATTAAGGCATTTATCCACGATTCGGACAAGCCTTCTAAACGGCTTGACCGCATCCGGGTCTACCGAATCCTCACGAATCATTGTTATAACTCTCTCCAGGACAGGAACTTGACTAGCCTGTGAGGCTTCGAAAAAACTAATCAATTCAGTCAGGTTAAATATCCACAGGGGGAGTTCAAAAGGTTTTCCGTTAATGTACGACTTATTCAATTCTCGATCCGATATCATTTCACTCTCCGTATTTTTTAAAGGAAAAGCACTTCCGTACTCGCCGTTGATGTCAAGAATAATAAACTTTGGTAATGGTTTAAATTCCCGGTTCTGCTGCTCAACAGCCGGTTGCTCCTGCTTATTCAGTAACGCTAGAGCCGATTGAATAATTGAAGCAACACTCCATGACTTCCCGGAACCGGTATTACCGATAACACCAAAAGGCCGGGCCAATAGATCGTTAAAGGAAACGGTTACATCCTGTCTGTATATGGGCGATGGACCTACAACCAGGGCAATATCCCTATTATCCCGTGGCTGGTATTCCAAAATGGTTTTTAATTCTTCTTCCGTAGGTAAAAGTGCGGGCGTTTCGAGAACAGGGTATATAGACACTCCTGGCTCGAAAGGCATGCTCTCTCTGAGTTGACCAAGAAGATTAATGGTTAAAATCCGCCGCGAACGGGCAAGTTGTAAGGCCATATCCCTTTCTGTATCTGCCTCTATGGTTTCATTTTCTGAAGCCCCTATCACAATACCGACCGCCGACTCACCCGGAGCAACGGGAAACAAAAGATATCCGCCTATTTGGGTGACAACTGATATACGATGGGGATACGACCGAATTTGGCTTCTGACATCAGGATCGAGTAACACTTTTACCCGATAGTTGAACACAGAAATTACTCGCCCAACCTCTCGTACATTTTTCACCCCAAGATCAGGCACCATTCCCACCCCCTTATTGTAGCTTAGCTTCAACCAATCTTATTATTTTGAGATTTCTGCAGGTCTCGAAGTGTTTGCGCTATTGCTAATTCAGTTCTTAAAACTTCCAGATCAGGTAAGACATGCAAAGCAAAAAACTCAAATGTTCCCCAATGACCGCCCAGGCAATAAATCCGGCCGCAAGCATCAGCACGACAAAGTCTCCTGGCCCAAGAAGAGGGGTTTGGATCTATGATGACACACGTGAAGCTGGGATTTGTGAGGGCATCTTCGATTAACTGATTTATATGATCATCCCATCCGCTGTACCCAATAATCATTAAAACCGTTTGGGGTTCTCTCAAAGCTTGCGAAAATGCCCGAAACATGTGCGAGAATGGCATTGCAAGGGTTTCTCCATATTTGCCGGACGTGGGAAGGATAGCAAGTCCTTCACCTTTATCAAGAACCCTTTCCAGGTCAGGACTGTCTGAACTCTTACTCTCGCTAAGAAGGTCAGCTTCTCGAGGTAGAGGCCTATTGTCAAACACAATTCCATAGGGATTCCCTGCCGAGCCAAATTTGCTGCGCCGCCAGTTAATGCTTCCATGTAACTTATAAAGGTGCAGAACTTTATCGTAGCGGCGAACCCTTCCCTCGGTAACCTCTCCTGGATAATAAAGATCCAAATCATATGCAGCAGGATTGAAACGCCTTGCAACAGTGCCTGTGAAGCCATCGCAATACATGACTCCCAGCCTATCCATTGCTTGTTCGATAAGCGTATCGTAATTTGTTGTAAATATTTTTGTTCTGCCCTGTTGGGGATCGCGCGCACTGAGCTTGGCAATTAAAGCTTCGTGAGGAGTGATATCCCATTCATGATCGCGAGCGTCGGGTGCGGAAAATCGGCTTGAAGGAAGATCTACGTTACAAACAACAGTGATTGCCCGCTCCAGATCAAGCAGTAACTCACTTAACCTAGTAATTCTAAGCTGGCGCCCCCGAATTCCCTTGAGAGGTATATCCAAGATCATCTGATCTATCGGCCACTGGCTTGCCTCTGATAAAGATCGCCAGGCCGTTAACTGGGAAAGAAATTTTTCAAAATGCCATCCAACTTTATCGGGAGCGCTCGCATGTGCAAGTATCGCTTTCAGTGTCAACTCTGAACTTCGCCCTTCGAGCAACTTATTTATCCGGCCAAAGAGTCCGGAACCGACAAACCCGGTCACATAAAAAGAAGCTCCTGCTCCGATCAAGATGCGGACATTCTGCATTTTTAACCATCGAGCAAAAAGTGCTAGCACTTCCTGGCGGATATTACTTTTTCGTTCATCTTCATTATCTTTTGCAAATCTTGACAGCCAATTTTCAGACCCCCGATAGAGAATGTTTGGGCTCCAAATACCTGGCGATATCTGTGTTATATCAGGCATTTCTGAAGATTGGAGATCAAACTGCAAGTTAAACCAGGGGTCATGACTTTTTCCTTCCAATTGCGGAAAAGGATCCTCTGGCGTTGCCTCTATTATTTTATCGTCCTTTTCAGCGTTCATTTGTCCTTCCTCGCTCTCTTGAGTAGCTCTTAACCCATCTTCAATTCCCAAATTAAGCAGGTTTAACCCCGTTATACATCTCCCCGTAAAAAGTTCTAAATTCAGAGTAATTAATTGGCCGGTAATGAGCCAGTTCGTTACGTATTTTTCTACCCGTTGTAACCAATGATAACCACCGGCGTTCAGGCTGCAAAGAATGGCAATACTTCAACAGGTATTCGAGGTGCCCCCATTGACAGGCCAGAGGATTATCCCTCACGGCCTGTTTTTCCTCTTCGGAGAGCGGTGGGAACCAGCGGATCGGCCAGTTATGTCCATAACGACGGGTAAGCAAATTGCATATCGTTAATCGTACATCGTCTAAAACAGGTAACAGTAGAGCCGCTTGGCCACGCCAGATTCGATGCCATAATTCTTCTTTCTTCCCGAGAAAATTTAAGGCAGCTGAATGTAGCTCGATACCATATTCCGGGGTAGCCATCAATAAACCATGTGACCAAAGGCGAAATAATTTTAATGGTGGGGCAACTGATGGCGCACCTGGCAATCCAAATCGTACCCCCCTCTCATTTAAATTCTGAAATTCAAATCCCTGCCCGACCAGGTTTTCCCACGTCCATCCGCATTGATAACTATAAGCTTGTAGACTTTGAACAATTTTTTCCAGGTCGCCATCCACTTCATTCCATAGATAAGCCATACAGGCTATGTCGTTACCAACTAAAGCAGGTAAAAGGAATTCCCGCCAAAGAGAAGAAGCTCCCCACTTTTCCTGTTCAAGTTCATTATTTATCCGACATAAAAGTTGCATTTCGAGAGCGGTAGGAAATCCCCACCACCAGCGCACAGAGAGGTATAGGCTACTTGTTGGAACCTCACAGGGTAACATATTAGCCGGTATTACCAGGCAGATGGCAGGCGCCATTACTCCATAATCTGCTGTATTTTGGCTATGCCAAGACCATTGCACAAGAAATTCAAGCCAAATTTTACGTTTAATCTCTGGCAAAATACAATAACCATCAAGCCAGATTAAGTCCGGCAGGCTGCTGCTGGCTACAATTAGGTTAGCTACTGTACGTGATATGTTGCCTTCTCCCCAATCAACCCCTAACGCCTCACCTAATGCAGCCGGCGGCGGACGATCAGGAAAAAATTCGGGGAGCGGAAGTGTTACGGAACTAATGTCCCGCCGCCATAACTCTTCACGAAGAACCGTCATAACTTGGGCAGGTTCAATATTCAGCGGCAAAAGAAGTAATACACTTCGCCTATTGGCGAGATCATCAACAATACTGGCAAGAAAACGCCGGACGCTGGGTAACTGAAAAAAGCCGGAGTAGAGAAAAGAGCTCATACTTTGAGCAACCTTTCTACTATTGGTTCTAAGATCAAGCCTTCTTCAGGATGGATTTCCGTCAGCCCCATCATTTGCAAATATTCCAAAACAGCAGCCCAAACTTTTTCCGAGGCAGGTTGTCCAGATGATAACAATTCGCATATATGCTCCGGGGTAGCTAATTCCAAAGGTATTGACTTTTCCTGGATAATAAATCTTGCCAACTTTTCAATGTGTTCATTTATCTCTAAACCTAATTGCGACCAAAAGTTTTGTCTAAGCGGGGAACCCATTTCTTTCAGTTCGTTATCAATTTGGCAACAAAATGGACGGGGATCATCGGCCTCTCCACACCGGATAAATAACTCGTCCAACAGGTATGGCCAACCGCCCGTTGTCTGGAAGACTTGCTCACATACATCTTTTGAGTCCATTTTGTTGCGTTGAACAATCCTTTGTTTAATGGCGGCCAGATTCCATCGCCGCGGCCAAAGCACTACGTCAACCTGATTCTCCAGCTCCTTCCGATCAGTTGCGGGTAAAGTAAGCCATTCCCATGTTGCTTTCGGCGGAAAGACAAACAGAACCCTTAACCACTGTCCTTTTTTCTTGCCTTTATATTTCTGGCATATCCTTACAGCGCTGTTTATTAATGGCTCTATCTCCTTCGCGCTGCCTTTCATTTCTCGGTAAACAACCAGACGCCCATACCCGCTGTGCATTTTCAAATAATCTTCCAGCCAGATTCTCATTTTTCCAGCATCGTTAACCTCCGGAGGAATGCTGGCTAAATCTCCCCAAACACCGGCGGTTACTTCCGTTGGCTCGCCAGTCACTAAAGACCTGAAAGCTTCAACAAAACGGTTTAACCCCAAAGCTCCCGAAGCAAATAGCAACCCCACGCCAAACTGCCGCGTGTTCAGGCTTCGTTCCTGCCCAAACGAAAGGGGATTGTAGTACCGGCCGTTGCAATCAAGAGGAGCATGATAGTTATTGGGATCATCGTTCTGATCATCCGGCGAAGCATAGGAAAGCTCCAGCAGACGTTCCTCAATGTGGTCTTTTGTTCCGATTATCCGAACGAGATTCGGACTCCGCAAGTGATAGTAACCTTCGTTGCTACGCCATAACACTCCCAAACCGCACATTTCGTCCAATAGACCGCGAAACTCGTCGGAGCGGATCTGGCCAAATCCCTGTTCCCACCACTCACTGGCCATGCGCAGTATATCCGTTGCTCGATAAGACTGAGCGAACACATCCCGCTTATCCAAATGGTCATAAATTATTGTCCAGGCAATAGCCTGATAACGTTTATCGAGGGCCAGCGTCCAATCGAAACGCTCTTTAAATTGTTCCCGGATTTCCTGCATGCGATAAACGGCTTCAATATCACTTCGATCGATTACGTAAGGATACTGCGGCTTTTCTCTCCTGGCTTTATTGTGAAGTCGTATCAGGAGTTTCTGACAAAAAAGCTGGATTAGACCAGGGTGGTAGTTGGTGTAAGACAAAATACGAAGAATAAGCGCATCATCCTTAAAACGGTAACCAAGCGACGATAATGGCTTACGAATCAGTTCTTGGGCTGCACCTGGCTCCAGCGGTCCAACCCGCATCGGAGCGCCAAACTGGGCCAGGGGCTGATTTGCCAAACCCTGAAAACGTTGTACATTGTGAAGACCTGCAAAAACTACTTTGAACCTGCGCTGTGTATTTTGCATTAAAATCCGCAACTGGTCGACGATACAGAAATTATCCCTGGCATCCGCATCCAGAAAGTTATCCGCTTCATCAAACAGCACCAGGACACGATAACGGGGGTTCTTTTCAAGGACATTACGCAAATGAGTTATAATTTCATCCGGTAAATCGGTATTTATTTTTGGCGGAAGCAGCCCGAGCATCTTGAAAACGTCCCGGAGTTTTTTCCAAATTACACTGGTGGGCTGGCCAGTTTTTGGGTCGCCTACAATCTTAATGTCTTCTACATAGGCATACTGATCATTCTGCGGTTGGTGGAACTCTCGCTGTACATAGCGCAAAAGAGCAGACTTGCCTAATTGACGACCGCCGTATACCACACAACTCTCCTCCGGGCGCTGTAACTTACGGACCATATCTTCCCGGCCAAAAAACATCTCCTGGGGTACGTCGCCGGCCTGGAAAGGTGTATAAGGATTTACAGCAGTGAAAGGAAGGGAACATTTAAAGAAAGACGAGAGACGCGCCGTGCGCTCGGCAGCTAGAAAAACCAGCAATATCTCATCTAAAACCGCCATGGTTAAGCCCCGTTCGATTGATAATTGCTTCATGACATGACGACGTTCCAGACTCATCCGTCCCAGGTAAAAAACCAACACATTGCGGTTATCCAGTTTCAAATCGCGTAACCAAGCGCTCATTGTATCCACGCTGGGTCGTTCCCACAGACAAATCACATCATATACTCCCTGCTGTTGAGAACCAAATTGCGGTACTGGCGCAAGCCCGCCTGCTGACATAGGAACACGAGACATATAAAAATAGTAATCGCTCGCATATAAATTATTAGCCGGTACTTTTAATCCAGGTTCTATGTTAAAACCTAGATAATGTAATATATACGTAATTAAAGTAACTTTTTCCTTATTAGTCATTCTTCCTTGTTTTAACCTGCGCCATGCCTCAATGGCAGACAGCGCCTCGTCACGCCGCGGGCGCGGCAATTTGCCAAAGTTTAAACCGGCCCAACGCCGTTCATTGCGGATTGCATCACCAACAGCGACAACACCGTGATCCCGCCCCAGTTCTTCTTCGATTCTTTTCAAGGACTCTTTAAATTCATGAAAGACATCCCGTTCATCAACGCGGGGAACAAACCAGTTATCCTCAATTTCCTCTCCAGTGTCTAAGGCCCTCGCCAGGCGGGACAGAATTTCCTCTACTACACGCGTATCCCCCTGATCTAAAGCATTTTGAACGAAACTTTGCACCTGTGCTTTGCGGTTTTGATCAATTTTCGCTTCGTTCAAGCGTTCCTGTATACTTTGCCATTGGTTAGTTAACAAGATCAAACGCTCGCTCCGCGCTGTATCTAGCCTGGTCAGAATTTGGTCTAAAACAGCATAACAAGGTGTGAAATTTTGGACAGCCTTAACATCTATTGCCTGAATCTGGGCACTATATTCTGCCCGTTCTTCACCAATGATTCCATCAACTACCGCCTGCTCAATTGCTTCTTCTGTATGTCGGATTTTATCCTCGAGGGCAGCCCTGGAACCTTCGAGTTCTTCCTGATATTTTTTGCACAAACCGTTATATTCTTGCTCTGTACCCAATGCTCGCGCCAACTGGTCCGCAAACCGAAAATCCTTTTTCTCCAACCAACCCATAAAGGCTTCCTGCCAGGAGGGATTTTGTGCATAGGCATCACGCAAGACCGTAGCAATAGGTGCCAACGCTAAAGGTTCTCCGTTATCGTTCAGAGTAAGTTCCGAAAAAAGGAATAACCTTCGCCGGAAAGCCTTCATTAAAGTATCCTCTTCGCTGATAAGCCAGTCCCAACGGTTCTCCGGCAAAGAAGATTTCAGGTACTCCGCCGGTAATTGTAAAATCCGGCATAACTGCCCGGCGGCCCGAAGGAGGCAATACCCACCAGCCAGCAGGGAAATAGGGGCAGGTTTGCTGGTTAGGTTACGCCAGCTTTCCTCTTCTTCGGCAAGAGCTTTTTGAACACCTTGCCGCAATTCGGTAATGCGTTCCGCCAGCCAGTTTCTGCCCAGCCGTTCAATATCCTTCTCTTGCTCAACTAGTTCACACCAGCGGATGGCAAGAAAACATCCATCGCGGACATAACGAATAATCTGTTCCCGAGGATCACCTGTAATCAAATTATACTTTTTCCCCATTAGTTTGCGGTCAACGGCATTGATTTGGTCGGTGACAAAATCTCTCTGAAACCAATTATCAATTTCTTGCCGCACCAGTTGTACCCGATCACGACGGTCTTCCGCGACCAGCAATAAAATTGCTCCTAATTGACCTTTACTATCAATCAAATCCTGCCATACAGCGGTGGCCCGGTTCAATTTTGTTCTCCGCCCGCGCGCACCCTCCAACCAATCCTTAACCTTCAGGGATGCCTCTCGAATGGTCTGTTCACGCAGTTCAATACCGGAAACACTTAAGAGATCGGTTCTTTGAATCGGCACCCCAAGTTGCGCAAAAGTTTTTATTGTTTCAATTAAGCTATGCAAAAAAGGATGATTCCCCGGTACTTTTAGCCAACCCATTAATCCGCTTTTTGGCGCAATCAGAGTTGGGCATAACGCTGCCGCCAAACCCAACAATTCCTGTACCTCGTCGTTTTCAGGCTGATGGTTGCGAGCAATTTCAAGCAGATCCTGAACAAAAAGATCGGAGTCCAGGTTTAACCATCTTGCCCCCTGGAGCGCCTGCAGGAGCCAATATTGTAATGGCGAAGAAGCGTACTTTTCCTCTAATGACCTTGCCAACCAGTAGGCGCCGGCGAGATCGTCTTCGATGATCAAAGACCAGAAAAAGTCATTCCAATTATCCAGGCCATCATGGGAAAATAAAGTGACCGCAATATCGTGGGCCGATGCCCGTTTTTCCTTTACCAATCTTAATGAAATTTTTTCGGGAGGCTGGGACTCAGGAACGACTGCAGTACGTTGATTTTCCGGTTGAGCCACTGCAACTTCCAGAGAAGCAAAAGGCGATTGATTAGTTCCGTTTTTCTCTGTAGAAGGTGAAATTAAGGAAATTTCCTCATGCTCCAAAAGGGAAAAAGGTGGTGGTGAAGAATCTAGCTTTGGCAACTGCTGTTCCAAATTGTTCCCCTTTTCAACGTGATCATCTTCTTCTGCTTTTCCTTTTTCCTGACATTGTTGTTCACCTTTCTCTTCCCGATCGGCTTTCCCAGGTATGCAGCTGGCAGGCAAAAATACTTCCGTCAATTCCTGATAGATCTGCTGGATTTTTTCTTCCAGTTCCTCCTGCTTTTTGCGGCGTTCGCGCTCTTCATGAATTGTAGCACCAGTTTGACGAAGTTCCTGGTAGAAACCAAAAAGTTCAAACAACCTTTCAATGCGGTCACAAGCTTCGGTTGCCTGTTGATATGAACAATTACGTACATCCCACTGGTCCGTATTTGTTATGCCAAAAAAGATTAATTCTTTTGCCCATTCCTTTTGCAATTTACGCAAATCATGCTGTAAAAGCTCCAGGACAGAATCCTTTTCCCGGCTTTTGCTCTCCGCCAGTTCTTTTAACTGGTTAATAAAATCATTAACAGACTCCCATTCGGGCGCTTCCGCCGGCAAAGCTTTTAGTTCTTCCAACCATTTGTGCCATAGTAGACCGACACCCAAACCTTTTTCCTCTTTCTCCTCAACGGATCCCTCTTCCTTTACCTCATCTCCTTCTTCTGTTATTTCATCTCCTTCTTCCATGGCCGATAAAATTGCTTCCTCAATTAAAGAAGCGATGAGAAGACGAACATCGTTTTGGCAGTAACCCCGTTCAGCAACTAAAAAGGCAACCGCATCTTCAACCTGTTGTAATAGATATCCGCAATTCCCTGGATCTTCAAGTGAGTTTGCCAAACACTCAACTATCTTTTTTGGTCCTATGCACTGCTGGTTAAGATACTCCAGAATTTCGACCTTCAGTTCGCCCTTTGTTTCTTCCCATACTTTAAGGATTGCTTTGAGCAATTGATCAGAATAATATGTAACAGCTTTTATTTCCTGGCCTAAAAGACGTACAGGCGCCTTTAATGGGTTTCGAAACCCGTTGATCTGGATATGGCCCCTAATGGTTTGCTCCAGTTGTCGGCGTGCCGGGAAGGATGCTTCCTTCCAGTGGCCAAGGGCCTGCCTGATGATTTCTTCCCGGTAACTTTCATCTTTTTTCACAATGGTTAGAATGTTATCTAAAAATGACGCTAAATCTTTTATTTGTTCTGACACCTTTCCTTACCCTCCTTTAAATATAAACCGGTAATAAATAACTGATTATAAGGTATATAACCGACTTCAATTTGTCACGGTTTAAAATTTTTTTAACGATGTTTCTCCTGGTCGATTTGTCACTGGACTTATTTCAATTTGTTAGGCAAACTCTTTAACAGCAAAAATCGTCTTAAGCAATCTACCGCCGAGGTGACCTATACCATGCCCGCTCTTAAACCTGATTTCGATGTAATGCTACAATTTTCCTGCAATGAAATATTATTTTTTTCTATACTTCCAAAAATATTTGGTCTTCAGGCGAGACGTAAAAAAGGTTTCAGTAATCGGAAAGACCGGGCATTTGGTCAATTGCATCGTGGCGATCCGGTGGTCCTTAAATGATAGTGGACGACTTTTTGCTGAAATCTAATTTAAATGCACAAGCCCCTTAATGCATTGGCTACCTTTTCTAAAAAAATGATTAGTGATAGAGCAACCAAATTGCAAGTATGAGTAAATATTTCTACAAAGATTTTACAATAAAATCTTCTAAACAATAATCGCCTTAACAAAAGCGTCCGTTGCATCAGCGTAGAATTCGATATTGATCTTCGTAGCCATTTCATCAGGAAGGTCAAATAGTTGCCTTCGCGAAGATATAGGCATTAAAAGCGTCGTTGCTCCTTTCTCGAGGGCCAGCTCGGCCACGGCAACCGGGTTAGGGATCATCTCGATTGAACCGCCAAGGTTAAGGGCACCAACAATGATTAATCCACCTTTGACGCTGCGCTCGATTAAAGCGCCGCAAAGGGCGATGAGAACCGGCAAACCGAGTCCCCGACCGGAACGATCGACGTCCATCGCGCGTAATTGAATGGAAAACTCGTGTCCACGGGGATCGCGGTCCCCAACCAGCTCTTTGGCCCTTACGTAAAGATTCTGTTCTCCGTAACGGACGCTCTCCCGAAAAGCCGGCGGAACGGGTGAGTTAAGAATCTTCACCCCACTCCCGGGACCAACCGTGGCCTCTATACGATATAGAGCCGGGGAAGCGTCCTGCCCGCCGGGGCTGATCGCCCATACCTGCCCCGGAGGCAAGGGATCACTGTCAATGGTTTCGTCGCTGTGGAGTTCCGGAGTGGAAACAAACTGTTCCACCCCATCTACGCCCATGGAGAAGCTGAAATGAGTATTGCGAAATTCCGTTTTCAGGCAGCGCTTCTGCTGCTCTTTCACCCGGCGGCGCGCTTCCAGAGCGATCCGGACGATCTTCTCCAGCTCTTCATCTGGAATGGGCATCTCCGGATCAGGAAAAATCAGCTTGACCAGGCCGCTCACGATTTTATTTACCGCTTCAATATCCCGTCCGCTGAGCGCTCCTCCCCAGTTCACCCGGCCCTGCAGAACCGATATCCGACTGCCGTCCCGCAGCTTATGCCAGCACTCAGAGAGGAAATCGCTAACTAATCCAAAATGGTTCGTAAAGTGAATATTTGGATTAAGTTTCGGAAATTCCCACCCGGGAACGTAGGCATGAATCCGGTCCATAAAGGCCGTATCGTCGCGCATCTCAGGAGGAAGCGGGCTCAGCAAATGGCCGATGCGTTGCTGCTGCTGAACATCGACGTCAAAATTTCCCAGCATGACAATGCCGCCGAAGGCGCGAATGCTCTCCTTGCCCCGGGAAAATTCGCCCGCTGCCATGTAACCTTTCATGATGTTGACGCCGTCTTTCTGGTCGAAGGATATGCCGGAGATTTCGTCGAAGCAGACCACGTCATAAAGACAGACAAGCCCCCGCTGCCCGGTGGCGTTATTTACAAACATCTTGGCCACCGTGGCCTTCCCGCCAGAAATCAGGTGTGAGTAGGGAGAGATTTGTTGAAACAAATGACTTTTCCCGGTTCCGCGGGGACCCAGTTCCACAAGATTACAGTTTTGCTCCACAAACGGCACCATTCTTAACAAGGCCACAAGTTGCGCCCGTTCCGAAAGGGAGTCCGGTTCCAAACCTACGGAACGCAGCAGAAAGCGTTTCCATTCGTCCGTTGTGAACTGACTCCTTCCCCGCTGCAAAACTGTTAGAACGTCCACCCTGGAAAGTTGAATGGGTCTTAGGTTTTCGATTTTGAAAGGACGGCCATTTCTTTCCAGAGCGATCGCAGCGTCATAGCCCAGGGTTATTTCGGCATAAAATCCATCGGTCAGCATTCGCTCATTCTCATGAACCAGATTGTCATCAATGCGGACATCTTTTAGCCCCAGGCTCGGCAACTCCGCAATAAAGCAGTCATTGCGAGCGTCCAGGCGGGCTTTGACAATGTCGATTATCTTTACCGACCCGCTATCTCTTGCGCGCGCTTTAAAGAGTTCTTCTTCGCCGGTCCGGACCGTACGGTCTTTCAACTGTCTTTCGACAATCCGCAGGCCCTCCTCAATCTCTACTTCGTCAACAGTTGCGCAATAGCGCCCGAGTAGAAACTCTACAACATATGTAGGCACTGGATACTGACGGCTGTATTTGCGCACCAGATCTTTGCGCACTATATAGCCATCAAACGCGGAAGCTGCGATCCGGTCGAGAGAATCAAGCTCCATGTTTAATCCTCACCTCCTACGGTGGTTGTCTGCTTTGCAATTACTCGTCCTGCAGGATCAAGCAGAACAAGGCTGACGACAGTGCCTTCCAGGGAATCATCAGCAACGAGAAGGCCCGCGCGCCCCCTGGAATCAACCTGCCTGGGCGTGGTAATGCTGGAATTTGCCTCGTTGGGTTTTGTCCGCAGATCTGCTGTAACTTCATTACTGCCGGCATCAACTGTAACCCGGCAACGCATCCCAAGCCACTGGATTTCCTTGATGCTGACCGGCAGGGGAGCCAAAATGCTATCCGAACTAAAGGTCAAGTCAGGAATGAGGCATTCCTGAAGGCTCACGCCACCATGAGCGTATTCATTACCGTTTATAAAACAAGATACCCCGGGCGCAAATGCGAAGTGCTGATAGGTATTCCAATACCATCCGGCAGTGGGAACGTCGACCCGGGCACCCGGGCTGATGGCCGCGCATCTCATCCAGCGGCTCTCAGTGAGGTATTTGGGCAGTTTCATGGCCGGCAGTCCACCCGGAACTAAAAGCCATCCGTGATCAGTGATTACCCGGACCTGTTTCCAGCCGGCATCGAGCAAAGCTTGGATTCGATCCAAAACGAGCTCGAGCTGTTCATCGATGCGGGGCGCAAGCCTGGTTTGCAAGGCATGGCCCAGTCTGTCAAATTCGCCAAGTTCCGTCCACCCCCGGGCACTCGGTTCACCCGGAGTACCGGTCTCAGAAGAATTAAATACCTGATAACCGGCTTTGCTTAACAACTTCCGAAAACGGTCGGTGGTCAGAGGGAGGTTCCCCTCCCTGATCATCGGCAGAAAATCTTCCCCCGGAAGGTCGCCCGAAAGCTTTTCGGCGATTGGGGAGACAGCAGGTTTTGCTGTTGCCGTCACCGTGGGCAATCCTGCCCAGCGCCAGCCCGTGGTTACCCGCAGCTGCCTTTCTTCCGCCAGGACAACCAGCCTCCGGGCGATATCGAATCTCAGCCCGTCTACAAAGAGCAAACATTGTCCAGGATTGGCCATAATGGCGGTTTGATTTTTATCCGGCAGGGGATTGCCGGCAACCAGATCTTGAAAACGCCGGGCCGTATCCTCCAGCCAGGGCAGATATATGCTGCGCAGAACAGCTTTGATTGCCCTGGCATCCTCAGCTGATTTCACGCTGCTGATTGCTTTCAAAACGGCCTCATCGGCAAGATATCCGCCCTCCGTGTAAAGGTCAGCCATTGCTTTTGGCGAGTCGCCTCCCAGACCCTGGGCGGTCTTGCGGGCCAGGGTTACCAGGTGCTGGAGAGCTTCGGCCAAAGGGCTCTGTCCCAGCCTGGCCCAGACCCAATCCCTCCGCGTACCGTGGATCTTCTCCAGTTCCTCGATTTTCTTTCTGGCCTCACCAGAAGATAAGCTCTCCAATTCTAAAAGACTCTGCCTTAAGGAATTCTCTTCTGTTTCGTTTTCATCCGGCCAGGGCTCTTTGTCAAAGATCAATCTTGCCGGCTTGGCTCGCCTTAAAAGATTGGGAATACCGGGGTAAAGGGCCGGTGATTCTGTGTAACGTTTCCATAAAGTCTGCCAAACTTCAGTTTCCCGCATGCCCAATTTTTCAGCAGCAACAAGCTCTCCTTCTCCTTCCGGATCAAATCCGTATTCGTCCCGGCAACGGGAACAAAATGCCGCCCACCTCTCGTAACCCCACTTCTCCCGAGCATGGACCGGGTCACTCAGCCATAATAATAATTCCCGCGGCGTATCGGCGATCATCAACCTGTCGAAGTCCTCGGCTTCCAAACGCTTACCCCGCAGCCGCGAAATGGGGGTCACCGCCAGTTGGGACAGCGCTCTGAGCATAGCCTGACGGGTTTCTCTATCTTTAGCAACATCCAGGCCCAGGCCGTCTTCAGAGACAAGAAACGCCTCCACTGTCCAGTCTTTGCCGTTGCGCTGCGTCCAGACCGTCCCCCGGTATTGTAATTCCACCAACGGCTTCAGGCTATCTGGACATTCCTCACCCGCCCGAAGCAACTGCCGGTTTACGTTCGGCATGTAGATGATTGGAATGGTTTTCTCCGGCAGTTCAACGTCAGGCAGCAGGCGCTCAATAACGCAACGCAGCCAGATTGCCGGCCCCGTTCTTTCTTTCGGATTATATTCTCCCAGGGTTAAAAGCTCCGGCATGAGCAGGCGTAATTGGGACACCAGTGGCTCCCATTGACCATCGGCATCAGTCCAAAGAATGGCCGCGGGAGGAACGGCAGAGCCTGGATCATACCGGCCGGCCCGAAAGAGCGACTCACGTACGGCCTCCAGAAGGGTATTTGCCGTTGTTTTACCTGTCTTACCAGACATATCTATCTACTCCTTAAACTTTTCGGCTGCTTCCAGGCGCGCCTGACGTTTTTCTTCATTGTTAAGATGCACTTCATTTACGCGGTCGCCAACGAAATTGCCACCCTTCCAAAACCACGGAAACTGTTTCTGAGGCCGCACAGGCTCCTTGCCGCGGTCCTTGTTCCAATTAATGTTCGGTTTCCAGCGCAGCACGCCGGCGCCTTTCCGGCCGCCGGGGATATCGGAAGCCATAAAGGGTCGGATGTTGATGCGCACGCCGTCGTTGATATCCGGTTCCCAGCCGATAGGCTGCTTTTCGATGGGCTTCCAGCGGACGAAAATGTCGAAAGGTGGTTCGCCGGCAAGGATGGCAATGAGGCGTTTTTGTAATTCTAATGCTGCTGCCAACCGGTCTTCAGCACCACCTTCGCCCCGCTTCACCCCATCTTTCTGCCGTGTAATCCACTCACCAAGATAACTATAAGTCAGGCTTTCTAAAACCTGCCTGCCCTTGCCATTGCCCTCAGCAAGTTTATGGTAGTTGACCAGGGCATGGAAACCGTCGCGCCGGCGCCCGTCCCAGATATACCAGATGAAGGGCCGGTGGTGGAAGAGCCGGCAGTGTTGCTCAAAGAAATCGTTGCGGAGCCACTCGTCAAGATCCTTCGCCTCTGCACCCGTTGCTGCGATAAGTTCCTGTTCTTTTGTCGGCGACCAGTCATCCCCATAGGCAGCGATGAGTAAAGCCCGGAGGCGTTCGGCAGCCGGCTCTTCTCCGCGAACGGCAGGGACGCAAACGATGCCGTCGCTATCGGCATAATCTTTCAACTCCCGGCAGCGCTGTACCAGCTCGCGTGCTTCCGCAGACAACCGCATCGAATCATCCAGTTCCGCCGGCCAGCGGTAGCCCAAAAGGCGGGCCACCGCCACCTGAAGCGGTTCGATCGATACCGCCGGGTGCCCGTGGAAGATCCACTGGGTCGGGTCATCCGAATAGGGTTCGGGAAGGCCCCGGGGATATTTCTCGGCGGCAACCTTTTGCCAGTATTCCAGGTCGAAGGGAACGTTCGCAAATACCCCAGGAGTTACAAGAATTTTCTGATCAAGTTTCCTAACTTCTCTTTCAAAGGCTTCAGATTCTAGGAAAGCCCAGATAGCAAGCTTGTTTAAAGAATCAAATGGGATTATCGTTGCAAGCACCTTGCTATAAAATTCTCCATCGTATATTGATGCCGTAATACGCCTAGAACCAGAAACGAAAAAACCTTGTTTACCAATAGCATCAAGACCTTGGATTCTTGCACTATCTGATTTAGCAAGTTCGCAATTATCATTTGGCCAATCCCATACATGGTTTCGGCCCGAATACAAGCCTTCATCAGGTGCGGATAACAAAAGTTTCCATCGCCCATTGAAACTATTAAATTCCCAAAATAAACGGATAAACCTAGGCTCATCGCCGGTTGATGACCCTTGAAGTATTGAACAATACTGACCTAGCGTTTCATTAACCAATGGTATTTCTGTAATTGTAACTCTTGCTTCTGGATTTTTAAACTGATCGCTCTGAACCATAGTCCGAAGCTCTCCTATATAAAGAAATCTAGCCTTCTCCTGCGCCGTGCGGGGAGCGATGGCGTCGATGCCGACAAAGGCATGACCCTCAGGTGGAATAGAGGCGGAAATAATGAGGAGAACCGTAAAAGCACCTGCAGCTTGTGAATTTTCGAATCCCCCTTCGCCAAGCTGAGCAAGTATTTCCCATCGTCTTGTTTTTAACAATCGAGTGCGGAACTTCCTATAGCTGGTCAAAAATAGCCAATTCTGCGGCAAAACCAGCGCCGTTATGCCGGCAGGTGAATTGAGACGGAGCAAGCGGTCCAGGAACACAGTAGCAATATCGTTCCTGGCTTCGCCGTAATATTGCGCGCAAAATTCTTTGAGCGGATCGATCTGTTTACCCCGGGCCAGGTACGGCACGTTGGTTATAATCAGGTGGTAGCGCCCGCCGAGAATTTTAACGGCATCAGCAATGCCGCAGGCGGCAACCCCTAATTC
Organism: Armatimonadota bacterium; assembly: GCA_023511535.1. Lineage (GTDB taxonomy): Bacteria > Bacillota > Desulfotomaculia > Desulfotomaculales > Nap2-2B > JAIMBK01. Next base: position 19,773 of record JAIMBK010000010.1, read on the forward strand.
ACGCTGCTCGTAATCATCTTTCTCCGCGGACATTGCTTTTTCCAGCAAGGGACGTAGTTCATCAAACCCGGCTTCTAACAGGTTGTTTTCTAAAGCGGAACCGGGATCAATAAGGCTTCCCAAGACAGGCGCGTCCCGGAAAAGATCATACAGCCTGGCCATGCCGTTACGGAGACGCTCGTCTTCGCCAGCCAGATCGATCCAGTCCTTTTTCTTCGTGTTGGGAGCAATGCCGGAGCAGGCTATGCGCAACTCCGGCAGTATGCGGTGTCCGCCGGCGCCGGGGTAAGTCCAGGCCGCCAGCGCCAGGGCAAAGGCGGCAATTTGCGTGCAGCGCTCGTCGATCTCCAGGCCGTGAAGGTTTTCGCTTAAGATCGCGTCACATGCCTCCCTGGCCGTCAGGCCTTCCTCGGTCATCCGAATCGGAACTAAATGGTAGAGCGCCGCGACAAGGAAATGGCCCGAGCCGCAGCATGGGTCGAGGATTTTGAGCCCGGCTGCCCGTTTCGGCCAGCCTTCGAACGTGCCGGCGGCGGGACGCCACGGCCCCTTACCGTCGTCACTCCGGATAAAGCGTAAATAATCCCAGGACACACCCGGCAAGGCGACTGCCCTCCGAAGCTCTTCCTCACTTTCTGCCTGCTCAGCAAGCTGCGGATTCTCCGCCAGTACTTTCCCGGCGTGCCAGGCGCCGATAGTGTTGTGGATCAGGAAGTTGACCATATAAGGCTCTGTAAAGAGCTGGGTGACCGCCGGTAATTCATCAGCGCCGATTTTGTTGCCCGATTCGTTCACCTGTTTCTTCCGTTTGCTCTGCCAGAACTGATAGACCCAGCCAAGGGCGTCGCTGGCTTTGAAGATATCCGGCTCCAGCCCGGCAAGTAACTGCTCCAGCTTCAGTTGATATTCGCGCGCAAAGGTAACCTGCAGCACCGGGTCATCCGGGCGAAAGATCTGCGGCAGCATCTGCTGGGCAAAACGGCTGGCCAGGGTCCACAGGTCCGTGCCTTCTTCTTTGGCCAGTTCCTCACCTTCTTCCAGGCTGATGGCCACCCCCATCTCCGGCTCGATAAGGAGGTCATTTTCCGCCAGGAAACGGGCAAAGAGCATCCGGTGCCAGTGTTCGTAAGCGCACTCCTGGACCAAATGCGTAATTTCCAGTTTTCCGCTTTTGTCCTGCCTGTCCCCCAGTTGCCGCGCCCGGGCGCGAAGATGGTTGCGCAGCCGGCGCTGTTCCGGCGTCAGATGGCTGTACGGCTCATGATGATGCACAGCCAGGGCCTCCAGGGCAGCCCTGGCCCCGGCTTCCGCAACATCCCGGGCCTCGCCAACTGTACGTTCAAGTTTACTGCGAAGTTCTCCTGATAGTACCGGCATCCATTTCCCCCCTATGAGATCACGATGGGGCCGTCCTTAATTTTATCTAGAAGCTCCCTCTCAATATTGATCACCCAGGCTTTAACATCATCCTCTGTCCTCAGGGTGCCGCTGGTCAGTTTGATCTTTTGCGTCTTCGGCTCAAGCAGCTTCGCGGCGGCCACTGCGGCATTGCTAAACTGCTGCGGCAGGGCATCTGTCTTCGTTTTCCAGCTGGACAGAGGGGTTTCCTGGAGCGTTCGGAGGAGTGCCTCGTCATCTTCTACAGAAAGCCGCGGGAGGCTCTCAATACCTTCATGCACAAGAATTCGTTGCTGCTGCTCCCGGGATAACTTCTTCCAGCTCTCGTTTTTCTCCAGGGCGGCTCTCTCCCGGTTGTATACCGCCTCAAAACTGGTGTAAGCCTGCCTCACAGCAGTCCGCAGCGCACTGACCACTGCTCTGTGAATATCCGGAACCGGATCGGGCTCAGCCAACAACCGGCGCTCAATGCGGACGGCATTGGCCTGTTTAAAAAGCTCTTCTGCTTCGGGCAGGCTTCGGGCATGCCCGAGAAGAGTCTTCAGTTTATCCCAGGCAGGTTTGCGTTTAGTGGCCAGCTCCGCTAACGCTGACCAGTCCTGCAGCTGCCGGGCCAACGTATCGAACTGCTCGAGAATCGCCGCCAGCTGCTCGTTGCCGGCAAGCGCCTTCATGTTTTCCAAATGGGCTTTGGAGGGAGGGGCAGGCAATGGCGGCTCGCCACCGGCACCGTCGGCCAGGTCCATAAGCCTGGCCAGGAATTGGCCGGCCACGGAAGACTCCTCGCCAGCCTTACAGTTAAAGCCGGCCATTTGAAAAAGCTTGCGTAGCTTCATGCGGCTGCGGACATCGATGGTTACCGTTTCTGCTCTGAAATCGGTCGCTGAAATCTTTGCCTGATCCAGTTGGCCCCGGCCAAGCTGTACCCCTTTGTATACTGCCCGAAGATGCCCGGTGGTAAAAAGTGTAATCAGTGCCGCGTCAACAGCATCGCGCGGCCAGCCGTAAGGAGCACTCTCGAAAGTTTCGCGAACTTCTTTACCTGTCTTGCCGGACCCGATTTCAGAAAGAACGGCTAAACAAACGGGGTGTTTTTCGGGTCCCTCATTCCACCCGACTGCCTGCAAGGCAGATTCGTCGCCATTCTTCGCCCGATTGATCACGGTTGGCCACCGGTCGTCGTCAGCATCCCGGAACTCTGGAAAGAGACGATCTAAAGATGCTTCGGCGGCTGCGCGCACCTTCTCTTCCAGGGACAGTTCAAAACGCTCCTGGCCCCCGCCCTGAAAAACCCTGGCGCCATTAATTACCTCTTGGATGATGCTATCCCGGGCAGTTTCCGCCAATTTCATGCGGGTGGACATGGCCTCGCGGGCCTCCAGGCCTTCCGGCGTCGTAGGAGTGCCCTTGAATTCGATGGTGGCTTTGGCTGCCTCATATTCAATGATTGCTTTCTTGAGGTCATCAGCACTTGCCTTCGGTATATACACGAAAACAGTCGGGCTCTCACCGCCGGCTGCCCGCGCCTCCGCCAGGACAGTACTTTCGTTTTCTCCCCAGCCGTCGCGAATCCAGACCGGGATTTCGTGGCCTTTGGAGGCGGGCGGCTCACTGCCGAAATGAAGCACCAACTTGCGCGGTGCTTTACACTTGCCCTGGAGCAGCTTAAGGTTACCGAGGGCTTTCGTACAGGCTGCATTTAAGAGAGCCGAACGTTTGCTGGACAAAGCCGTAAGGTCGTTGTTCAGCCTTGTCTGCCGGTTGCGGAATTCCCGGTCCCACTCGCTGCTTTCCCGCGTTTGAAGGCTGTATTCCTCGTCCAGTTTAATCAGTTTCCCTTCTTCAACCAGTTTGTCAAGAATCCGGGGAACCTCCCTCCGCAGGGCTGCTCCATCGCTGGCCAGGTCACTTACCAGAAGATCCGCCAGCATCTCTGGGGTGGCCCGCACACCGATGTCGGCAACGGCCTCGCGCGGGAGTTTCCGGATGAGGAACACAAGGGCGCAAATGCGCCTGGCCAACAAGCCCTCCGGAGTCCCGTCGTCGAGATTGCGAATGGTTTCGTCAATTTCCCGCAGAAGGACTCCGGTGCGAAGCAAGTCCGGCTGTAACTGGTCAAATATGAAATCTGCCCAAACGACCGTTCCCAGGGGTTTTTCGGCAATTTCCCGGACAGCGTCATGCACAATGCGGAGTTGCGTACGAAGCTGGCTGCTGGTTCCCGGAATGTCTACAGCCCGCAGGACATGCTCCCAAAACCGGCGACGAACAGGTAAAAGCGGATAATCTTCGACAATAATGTTCCGGTCTTCACTTCGCGGAGCAATTCTTGTGCCCACAAGCTGCCGGTCAATTTCACCGGCGTGGGCGGTTAACATTTCTTCAATAGCCTTGCGTTTATCTGCTTTTTTAGCCAGCACTACCCGGCGGGTTACAGTTTCCACATCTGTATCAGAAAGTTCCACAGGGATCGTAAAACGGTCCTTTAATCGCTGGAGGAGCGGAACGCCACCGCTAAGAGCCGTCTGGCCGGCTCCGATCAGCAAGACGCGGCTGTCGAGCTGCTTACAAAGTGCTTCCGCTACTTCCTGAACATCGGTCGAACGAGCCATGCTGTCCCCTATAAAAAGCTGGATTTCGTCAAGGACGATAGCCGCGCAGGGAAGTTGACCGTTTACAGAAAGAACGTCCCGAATGATCTGGATAAATTCTGCAGTGGGGAGATCATCAACGTCAGGAAACTGGGACCGGATGGTTGCCCGCACTTGTTTTAAATCGGGGGCAAAATCCGGGTCAGCCTCCAGCAGGGCCCTGGCCAGCACCGGACTGGCGTATAAATGACGGAGTTCCTGTAAAAAATCCTTTCCTGATTGCTCGACAGCATCTTTGACCCGCTCATAGACGCCGTTTTTTTGAAGCCACAGGCAAAATTGCGCCTGGGGAAGAGATTCCGGCAGGCCCTTTGACCGAAAGATGATCCTGAGAATAGTAAGACGAAGGCTCTTCCCTCCGCCCGACGGTAATGTCCCTGCCGCAGCGTGCAGCCCGCCGCATCTTTTTCCTAACGTGTCCAATTCTTTAAGCAAATCTTTTACTTCCACCGGTAAATGCGCCAGTCCACGGGCCGTCGCGCCATCCGACGCAAATCTGGTGTTCACCCATAAATGTCGGAGCATCTTTAACAGGTGCGATTTGCCGCTGCCAAAAAAACCGCTTACCCAGACAGCCGGTTGACTGGTTGAGTTCACATTGCTCAGGTAAGACTCGAGAATCCGGATCAGGCCGTCTTTATATTGCCCCTCGCAAACGAAGTGCTCCAATTCGTAGCGAAGCGTCTCAATTTCCCTGGATGTGGCAGCTTCAGTTACGGCGGCCACACCATCATTCAACAGTTTGGAAACAACAGGATCACGTTGAAAAATCTCACGGTTCTTCATTAATCATTCACTCCGTTATGTAAAGTGATGGGAATGGCCAGGTAATTCCATCCATCGCGAGCATCCAGCAAACGATAATTGTTATTTTCAAATTCGCCCGGGAAAAACAGTACCAACCGCCCGCGAATGTCCCGGACGACTTCCTTTAAAATATTGGATACTTTTGTAAACCCGTATAAACTGGCAACGCCGTACACAGCAACTACAGTATCAGAGTCGACATCTTCACCGGTAAGCGCTTCGCGGAGTTCATTTGCTGCAAAATGCAGGAAATCGCTCTCCAGCGGAATCGCCAGGTCTTCCGGCTCTTCGAAATAAATTTCCTTGTATTCCAGGCTGCTCATCCAACGGGCAAAGGTTTTGGTGAAGTCAAAAGATTTCCATTTATGTCCGGCCTTAATCGTCTCTGTCTCGAAAAGTTCTAACCTGGCCCGCAGCTTGCGCTCATCGGTTTTAGGATACACAATAAAAATTATCTTTTGCTCGCCGGCCAGATTACGTTGCCACGGGGCAGCAATGTGATTACGATATCGATTTGCCAGCTCCTCAATTCTGCTCACGGATCAGCCTCCTTTCCTCCTCCTTTAACATCCGGTCAATGGAAACTTCGATTACGCCGCCTGCGAAGCTTAAATCCAGCAATCCCAGACGCTTTGCCTCCATTGCCATTTGAATAAGTTCCTCTAAGGGTGCATCAAGCACCTTTGTCCATAATGTTTTGAATAAGCCGTCACCGCGGGCGCCAAGCAGGTAACCTAACAGAATGGCATAGGAAGTGACGACAGGAGTAGGTCTAACTTTCTGGCGAATCTTCCGGCCACGGCCTTTTAAGTGTCCCGACTGGGTCCAGGACGAGGAAGCGTTCCGCACAACCTTATCAAGAGTGCGATCATTTAGCCGGCTACCTGCGCTCTCTTTTAGAACATCGATCATCTGTTGCCGGGCGAGTTCTTCTCCTGGGCGCATCCGCAGGATTGGAAAAGAGGTAACCCGGAGAAGCGGATCCCGGGCCATGGCAGCGAGCAAGGCCAGAAGAGAGCGGCCTTCCCCATCTGCCTGCCAGCAATAACGTAACGCTCTAAATAAAAGCAGTGATGGATCGAGACCATATAACTCCCGCAAGCGCTGACTGGAAATTTTACGGGTCGCAACTGTCCGCTTGCCCAGACAATTATGGTCGACAATTGCTGTTATATAGTCTTCTCGCGTGGCATTTTCCGGACACTCCTGGAATAATAACGCCAGTTCCTCAAACATGATGGTTCTGCTGGTGTGGGTACCTTTATCACCAAAGCGAAAACCCATCCGTTCCCAAAGCGCGTAGGGTAACGAGTCAGCAGAGACTCCTTTTTCAACTAAAATTGGGTCATTTTCCATGTCTGTGATACCACCCTTTTTCGCCGGCAAACTTGCCGTCAAAAGATATCTTACCTGATCATGGTAATTATAGCAAGAGATAAATGCAAAAAATTTTATTTATCGATAAAAATACCCCGCACGAAATTTCACGCGGGGTATCTTTTACTCATGCAACTTTTTCTTCCCGTTTAAATAACAAAAAAATTTACAGGTGCCCAATCTCAACCTCCGGCAATCGGTCACAGTAATACTCGGCCAGGAGCCTTCTATGGCATCGATCTGGCTTATCCTCAGAACAAAGCAAAACAAAAGGGGCCTTTTTGCTTCTCGAAATCTATACTCTGCAGTGGTTCTCTTTGAATAAGCAAATTCTTATAGATCTTTTCATATTCTTGCCAGGTTATTTTCTTACTCTTATAACTTTTCAGCAAATCTTCCGTTGGCGCCAGTTCCGGGTGGTGTTCGTAATCAATTCCAACAAGACCCAGGACATATTCCAGGTCTTCTTTTTTGGCGTAACCGGCCAACTGCGAAGTATTATTAAGCCGGACATCGATAACTTTTTTTACGCCCGCGTTTTTTAATCTGGTAATAAACTCCTTTAAATTCTTTTTCGAGAAACCAATAGTATAAATGAAAATCAATTTACTTTCCTCCAGTTTTAAAATAAAGTCAATTGCTCTACTTCAATGTTATTCTTAGCTTTCTTATGTTCTTCTACTCTTACTCCGTGCTGCCTGAGGAAGTTTCTCACCAGGGTCCTGTGGCAATATCTGCTGTCCCTACAGTAACATACTAGCGCAATGACTCTCCCCGACTCAACATGAATCCAGATTTTCCTCAAAGCGTTAAGCTTCTCATCTGTTCTTAGTTCTTGCTCAAATATTTCTTTATACTTGTCCCACCATTCGTTACCCGGCCTGTCTTTCCATTCATGCAAATACCTTTTAAACAACTGGGGGCCTGGTGCTAAATCAGGTACCCACATAGTTCCAGGAATATGATTACCGGCGCGAGTTATCTGCCATACCTCGTCACAAATGATATCTTTAACAGATGAGACATCCGCGGTAATAACATACCCCCTGGAATTATTTTTCACAATATTCATCTCCCATCCTGGCAAGGGCATCATTAGAAGTACATTAAGTGAAAAATCATCCCGGATAACCGCCTCTGGAATCTGCTGCCACTTTAATTATAGCATGGCAGTCCTTGTTTTTCCAGCAGGACTTTAAAGCCGATTCGGATGGCACTGGTGCGGAATATTTGCAGCTTTCCTTTACTTTTTACATTCAAATTCTCTTAATAGAGCATTTTCCCGGAGCTTTTCCAGGTCTGCCCGCTATTAGGGCCGGGCATATATCAGCAAATGGAATCTTTCTTATGCAAATTATTCTTCCCGGCCTTCCGCCGCTTTGCGAACACGTATTCGCACATCCTTTTGTAAAAGGTCTGTATGCGATCCACGAGGCTTCCCAGGTGAGGAAGACCATGCTCAGTAAATTCCGAGAGCTGGCAATGTTGGGCCAGTTTGGCGACTTCCTCCAGCAGTTCACGGAGAAAGTTGGCGGCGCAAGGGCGTCCGTTACGAAGGACCAGACCTGTCTCCACGGCCCTCCGACCGAATTGTGAGCTCAAAATATTATCAACACTTTGCACCGGCGATGGAACCTCCCCAGTACATCGCAACTTAATTAAGTATCCATTATTACGCTGCCTTGACAAGCTCTACTGGTAACATCACTTTTGAAACGACTTTTTACAGAAACTGTAGCAATAGAGGGGCAGTAGAGCGGAATGTATTTGCCGTTCGCGATAAATGAAAAGGGAGTTCACCTGTTACATTAAAATTTCCCAAGCCAAATAAACCCCCTCCCGGTTAAGTTTTAACAGACGATGGCACAATTTCCATCGGCTGTATTAATTTCGTGCCTTACCGTTTTTTAACTTTATATACGTTTTTCTACAAATGTTCTGGCTTTCCTTCCATCTTTCGCCAGTGGAGCTAAAGATTTTTTAGGAAACTTATTCGAAAACCTAAAAAATTGCTTCCAAAAAGTTGGAGGCCAAAGAAAATTACTCGAAAAAATTTCCAAAAAGTATTCTATATAGACTGTTCGATAACATATAATCCGCCGCAGTTACTTAAAAAGACCCGATCCTCGCCAGTTCGCGGGCCGCCTCCTCTTCGCTGGCAAACTCTCCGAGGACAAAGAGATCCCCGCCATCAACTACGCCCACCAGCGTTACCTGGCCTTCCTCGAGAACGTCCACGTAAATCGCCTGGGCTTTGATGACAACCTTTTTATCCCTGCTCCAAATCCACATAAGCAAACCCCTTTCTAAAAAATTAAGAGCCTGCTGGCCTTCACTTTACCGCTGGACCAGCAGGCTTGCACGGCAAAACTCTTTTCAATTACCCAAAGCTTCCTAAACGAACACTGATAATATCAGCAGTACCTCTTACCTGGTAATACCGGAGATGGCATAGGTTACGGGGCGAGACGCCCGGTAAGCACGGTTTTTCCGGCGGTCAACCAGGTCGGAAGGAAAAATAATAAACCGCCCTTTTTTGTGCCGGCTTTTTTCCGGGAACTAAAGGCGGTCTGTTTTTGGGTCCTTTAGTTCAATGGACATGGTAATCCACCTTCCTTTCAAAATATTCCCAACCCTGCCGGCCAACCCGTCACAAAGTAAGGCACCGACAGAATTTTCCTAATCATTGCAACCAGGAACTTTCAAGAAATATTAGAGGGGCAAGCCCCCTATCTATCACCTCTTTTCTGATTAACTGCTTTCTTAACCTGCCTATCATGTCTGACCCGGCCTACCCGCCCTGTTCTCTGGCTTGGTTTAGCTTCCTTTACCCTATCCATTCTAGTCCGGTTGAGCAATATAGCTGCCACCGGCGAAGCCATGCCATGAACCCGGCGTAAATCTTCTTTATTTAAGGCCCGCAGGTAGCGTTCGGTCATCTTTAAATTGGCGTGGTCCAACTCCCGCTGTAGGTTAAAGACATCGCCACCGTTGCGTAAAAACATATAGGGCCGCAGTATGCCTGAGCATGTAAGGCGTGACTTGAATTATTGTCTTGTAGTCCTTTAAGGTGCGAGGGGCTGCGTTTGACTGCTTAAAAAGCATGAACCGGTTAAAGACTTCCATGCTGCTCTTGGGCGGCTGCGTCGTTGATCCTGCCCTGCTCTTTTTAATTTTAGAAAACATAAGCGGACATACCTCCTAAAAAATTTTTTTAGGGGTAGTCCGCTGGACTAAAAAAGGGCTTTTCTGGGACTACGGTCTACCGTTTCCTGGCAAAATTCGTGCCAAAACTCTTGAAGCCTTGATATTCCTTAGTTGGAGGCGGCAGGGAGATTCGAACTCCCGCATAACGGTTTTGCAGACCGTCCCCTTAGCCACTTGGGTATGCCGCCGCTGTAAAAAGATTATACCTCATCTTGCCGGTTTTCGCAAGGGGCTTTTACAATGGATGCTTTTAACTTTTTAAACGAAAAGGGTAAAAAACGTAGACAAGGATATTTGTGAAAATTTTGACTTTAGTTTTTGCACGTTCAGGCGTAAAATATTTCAATTTGGGGCGAATCTCTTGGCATCAAAGAGCAGGCCATTATAATAAAGAATCAACAAGGCAAATCAAATCGTATTGGGAGGTGTTTAAAATGCCGGAGCGTTTGGCCAAAGATGTGATGGTTCCAATTACCGAATATGCAACCGTAAGAGAAGAGGACAGCTTAAAACATGCTCTTTTCACCCTGAGGGATTCCCTGGCTTCCGGTCACCGCACCCTGGCGGTGCTGGATAAAAACGGGAACCTGGCCGGCTTTCTTACCACCCGGACGATTTTAAAGGCCCTGGAAACTTTGGCTTTTAAAGACAACTCCCTGGCCGGCACCGGGTGGAAGATTCCCCTGGTGGAATCCTGGGCGCGTTTTTTCTTAAAAAGCAAACTGGAGCAGGCAAACGAGGTAAAGGCAAAGGATGTAATGCGGCCGGTACACAAGATATTCGTCAGAGAGGATACTTCATTACCGGAAGTGACCAGAACCATTTTACAAAACCGGGTCAACCATATCCCGGTTTTGAACGGGGAACAAAAAGTGGTGGGGATCATCAGGGCGGTGGATATTTTAGACATCATAGGTAATCTGTTGGATTCCTGACGGCAAAAAAATGGAGCGGAAGACGGGATTCGAACCCGCGGCCCTCGCCTTGGCAAGGCGATGCTCTACCACTGAGCTACTTCCGCATGCCTGTTATATCATATTATAAGATTTTGCCGCGATTGTCAAGCTCTTTCCAATTGAAGGGTGTGGTGCCACGGGCCGGAATCGAACCAGCGACACGCGGATTTTCAGTCCGCTGCTCTACCAACTGAGCTACCGTGGCATGTAGATCAAGGCTTTTTGGATATCACCCGCTGAAAAATACCTTTCCGGACTATCGGATCGCTCTTCCTCCCTCTTTTATAATAATAGTCCGCTGTTGCTTTTTTGTCAAGATCTCTGACATAAGAACTTTAATGCATCTCAAATCTTACATCCTCTAAACTATCAATGCCGGGAGTTGCTGTAATCTGAATCATACACGCAAAACAAAAGTATAAAGAGGGGTTGACCCCCTTTTTTTCACCTTACGAATAGAGCTTTTACAATAGTCAAGTCTTACCTTTTGTCAAGTACGTTCCTCGCAAGCTGCAAGAACTCTCTCAGTGCTTCCTCAAAATTTGTGCTAAAGTCACTTTCAATGATGTTTTGATCATCTCCATTGTGAAAATGTCCGGGATATCCCTTCAGACATTTTAACTCCTCGTGGGGGCGGTTATCATAGCGGTAGATTTTTCCATCAATGGCCCTTCTTTCCCAATGAAAAGCAAATCGCTTTCGTAGCCTTTTGGAAAACCAGATATCTATGTAACTACCATCAACAATATACAAACGAAGCTTACCCGAGAAAATCCTGGTATGAAGAACCACGTCAGGGAACTCTTCCTCAGCAATCCCGGCTAACTCTTCGTAATTCATTACTTAAGTGACCTCATAAGCTTCTTTAATTTATCTTCTTCGCTTTCTAAATAGTCCAGCCTTGTAAAGTCTTCAAAAGTATCGCTTTCGGTTAGTTCCCCACGACTGATTTTTTGATCGAGCTCTTTTAAAGAAAATACTTTATATTTAGCATAAATCGAGATAATTTCCGCCCTGATTTCTCGCCGTTTTTCTCTAAGATAAGCTTTTAATCCTTCTTCGGTAAGCTCCTCTTTACTTAATCGAAGAATTTTTGCAGTTTTCTCCAGCGGTACACTCATCTCAGGATCACCACACTTCATCGTGCCCTATAAAAAATTAATGGCGGAGCTGACGGGACTTGAACCCGCGATCTCCGGCTTGACAGGCCGGTATGTTAACCGACTACACCACAGCTCCGCGGCAATACATAGTATACAAAAGTTCCGCCGGAAAGTCAACCCGGCGGACGGAAGAATTTTAAATGTGCCTTAATTATTACACCGTGTGGCTGGCGGCGTAGGCGCCTTTAGCCTTCACCTTTGCCTGCGCCGCGGCCAGGCGGGCGATGGGCACCCGGAAGGGCGAACAGCTGACGTAGTTTAAGCCGATCTCATGGCAGAATTCGATGGAGTTCGGCTCCCCGCCGTGCTCGCCGCAGATGCCGATGACCAGGTCCGGCCTGGTCTGCCGGCCCAGTTCCACGGTCATTTTCATCAGCTTGCCGACGCCGCGGCGGTCCAGCACCATGAAGGGGTCTTCCGGCAGGATCTTTTTCTCTACGTACTCGTGGAGGAATTTACCCTCCGCGTCGTCCCGGGAAAAGCCGAAGGTGGTTTGCGTCAGGTCATTGGTGCCGAAGGAAAAGAACTCGGCCTCCCGCGCGATCTCGTCGGCCACCAGGGCAGCCCGCGGCACCTCGATCATCGTGCCCACCGCGTACTCTATTTTTACCCCGGTTTCTTCCATTACTTCCCTGGCCACCCGGTCCACCGCTTCCCGGGTGATTTTCAGTTCGTTCACTTCGCCCACGAGCGGAATCTCCACTTCCGGAATCACCCGGCGGCCTTCCTTGATCAGCTGGGCGGCCGCCCGGAAAATGGCCCGGGCCTGCATTTCGTAAATTTCGGGGTAGGTGATCCCCAGCCGGCAGCCGCGGTGGCCCAGCATGGGGTTGAATTCGTGCAGGGCGCGCACTTTTTTCAGGATTTCTTCCTTCGCCCTGATTTCTTCGGCGCTGCCGCCGGTCAGGCGCAGGCGGGTCAGCTCCACCGCCAGTTCCTCGGCGTTGGGCAGGAACTCGTGCAGCGGCGGGTCCAAAAGGCGGATGGTCACGGGCAGGCCCTCCATGGCCTTCAAGATCCCGTAGAAGTCGCCCTGCTGCATGGGCAAAAGCTTATCCAGGGCGCGCCGGCGCTCTTCGATGTCGGCGGCCATGATCATCTCCTGGACAATGGGCACGCGGTCGGGAGCCATGAACATGTGCTCCGTCCTGGTCAGGCCGATGCCTTCGGCGCCGAACTCCCTGGCCTTGGCCGCGTCGGCCGGCGTGTCGGCGTTGGCGCGCACGCCCAGGGTGCGGATTTCGTCCGCCCACGCCAGCAGCTGCCGGAATTCGGGAGAAAGCTCCGGATCGATCAAAGGCACCTCGCCCAGAATGACCTGGCCGGTCGCCCCGTCAATGGAGATCACGTCCCCCTTTTTCACCACCAGGCTGTTCACCCGGAATTCCCCGGCGTCGTAGTCGATCCGGATGGCCTCGCAGCCGCAGACGCAGGGCTTCCCCATGCCCCTGGCCACCACGGCGGCGTGGCTGGTCATCCCGCCGCGGGAGGTGAGCACCCCCTGGGCGGCGACGATCCCGTGAATGTCGTCGGGAGTGGTTTCGGTGCGCACCAGGATGATTTTTTCCCCGTCGTTGCCCAGCTTCTCCGCCTCGTCGGCGTCGAAAACCACCTTTCCGCTGGCGGCGCCGGGAGAAGCGGGCAGGCCTTTGGCGATCACCTCCAGCCGGGCGCCGGGGTCGATGCGCCGGTGCAAAAGGTGGTCCAGGTGCGCCGGCTCCACCCGCAGCACGGCCTCCTCTTTCGTGATCAGGCCTTCGTTGACCATGTCCACGGCAATCTTCAGGGCCGCCTGGGCGGTGCGCTTGCCGTTGCGCGTCTGCAGCATGTACAGCCGGCCCCGCTCAATGGTGAACTCCACGTCCTGCATGTTGCGGTAGTGCTTGTCTAAAAGCTCGCAGATGCCGGCAAACTGCCGGTACACGTCCGGCATTTCTTCCTGGAGCCGGGAGATGGGCTGCGGCGTGCGAATCCCGGCCACCACGTCCTCGCCCTGGGCGTTCGGCAGGTACTCGCCGTAAAGTTCCTTGACGCCCGTGGAGGGGTTGCGGGTGAAAGCGACTCCCGTGGCGCAGTCGTCACCCAGGTTACCGAAGACCATCGTCTGGATGTTGACCGCGGTTCCCAGGTCGTCCGGGATTTTATTGATCTTCCGGTAAACAATCGCCCGGTCGTTGTTCCAGGAGTTGAACACGGCGTAGATGGCCGCGAAGAGCTGCTCCATCGGCTCCTGCGGGAAGGGCTTCCCCGTTTCCTGCTCGATGATCCGCTTGTACGCGGCGACGATCTGGCGCCAGTCCTCCGCCGGAACCTCGTAATCGTATTTTAAGCCCCGTTTTTCTTTTTGTTCCTCTAAAACGCGCTCGAACTTCGCCCGCTCAATGCCCAGCACTACGTCGCCGAACATGGTTAAAAAGCGCCGGTAGCAGTCCTGGGCGAAGCGCTCGTTGCCGGCCAGGCGGGCCAGCCCTTCCACCGTCCGGTCGTTCAACCCGAGGTTGAGCACGGTGTCCATCATCCCCGGCATGGAGACGACGGCGCCGGAGCGGACGCTGACCAGGAGGGGGTTTTCCGGGTCGCCGAACTTTTTGCCGGTTTTCTCCTCCAGGGTCCGCATTTTGGCGCGCACTTCGTCCTCCAGGCCGGGCGGAAACCGCCTGCCCAGCCGGTAAAACTCCCGGCAGGCTTCCGTGGTGATGATTATTCCGGGCGGAACCGGCAACCCGATGTTGGTCATTTCCGCCAGATTGGCCCCTTTGCCGCCGAGCAGCTCCTTCATTTCGGCCCGGCCTTCTTCAAACAGATAGACATACTTCTTGTCTGGCATGCCTTTCCCCCCTGTAATAGATTTCCAGCACCCTGCTGGCCGTTTCTTCCACTGCTTTGTTGGTCACGTCAATGACCGGACATTTTAATTTTTGCATTATGGCCAGCGCATATTCCAGTTCCTTTAAAATTCTTTCCATGCTGGCGTAGTCCGCACTGGCCGTCAAACCCAGGGTTTTCAGCCGCTCGCGGCGGATCTGGTGCAGCTGCTGGGGCTGAATGGTCAGGCCGATGACCCGGTGCAGGGGCAGTTTAAAGATTTCTTCCGGCGGCGTTACCTCCGGAACCAGGGGAACGTTGGCCGCCTTGATCCGCTTGTGCGCCAGGTACATGCACAGCGGCGTCTTGGAAGTCCTGCTCACCCCGATGATCACCAGGTCGGCCCGCAAGATGCCCCGGGGATCTTTTCCGTCGTCGTATTTAACGGCAAATTCAATGGCTTCCACCTTCCGGAAGTATTCCTCGTCCACTTTCCGCACCAGCCCCGGCTCCAGCCTGGGCGGCCGCCCCTCGATTTTGCTCAGCGCTTCCAGCATGGGGGTCATGATGTCCACGGTGGGAATGCCGTACTTGCCTGCCTCGCGTTCCAGCACTTCTTTTAAGCCGGGCAGAACCAGCGTGTAGACGATAACGGAGGGAAAAATGCTGGCCTCCGCCACAATTTCCGGGATCTCTTCGGGGCTGTTCACGTAGGGAACCTTGTGGATGTCGACCTGCCCGGAATTAAACTGGCTGGCGGCGGCCAGGGCGACCAGTTCCGCCGTTTCGCCGACGGAGTCGGAAATGATGTAAATGACCGGTCTGGCCTTTAACTCAGCGATGGCGACCTCCCCCTTTTTTCGGGCTGGAATTGTCCGGCTCGCTGCTCGCCCGGACAAATTCCAGCCCTCTATTTAGCAATTCTTTTGTCCACTTTATGCCTCTTTTGCCTGTATACTTTGTCCCTTGTCCTTTATCTTTCTTCCCCCAACTCTACAAACAACTTTACAATGTTGGTTTTGGATAGGCGGCCGATTACCTCCAGGCCCTTTTCCCCGTTCTTGCCGGTTGCCGGGCGGACGACCGGGACGGCGTCGATCTCGTGGGCCACCAGCTTTTTGGCCGCCGTCCAGACGGAGTCTTCCGGCTCGACCGTGATAATGTTGGGCATGCGGGTCATGATCACGTTTACCGGCAGTTTATGGATGTCGTGGGCGCCAAGGGTGCTTTTGAGCAAATCCTTCCGGGAGATCACTCCCTCCAGCAGCCCTCCTTCGTTGACCACGCAGAGCGTCCCCACGTCTTCGAGAAACATGGTGACCGCTGCGTCGTAGACGGAGCATTTTTCGGCCACCACCACCGGCACCGACTTTACGTCCGCCACCTTCGTCTGGTGCAGCCTTTCGGCGATGACCCGGCTTAAGCTTTTGCCGCTGTAGTAATAGCCGACCCGCGGCCGGGCTTCGATCAGGCCCGTCATGGTCAGGATGGCCATATCCGGGCGCAAGGTGGCCCTGGTCAGGGAGAGGCGTTCGGCAATTTGCTCCCCCGTAATGGGCCCCTCTTTTTTGACAATTTCCAGGATGGCTTCCTGCCGCCTGGTCAGCTCCAAAAATCATCGCTCCCAGAAGAATTATGATATCCTGGTTGCTCCTGCCGACTTAAATATTACATATTATATAGAGCCGGCAGTTACCAGTCAATTCCCTTTCCGGAAAGTAATCAGCTTAATTTGCTTAAATCTGCCACCGTAGAAACTAAATCCACCACATTTTTTAAAACTCCCAGCCGGTTGTTGCGCAGCCGCTCGTCTTCCACCATCACCATGACGCCGTCAAAAAAGTTATCGACGGGGGCGGCCAGCGCCGTCATTTCCGCCAGGGCCCCCCGGTAGTCCCGCCTTTCCAGGCATTTTTGCACCCTGGCCCGGACTTTTTGCAGCTCTTGATAAAGGCTTTCTTCCGCCGGATGGAGAAAAAGGGAAACGTCCACGTCCCGGCGGCGGTGCTTCCGGGAAAGGTTGTTGGCGCGGGCAAAGGCGGTCAGGAGGCGTTCAAAAGCCTCCGGAGAATTGCTCCGGAAATCGGCCAGCGCCCGGGCGCGCTCCCGGACTCCGGAAAGATCGTCCACCCCGGCCGCCAGGGCGGCCTCGCCGGCGTCGAAAGGCAATCCCTGCTCGCTGAAAAGGCCGCGCAGGCGCTGGGCGAAAAATTCTTCCAGGTCGGAACGCACCTTTTCTTCTGGCAGTTCCAGGGCCGCCGCGCCCCGGTAGTTGGCGTAGGCCTGGGCGATTAATTCCCGCAGGGAAAGGACGAGCCCCCGCTCCAAAATGATGCTGATCACGCCCAGGGCCAGGCGCCGCAGGGCGTACGGGTCCTGGGAGCCGGTAGGCTGGATGCCGAGAGCAAAGCAGCCCGTCAGGGTATCGATTTTATCGGCAAGGCTTAAGATCGTGCCGGGAACCGTTTCCGGCAACCGGTCCCCCGCAAAGCGGGGCAGGTAATGCTCGAAAATGGCCTGCGCCACGGCCGGTTCCTCCCCCTGGCGCAGGGCGTACTCCCGGCCCATGATCCCCTGGAGTTCCGGAAATTCGTAGACCATGCTGGTGGTTAAATCCGCCTTGGCCAGGCGCGCCGCCCGCAAGGCGGCTTCTTCTTCCTCCCCGGTCACTTCCAGCGCCCGGGCCAAAAAAGAGGCCAGGGAAACGATCCGCTCCACCTTATCGGAAAGGGTCCCCAGGTTTTCCTGCCAGACAATCTTTTTTAACGCGTCCGCCCGCTGCACCAGGGGGGTTTTTAAATCCTCCTCCCAGAAAAAGGCGGCGTCGGCCAGGCGGGCGCGCAGGACCCGCTCGAAACCGCGGCGGATGACCGCGCTGTCCGTGGTATTGGAAACGGCGATGAAGCGGGGCAGCAGCCGGCCGTTGGGCTCAAAAACGGGAAAATATCGCTGGTGTTCCCGCATGGAAGTGATCAATACCTCCGGCGGCAGCTTTAAAAAGTCTTCGTCGAAACTGCCGGTCACGGCCGTGGGGTACTCGACCAGATTGACGACCTCTTCCAGCAGTTCCTCGTCCTCCTGGACCCGTCCGCCGGCGCGGGCGGCCAGGGCGGCGACCTGCTCCCGGATAGCCGCCCGGCGCGCGGCCGGATCCACGAGGACGAAATTGTCGCGCAGCTTTTCAAAATAATCCTCTGGATTGTTCACCGCCAGGCAGGCACCGCTTAAAAACCGGTGCCCGGACGTCCGGCGGCCGGCGGTGACGCCGGCGACGGTGACGGGAATGACCTGATCGCCGTAGAGGGCCAGCAGCCAGCGGATGGGCCGGGCAAAGCGCAGCTCCCCGTCGCCCCAGCGCATGAACCGGGGAAAGTGCAAATCCGTGATGAAGGCGGGGGAAATCTCGGCCAGCACTTCCGGGGCGGCCCTCCCCTCCTCCCGGACCACCGCAAAAACGTACTCGACGGGCCCCACCGGTTTGACCACCAGTTCTTCTACGGCCACCCCCTGGCTCCGGGCAAACCCCAGGGCCGCCCGCGTCGGTCTTTTTTCTTCGTCGAAGGCCACTTTCGCCGCCGGACCCTTCACCTCTTTCACGGCGGGACGCTGGACGGCGGCCAGCCCCCGGACAAACAAAATCAGCCGCCGCGGGGTGCCGTAGGTGAGGATTTCCGCATAGTCCAGGCGGTGCTCGCTCAGTTTTTGGGCGGCCAATTCTTTTAACTGCTCCAGAGCGGGGGTCAGAAAGCGGGCCGGCATTTCCTCAACGCCAATTTCAAATAAAAAGTCCCTGGTCAGCCGGGATCAACTCCTTTTTAAAAGATTGTCTTTAAGCAGGGGGTACCCCATTTTTTCCCGTTGCTCCAGGTAGGCCACGGCGCAGGCGCGGGCCAGGCTGCGCACCCGGTGGATAAAGGCGGTGCGCTCCGTGACGCTGATGGCGCCGCGCGCATCCAGCAAGTTAAAGGTGTGCGAACATTTTAAAACGTAGTCGTAGGCCGGCAGGACGAGCCCCCGGGCAATAATCCGCCCGGCCTCCTGCTCGAACATTTCGAATAACTTAAACAGGAGCCCGGGATCGGAAACCTCAAAGTTGTAGCGGGAATGTTCCACTTCCCCCTGGTGGTGGACGTCGCCGTAGGTGACGCCGTCCGCCCACTCGATATTAAAGACATTTTCCTTGCCCTGGATGTACATGGCCAGCCTTTCCAGGCCGTAAGTGATCTCCGCCGAAACAGGCCGCAAGTCAAAACCGCCGCACTGCTGAAAGTAAGTGAACTGGGTGATTTCCATGCCGTCCAGCCAGACTTCCCAGCCCAGCCCCCAGGCCCCCAGGGTGGGCGATTCCCAGTTGTCCTCCACCAGCCGTACGTCGTGCTGCGCCGGGTCGATCCCGATGGCCCGCAGGCTTTCCAGGTAAACGTCCACCACGTCGTCGGGCGAAGGCTTTAAAATCACCTGGTACTGGTAATAATGCTGGAGGCGGTTGGGGTTTTCGCCGTAGCGCCCGTCGGTGGGCCGCCGGGAAGGTTCCACGTAGGCCACACGCCAGGGCTCGGGGCCCAGCACGCGCAGAAAAGTGGCCGGGTTCATGGTCCCCGCCCCCTTTTCCACGTCGTACGGCTGCTGGATGAGACAACCCTGACCGGCCCAAAAACGGTCCAGGGCCATGATGATTTCCTGAAAGTTCAATAGGCCCACTCCTTTAAATACAGGGATTAGGGATTAGATTGCAACATTCGGAATAATGGCTTGGGGTCTATTTTCGCCGTAACATATAATAAAAATACCAGGAAAGGATCATTTCTGCAAGCGCTTGAAGGTTTTTAACCAGTTAATTTACAACCGGGCGACGACGCAAAAAGGCGCCGGGAAAAGGAGGTTGGAAAGAGCTATTCCTGCTCCCCGCCCGGCTCCTGGTCCGGCCAGGCAACTTCCAGGGAATAATGTCTGGCCATGGCGGTGACGGCGCCCAAGGTAGCCAAAAGGGCCAGTTCGCTGCGCAGCATCGCCCCGGCGATGCCCAGGGCCCCTACCACGGCGGGTATTTGCAGGACCGTCCGGCCTTCTTTCTTTAACAAAAGGCGCACTTCCCGGCCCTTCGCCCACCAGGCGCGCAGCTGATCCCCCAATTCCGAGCGGTAATCCTGGATTTTCTCACCCAGCTTTTTGCTTTTTTCTTCCAGATTAATTAAAGCCTGCACGACGTCCGAACCTGCTTCTTCTAAAGCTTCTTTGGCCTCCTTGTAACTGATCCCCATTCTTGCCCGCAGCAGGTCGATTTTTTCCAGGTCGTTAGTCATTAATATTGCTGCCTCCTTAGAAAATAGCTTCTGCCATCATTTCCACCGGGCTGGAATTGTCCGGCTTTCTCCGATGTGCCTTCGTGCCTTTATCCCTCAGTGCCTCAGTGCCTCAGTGCCTCTTTCCATTAAATATCTTACCCCTCGCGCCACGCTTTTTATGCATGATCGTTGCCGGGGCCGCCCGGGTGGCGCCAAAATTCGGCGGCTGTTCCCCGGTAGCCCAGGTGATATTCGATGTAGTTTTCTAAAATAGCTTTTAACTCTCTTCTGGCCTGGGCGTCCACTTTGCAATTTTCCAGTCTGGCCAGCTCCCAGCGCAGAAAGAGCTTGAGCGTTTCCACCGTCCCCCGGCGGCACCAGATTACAGGCTGCGCGCCCCTGGCGGCGCAGGCGGAGCAGAGCACTCCCCCGGCGGCGGCCGAAAAAGCCGCCTGCACCCCCGCCAGCGGCCGGCGGCAAACGGCGCAGTGCTGCAAAACGGGCCGGTACCCCAAAAAGCTGACCAGCTTCACCTCAAAAGCCCGGGCGAGGATCTCCGCGTCCCCCCGGGCAAGGAGGCGCAACGCCTGCAGCAGAAGCAAAAACACTTTTTCGTTGGCCTCACCCTCCGCGGTCAGGTTTTCCACCAGGCCGGTCAGGCGGCTGGCGTAGCCGATGGTCCGCAGGCTCTGGAGCAATTCCGGGAATAATTCCACGCCTTCGCACTGGCTGATGGAATCCATTTCCCGGCCCTTGTGCAGTAAAAAACGCGAATAACAAAAGGGCTGCACAAAACCTCTTTTGCGGCTGGTCGGCTTGCGCGCCCCGTGGGCCATCACCCGCAATTTGCCGTATTCCCGCGAAAACAAAACAACCAGCAGGTCGGCTTCGCGCAGATTAATGGTGCGCAGCACAATTGCCTCGGTTTTGTATAACTTCAATTTTTCCCTCCAACCCCCGTATTTTGCAGGCGAAAAACACTCCCGATCTTTTCGCCGGCAGCCGCCCTATTTCCTTTTGAAACAACATGAAAATATTCAAGATCAGGACCATATATTTTAATGATCACATCCGTGACGGGGTGAAAAAAATTAAAGTTATTTTTCTGCGTACCGGCTTTTGTGCAAAGCTGCTGGCAGTTGCCCTCCTGGTCCTTTTCTTCACCCTGGGCGCCGACCGCCTGGTGGACGCCAGGCGCCAGGAATCGGTGAAAGCTCTTTCCTGGGCGCTGGCCGAAAAAGTAGTCGTGGTTGATCCCGGGCACGGCGGGGTGGATCCGGGCGCGGTCGGCAAAAATAATATCCTGGAAAAAGATCTGGTCCTGGCGGTAGGCCACCGGTTAGCCGCCCTGCTCCGCCAGGGCGGGGCGAAAGTAATCATGACCAGGGAAACCGACACGGACTTAAGCGATCCGGAACTGCGCGGCCTGTACGCCAAAAAGCGCCAGGACCTGGCCCGCCGGGTGGCCCTGGCCAACAACAGCCGGGCCGATCTGTTGATCAGCATCCATATCAATAGTTTTCCGAACCCGCGCCAGTCCGGTGCGCAAACTTTCTGCCCGGCCGGCTCGCCCGCCGGGCGCCGGCTCGCCCTGGCCATTCAGAAAGAACTTAACTTTTTTTTAAAAGATGATCGGCGGGTACCACTTCCGGGTAATTACTATATTTTAAAAGAAGCGAAAATTCCTGCGGTGATCGTGGAAATTGGTTTTTTAAGCAACCCGCAGGAGTATAAACTGCTCCAGGACCCGGCCTACCAGACGAAAATCGCCTGGTGTTTATACGCCGGCCTCGTCCATTATTTTGCTTCGCAAGGGTGAAAAGGTGAAAAGATGAAAGGGCAGGAACTAACCAGGCTTACCAATATCTGGAGCAAGGTATCCCGGCAGGACGACCGCCCGGTTTCCCGGGTAGTGATCGAATCCACCCGCCCGCTGGCCTACCAGCTACGAAGGATTAACCAGGTAGTGGCCTTGACCATTGATCAGGCCGTCCCCAATATGTATTGCGATACTCTGGCCGTCTACGACGGTTTGATCAATGAAATCACGGTCCAGCCGGAAGAAAGCAACCGCGTAACTGTTTTCATCACCCTCAATCATCAGGCCCCTTGCGCGGTCAGCAGCACAGAGGGCCTTCCCGTCCGGACTTTTTTCTCTTTCGACCGGGCTTACCTGAGTGATCTTTTTGCGGAACGCCGGATCGTGATCGATCCCGGGCACGGCGGGCGGGACGCCGGTGGACGCGGCCCCGTCGACTTGCTGGAAAAAAACGTCGCCCTGACCATGGCGCGGAGTTTAAAAAACCTGCTTGAGCAGGTAAATGCGCAGGTCTGGCTAACCCGGGAAAGCGACTTCTTTTTGCCGCCGCAGGAGCGGCTTGGACTGGCCAGGGAAAAAAGAGCCCACCTCTTAATCAGCTTTCATACGAATTACAGTAAAGACAGCCGGGTCGGCGGCCTGGCAATTAATTACAACCCCGCCCACCCCGCCGGCCGGCACCTGGCGCAGCTGATCTGCACAGAACTGGTGCGCAAGATCAAACGTACCGTCCTGGAAATCAAGGCAGACAAAGAATTAACCGCCCTGGGAACGGTTCCGGGCCTGAAAATCATGCCGGTAACCATCTCTAACTGGGTGGAAGAGGGGTTGCTGCGAAATCCCACTTTTTACGAGAAGATTGCCCTGGGCGTTATGAACGGGTTAAGCAGATATTTTGCCGCGACGCAGGTGCAAAGATACTCCGGGGACACAAGGGTATAAGGGTAAAGGCGCAAAGGTTAAAACGCATACTTGTCAATAATCTACAAAAAATAAAAAATGGGAACAGGAACCTTCCCCAGCGGCAGGATATGCCTCTGTGCCTATGTGCCCTTTTACCTCGTGCCTTTGTGCTTTTTTCCTCTGTACTTTAGTGGCTTTGTGCTCTGTGCCTGCCTCTGTGCATCTTTTCCTTTGTGCCTCTGTGCCTCTGTGCCTGTTGCCTTTGTGCCTCTGTCTTTAATCTTTTTGCAGGCAGGGTGTTGCCCTTGAACCGGCCGGACTGGTCGAAGCAGTGGAGACGGTGGAGATGGTTAAGGCTGAAAGGGTTGAGCGGGCTGCGCCGGGCGCTGCTGCCCGTCGTCCTGGGCGTGCTTGTTTGCTGGTCCGGCGGAGCGGCAGCCGCCGCCCCCGCCAACCACCGGTGCGGCGGCACCGGCAGCGAGCCGGTCGTTTTAACTCAACCCTTTCAAAAAGGAGATGATGTCTTCAACCTGCAGCGCTGTCTGGCCGGCCTGGGGTATTACGCGGGGGCGCCGGATGGCTTTTACGGACCGGAGACGATAAAAGCGGTGAAATCCTTTCAAAAGGAGCACCGCCTGCCCGCGACGGGGATCATCACCCCGGCCACCTGGGCGGCAATCAGCCGGGAAATGGTCCGGCACGTGGATACGCTGCCCCTCCCCGGCGAATATTACGACGTGATCTTACTGGTGGATACCTTTAAGCTCACCCTCACTCTGCTCTCCAACGGCGAACCGGTCCGGAAATACCCGGTGGCGGTGGGCCGGCCCGGCTCCGAAACGCCCGTGGGAACCTGGAAAGTCACCGACAAATCGGACGAGCCCGCTCCCGGTACAGGCACGCACTGGCTGGGCTTAAACGTTCCCTGCGGCAATTTCGGCGTGCACGGGACGGACAACCCGTGGTCCATCGGCACGTACGCCAGCGGCGGCTGCGTGCGCCTGCATAACGCCCACATCCAGGAAATTTACCCGCTGGTTTCCACGGGCACCCGGGTAATTATTGTGGGTAACCCCTTCGGGCGCTTCGGCGAGGAATATCCGCTCCTGCAGACGGGAGACTGCAGCCCCGCGGTGCGGGAAGTGCAGTATAAGTTGAAGCGCCTGGGCTTTTACCGGGAGGAGCCGGACAGCATCTTCGGCCCCGCCACGGCCGAAGCCGTCCAAGCCTTTCGAAAAAAGCAAGGCCTGACGGAAGGCGCCCAAGTCGACGAGGAAATTTACCATCTGCTCGGCCTTTAGCAATAGTTGTTGAAGACGATCATTGATAGAAAGTAGTCCATATGCTATAGTAAAAATATAAAAAAAGCGACTCCGGGAGAATTTCTTTTGAAATTATCTGAGATTATTTGGAAAGATAAGTTCGTAAACAAAATCGAGGCCAAACACGACGTCAAAACTTACGAGGTAGAACAGATTTTATTTTCAAAACCACATGTTCGCTTAGCCGAAAAGGGCGTGGTGAAAAACGAAAACTTATATGCCGCTTATGGAAAAACTTTTCAAGGAAGATATTTAATTGTATTTTTCATCTATAAACATGGTCGGGCTGCCTTGCCAATCACAGCGCGAGAGATGACTTTTAAAGAAAGGAAGTACTATGATAATGTCCAAAAAAAATCCTGTTGATCAAATTCCGGACGAATTTAAAAGTTACGAGGAAGCGGCAGAATTTTGGGATCATCATGATACGACTGATTACCCTGATGTTTTTCGTACCGTAGAAGTCAGTGCTGATTTTCAGAAGAGAATATATGAAGTTGAAATCGACGAAGAAGTGGTTGAAAAGCTGCGGATCCACGCTCGCCAAAAAGGAATCACGGTCAGCCGTTTAGCGAGCGAACTTCTCCGTCAACAACTAAATATAGCCAGGTAAATAATCCGCCACGTCCTCACTTCAAATTCCTGTTTTACCATCCTTTTCCCCCGCATATAAATTGCCGTAGGAAAAAATTTCTATCCGGCGTCCGACGTCCGACGTCCGACGACTGTTCCGGGCAGGTGGTAAAAAATTGACCGGCTGCTGGTAGTCGCCATCCTTACGGCAATTATCCACATGACCGATACGCTGGTTTACGCCGTGCGCTTTTCGGGGGTTTCCACGAAGAGGCTGGCCACGGCCTTTTCTCTTTTTCAAATCATTTCGTTGCTGGCCAGCACAGCCAATCTGATCCAGGCGCCTTTGCTTTCTTCCGTGGTCGAGCAGGTAATCAACACCGGCTTAAAGGAAAGCTCTCATCACCAGGAACTGCTCCTGGAGCTAAACCACCAGATCCGCCTGGTCATTTTCTCCGCCACGGCGGGGACGGTTGCCGGTGTCCTTTTTACGCCTCTCTTCATCAGCGTTTTTACCAGGATAATTTTCCTTTTCGAAGAAGCCGGCTCTATTCCGAGGTTGATTTTGATGCTCCTGTCCCCCCGCTGGATTTTTCTCTTCATCTCGAAGAAAAAATTCTGGCCGGCCCGGCGCCGGTTGTTTGATCAGCGGAATATCCCGCTCACCTTTCTGGTGGCCAATGTAATCATTATCGGCATCTGGACCACGGGGGTGCTTTCCGCCCTCTACGCCGGGACTTTAATCCCGGATTACCGGTCCACGGCCAGCCTGCTCTCCGGCGTGGTGAACGGAATGGCCACCATTCTTAGCGCGGTGGTGGTGGACCCTACTGCGGCCACCATCACGGACCAGGCCCTGCGGGGGGAAAGAGACCAGCAAGACGTGAAACAAATGGTTTATTACCTCTGTTTGACGAGAATTTTCGGCACCCTGCTGGCCCAGATTCTCTTTTTGCCCGCTGCCTGTTTAATTAAATACTGCGCGCTGTTCATCGTAGGTCTGTAGAGCGCGGGCGTAAGCGGCCCGGCAGTAAAAAAAGGAACAAAAAGACAGGCACAAATTCCTTTGCGGACGACATAGTGTATTACTAGCCCACGGCGTGAAGAGCCGGCTGCTGCCTTTTTCGGCAAAAATACACAGACCAGGAATATTTCATGGATATTTCCGGATCAATTGGTGAAAAGATAGATCAGGGTGGTTTACTCATGAACTGGGCCGTGATCCCGATCCGAACCCACGTCATCACGGAAAACGACGAGATCGTGAGCATGGTCGGCAGGTATACCGCGGGGATTGCCGGGCCGCAGGACATTATTGCCGTCGCCGAAAGCGTTGTGGCGATCACCCAAAAAAGGGCCATTTTACCGGAGGCTGTCCACCCCGGACTGGCCGCCCGCTTTTTATGCCGCTTCCCGGCCAAGCACGGCAGTCTGGCCACGCCGGGAGCCATGCAACTGGCCATCCAGGAGGCAGGCTTACCCAGGATTTTGCTGGGCTGCGCCGCCGCTTTTTGCGGCCGCCTGATCGGCAAAAAAGGCTACTTCTATCTGGTGGCCGGCCGGGAACTGGCCTTCATTGACGATATCGCCGGCACCATGTGGCCCTACGAAAAGCATATCATCCTCGGTCCAAAGGAGCCGGACCGGGTGGTTCATTCCATCCGGGAAGCCACGGGCGCCGAAGCGGTGGTCGCTGACGTAAACGATCTGAAATGCGTCGATATTCTCGCCGCCACCAGCCCGGAAAGCGAGCGCATCGCGAAAGAAACCCTGGTTGACAACCCTTTCGGCAACGACGATCAGCAAACGCCCATTGTAGTTATTAAAAAAGTTCAGGAAGGGATGTGAAGAGACTTGTTACCGACGCCTACAAAATTCACCCTGGTGGCTGGAGCGAGCGAAGGGGGAACCCCGCTGAACGCCTTTGACCGGGCTTTGCTGGCAGCGGGGGCCGGCAACGTCAACCTGGTGAGGGTGAGCAGCATCCTGCCGCCGGGGGCAGCGTACGCGGAAGAAATCGCCCTTCCGCCGGGAGCCCTGGTTCCCGTAGCCTACGGCGCCCTTACCTCCACCGCCCCGGGAGAGATCATTACAGCGGCGGTCGGCGTAGGCATTCCTGAAGAGGGTTTTGGCGTAATCATGGAATATTCCGGGCATATCTCGAAGCAGGAAGCAGAACAAATTATGCGGCAGATGGTCGTCGAGGCTTTTGAAGTGCGGGGGTTGCCGCTGGTTAAATACATGATCAAGGCCGTTGAACACCGGGTGATCAAAACCGGGGCGGTCTTTGCCGGGGCAATCTTGTGGTATTAAAATTTTTTTGTTTTCAAGGTAGACCTTCATGCCGCTTCTGTGGCAGGCCGTTTTCAATGAAGGGAGCCGCATCCATCTTGACTAAAAAGCCCGGCGGGGCCGGGCTATCTGTTGATTCTTTACTCCAGCTCTTTCTAGTCTATAAGAACCCGCACCGAAGTCGAGATAACTTTCAACGTCAGTAAAGCTACTTGTAAATATCGCCCCTTGGACCTATGGATACAATGTTGACCGTCATGCTTCCTTTTTCGATCCTGTAAACAATCCTGTACCCGTCGGTAGTAATTCTGTAATACCCTTTGTACTGACCCTTGAGTTTTTTAATATTCTTTCCACTAAAAGGATTTTGTTCCAACTGGCTGAGGCATCTATCAATGTCGCGGATCAGTTTCTCGTCGTGGAGTGAATCGTAATACTTCTGGACAACCCTGGAAAATCTTATTTTAAACAATGGTACGCTTCACATCCCTCCACCAAACGTACTCTCCTTTCGAGTATTCCTCTTCCGAGGCTCGGATCATCTCTTTTTCCTGGAGGGAAAGTTCTTCATCATCATTCTCAACGTTTTCCTTGATTTTTTGGGCGAAATCAAGGAGAATGGCTATTTTTTCTTCAGGTAAATCGTTCAGCATTTCAATTAATTTATTCCGGATGGCCGACATGGAGAAAGCCTCCTCCTTTTTTATAAACCATTATACCCTTTTAATCAAATTATTGCTAGCCCAACTTTGGATTTAAAACCCTAAAAGCCTTGCCGTTTCTACACTTCTCATTTTTATTTGGTCATTACAACCTCGGTGCCTCCTTGTTCCGGGAGCATTTATGAATAATTTTTGAGCAGCCTGGTTAGGATCTCCCGGGCCCCGGCCAGAGCCCGCGCCCGGTGGCTGATGGTGTTTTTTATTTCCGGATCCAGTTCCGCAAAAGTTTTTCCCAGTTGAGGCACGAAAAACAGGGGATCGTAACCGAAGCCCCTGTTTCCTCTGGGTTCGGCGGCAATTACTCCTGCGCAGGCCCCTTCGGCGGTGTAGACCTCCCCGCCCGGAGTGGCAACGGCCACCACGCAGCGAAAACGGGCGGTGCGCTTTTCCGGGGGCACTCCCGCCAGCAGGCGCAGGAGTTTTTCGTTGTTGGCCCGGTCGTCGCGGCCTTCGCCGGCGAAACGCGCGGAGTAAACTCCCGGCGCCCCGTTTAAATAATCCACCTCCAGGCCCGAATCGTCGGCCAGCGCCAAAAGGCCGGTGGCGGCAGCCACGGCGCGGGCCTTTTTGACGGCGTTTTCGGCAAAGGTGGCGCCGTCTTCCGCCACTTCCGGCACCTGCGGGTAGTCCTGCAGGGAAACAACTTCAACGGGGAGGGATGCCAAAAGCGCTTTTAACTCCTTGAGCTTGCCCTGATTGCGGCTGGCCAGCACGATTTTCACGGTCCCTACCCACTCTCCAGACGTGTCTGCTAAATTTAACCACAGAGGACATAAAGAACTCAGAATGACTTATTCTTTGAACACTTCTCGCAAGTCGATCGTTAAGCCCGCCAGCACTTTGACCCGGACCTGCTCGTCTTCAAAATAAATTTCGTGCCTTCCGTATTTTTTATCTTCTCCCAAGACAAACACCAGGACATTTTTCTCCACAGGATTAACAACCCAGTATTCTTTGATCCCCGCTTTTTCGTAGAGGTAAAACTTTTCCCGCAAATCTCTTTTCAGGGTGGTCGGAGATACTACTTCGATCACCAGATCAGGGCTGCCCTTACAACCTCTTTCATCAAGTCTGGACTGGTCACAGACAACAACCAGGTCGGGCTGTACTACCGTTTTAACTTCCGTGTCTTTTTCGTTTCCCTCCGGAAGCCGCACGTCAAATGGGGCCAGGTAAACTTTACAGGCTTTATCCAGCAAATAGTTTGCAAATTGCCTGTATAGCTCCCCCAAAATTTCCTGATGCCGTCTGGGAGGAGCCGGACTCATCGCATAAGGAACGCCGTCGATTAATTCCCATCTTTCTTCTTCCGGCCAGTTTAGATAATCTCCATAAGTATATCTTTCTTTTTTCTGGACAACCGCCATAAAGATCACCTTCCCTGGCTAGGGAGCCGTTTTTAGCTCTCGTCAATTAAGTCTAGATTAATACAGAAAGTACGTATCGCCTTCCACCGCCATTTCCACAGCGTCCCCGTACCCTTCTTGCGCCTGGGTGCAGAGCTCACCGAGATCGTATTCGGGAAAGAAGTGCGTGATGATCAGCTCTTTCACCCCGGCCCGGGCGGCCAGTTCCCCGGCCTGGCGGGCGGTCATGTGGATGCCCTGAAAAACCTCCGCGTCCTTATCCAGTCCGCTGGCCTCGCACAAAAAGATGCCGGCCTTTTCGGCGAAGGCGGCCAGTTCCTCATCCGGTGCGGCGTCGCCGGAATACACCAGGTACCCGGACCCTTCCACCCCTACCGCGTAGGCAGGCAGGGAATGGCGCACGGGGAGAAAAAAGACCCTTACCGGGCCTATTTCGGCACAGCGGGCGCGCACGCCCGGCGGCACCTCCTCTTCCGGCAGGCTTTCGATGGGAACGACCTCGAAGAAGGGCTCGGCGCCGGCGGTCAGTTCCTGAAAAGCCGGCTGCGGCTCCGCCGGCAAGAACAATTTGACCCGCTGGAGGCGCTGCTTTTCCCTCAAGGCGCTTCTGGTGGCGTGGCGCAGGCAGGGCAGGTCCCCGTAATGGTCGGGGTGGAGGTGGGTAATGATCGCGGCGCGGACGTCGGCGAAATGGACGAAATGCCTCAGCCGGCTGAACGCCCCGTGGCCGAGATCCAGCAAAATGTTCGCCCCCCCGTCCTGCAGCAGGTAGCCCGAACAGGCCCCGCCGGCGCGGGGAAAAGGTGCCCAGCAGCCAAGAACGGTAATCCGCATCCAAAACACCACCCTTTAAGTACAGGAATTAGGGGTTAGGAATTAGGAATTAGGGGAAATATTCCATAATCCCCAATTTCTAAACCTTATTTAATTATTTCGAGAAAAGCGTCGATCCGCATCCGGGTGCGGGCATCCAGGCGGTTGGGCCTGTCCCCCTCCAGGGTGAGGACGGGCAACCTGATCCGCTCCCGGACGATTAAATCTTCGATCTGGCGAAAGCAGAAGCTCTGGGCGTAGTGAATGATTCCGTCCAGGTTGCGTTTTTCGATTTCCCGCCGGATATCCTCCAGCCGGTAAAAAATGCCGTACGGGTAGGTGTAAAGCCGGTACTGCTCGACGAAGTCCTCCGTTTCGAAGGGCATGGTAAACTGCCGCTGGGTTTCGTTAAAAACAACGCGCGCCCCTCTTTCTTCCAGGTAATCGTAAAGATCGTCCATAATCGGCGGCACCCCGATGTAACCCAGGCGCAGACCGGCCGGCCTGGGCGGGGCCGCCGCCAGGGCGGCTAAAAATTCGTCCACTTCCTTTTCGTAAGCGTCCGGGTCTCCCTTAAAATCGCTGCAGTTCACCTGGTAAAGATGGTTGTCCCGGCCGCTCACCAGGCCCTCCCGCCAGGTAAGTTCATCGATTTTCCAGACTTTTTGCCGGATTCCGTGCAGCCGGCGGCGCACCGCCAGAACTTCCCGCCAGGTTGTCCCCAGGCGCTCCATCAGTTTCTCCATCTGCAGCTTTAACAAATCGTAATCCCGGTCAAAGGGGAAGGCAAAAGGGATTACCTCGATCCCGGCCAGCTCCAGCGTCTCCATCAAAGCGTGCGTGTTGCTGCAGTCTCCCTGGGTAACGGCAATCACCGCTTTGATCTCTTTGTTTTGCCGCACCGTGCTGTAGATTCCCTTAATCCAGGCGCACACGTTGCGGGGGTAGCCGGCCAGCTCCGCCTCTTCCACCAGCTGCTGGGGGTGGGGGCTGGTGATAAAGACGTTGTTCAGGTCGACCGGGATGCAGCCGGCGGCATAAATAATTTCCACCGGAACGGTGGTGGTCAGGCCGATTTTTCTTTGGGCGACAGCCATTTTTACCCTCCGGCTGCCTGCGGTGGACGGGCGCGCCATGCTTTTTCCGGCGGTAAACTCTCCAGCTGGAGGCGCCGGACATTTTCCAGATGATATCCCAGCTTTTGCGCCGCGCTTACAAACCCGGCCGGATCGCCGCTCACGTAATAGCTGTGCCGGGGTGCTCCCGCCGCAGCGTTGATTAATCCCAGCCGCTCCACCTCCCGCTGCGCCTCCAGAACAGTTGCCGCCGCGGGGTCGACCAGGCGGACGTCCGGGCCAAAGTATTCCCGGAAGTGGGGAGTTAAAAATGGGTAATGGGTGCAGCCCAAAATCAACGTGTCGATGCCCGCCTCTTTCAGCGGCCGCGCGTAGGCGAAAACGGCCCGGCGGGCTTCTTCGCCCGCGGACAGGCCCGCTTCCACCAGGGGCACCAGCCGGGGGGCGGCCTGGGCAAAAACTTCGCTCTCCGGCGTAAGACGCCTGACGGTGCGCTGATACGCGCCGCTTTTGACCGTCGCTTCCGTGGCGATCAGGCCGATCCGCCGGTTCCGGGTCGCCTGCACCGCCTCCCGGGCGCCCGGCTCGACCAGCCCGATCATGGGCACGTCATAATCACGGCGGATCAACGGCAGGGTTAAAGAGGAATTGGTGCCGCAGGCGAAAATGATATATTTTACGCCGGCGGCGATTAAAAAAGAAATGATTTCCCGGGCGAACCGGATTAATTCTTCTTTTTGGCGCGGGCCGTAGGGCACGTGCGCCGTATCGCCGAAATAAATAATTGATTCTCCGGGCAGGATGCGAAATACTTCCCGGGCAACGGTCAACCCGCCCACGCCGGAATCAAACAACCCGATCGGTCTGGGATCGCTCAATGTTTTTTGCCTCCTGGTTTTTGAACGTGAATACCCTTCTTTATAAATATAACATCCGCAAGGAAAAAAATGCAGTAGGAAGACAATAAATATCAGGCCTAAAGTTTACTCCCCTGTAAAAATAGCTTCTGCTCATTTTCATCCTCTGCTGGTACCACAAAAGTGGCACAGTTGTCTAATCCCTAACCCCTATTCCCTATTCCCTGATTTTCTAACCCCCGTCTTTACCGGCCTTGATCAGGCTGCCGTCCCGCTGCAGGGGTTCAGAGATGTCCAGGTGCCCGGCCAGGGTTTGGACGCGTTCTCCTTCGATGAAAATCTGAACTTTCTTGACTGCCGGAAACTGGGTAAGGGTGTTGACGATGGAATAAATGGTCAACAATTCCGCCGTGGAACCGCCCCAGTGCTTTGATTTTAAATCCTGGTTGAAATCTACAACCGCCAGGCCGTCTTCTTTAATGTTGATATCTTTTAAGGCGGCGCCGGGGGGAATGGTCGGATACAGCCCGCTGTCCGCGGGCGGGCCCTGGCAGAGTTCGTGCAAAGTAAGCCGGGCAATCCCGGTCACTTTCGGCACTTCCTTCCGGTAAGCAGCCAGATACCCGTTATTATCGGCAAAATACAAAACGACGGTGGTTGTTTTTTCAGTTCCCTGCTCACTGGCGTCGTGAGCGCCGGCCGGTTCCCGTTCAGCAGGCAAGGAGGATTGGCCGGCGCTTTCCCGGACGTCCGTACTTTCCTGCAGGTAGGGAAGTTCTTTTGTTTCTTCCGGACGGGGAGCGCCGCATCCCGTTATTAAAAACAAGAAAACCGACATTCCCAGCCAGAACAAGCATACTCCCTTTCTTTTCAGCATCAAACCACCCCATATAACGGTATCTTATTACCATTATATGGCAAAAGGGAGTAAAATATGCTTAGCCAGGAACAAAGTTCTCAGGCACAAAGGCACAAAGAAAAAATTCCCGGTAGACTATGCCTGGATCTCTTTAGACCTCTGTTCCTTTGTTCCTCAGTGCCTTTGTGCCTCTTTGCCTCTGTGCCTTTTTGCCTTAGTGCCTTTGTGCCTTCCCCCTACAAACATCCCGGGTCGGGTTTTTCCACCACCGGCCGGCGCCGGGCCGCTTTCCGGCGCTCCCGGTACTTTTGTTTCAGGACGGGCACAACCCTGCGCACGTACCACCAACAAACCAGCAAAGCCGCTGCGAATAAAAAACCCGCCCAGCGGTCGGTAACAAACACCGCCAGAACCAGCACGGCAAAAACGAACGCCGTCGCCAGGGGCACCAGCAAGCCGCCCGGCGCAACAAAGGGCCGTTTGGCCGCCGGATCTTTTTTGCGCAGGCGCAGCACGGCCAGACCGGCCAGTACGTATACCACCGACTCCATGGCAGCGGCCAGATTGACCAAAACGAGGTATTTTCCGGTGGCCAAAACCGCGATGGAGACGCCCAGGCCCACCGTGAACACGGCCAGAATCGCCGCCCAGGGTGTGTAGTACCGCACGCTCACTTTGCTGAAAACCGCCGGCAGCGCATGCTCCCTGGCCGTCGCGTAAACGAAGCGGGAAACGCTGATCAGCCCGGCGTTAAAGGTGGTGATGGAAGCGGCGATGCTTAAGACGACGATCCAGACCAGCCCCGGCCGACCCAGGATGCTCTGCGCAAAAATTACCTGGGGAACGGGGGTATTGACCAGGATTTCCCGCGGCACGCTCACCGTCATCGCCACCGTGAAAAGGGCGTAGGTGACGCTTAAAACGCCCACAGCAATTAACATTCCCCGGGAAACCAGCCGGCTGTCGGTGACCTCCTCGGCCAGCGGGGTCACCCACTCAAAGCCTACAAACAGAAAAATACCCACGGCAACCGCCTGAATTAACCCGGCGGCGCCGCCGGGGTGAAAAAGCGAGGCAGCCGGAAAATCCGCCCGCTGAAAAGCAAGCAAACTTAAGGCGACCAGTGAGCCGATTAAACCATAGGTAATGACATCTTGAAAATTCCCGGCGATCTTCACCCCCCGGATGTTCAGGGCGGTGACCGTGATAAACATGAGGATAATCCAAAAAAGCGGCGGGAAAAAGGGAAGACAGTGGCTGAGGCACCTGGCCAGGACGTAACTTTCGGCCCCGACCACGCCCATGACCACAACCATGTATAAAATGGAAACCGTTAAAGCCAGCTGATCGTTAAAGGCCCGGCCGAAATACAACCTGATGCCGGCCGCCGAGGGGAGCTGCCCGTTTAACTCGGAAAAACACAGCGCCGCCAGCAGGCACAGGCAACCGCTGACCAGAATGGCTACCCACGCCGCGTTCCCCGCCAAAAAACCGGCCACCTGCACGGCGGCAACAAAGGTGGAGGTGGCCAGGGTTAAACCTGCGCTGGTCGCCACCACCGTCCGCAGGGTGAGCACTCTTTTTAAAGACATCGCTACTCACCCCAGATCATTAAGGAAATAAAGTCCAGACGCACAATGTCGTCTTCTGCGCCCAGCACTTTTAGGGTGCCGTTCAAATACGGCTCGGTAGGCGTAATATCCCCGTAAAACAGATCCGCCAGGGTTTCGCTGTCGGCAATCACCGTCAGGTCGGGATTTTCCCGCGCACCTTCGTAGACGGACAGGTTTCCGCCGGATAAAACCAGCGTGTGCTCCGAAGCTATATCGTTGGCCCGGACCAGAATCACCCGGTTCCAATCCTTGTTCATGATCTTTAAACGCTCATTCCGGTTGTAGTTTTCCAAAAACGCCTGCAGACTCTCTTTTATCTCCAGATGGCTGGCCACTTTTGAAAAAACCTCCTGCTGGATTTCGGCCGGACCCGGCTGCCCGGCCCGCGGTCCGGCTACTTCAGGTGAACGATCCGGGGCCGGAAATCCAGGCGGCGGAGCAAATCCAGGTATTCCTCCGGCGCAATCTCCTCCCAGCGCTTTTGCAGGATGGCCACCAGCACACCCTCGATCACGTTGGTGCCGAAGGAGCGCCCGGCAAACTCCGGGGTGGTGGTCACCAGGCAGCCGGCCCCCTTTTCCTTTAAAAATTTGACATCGTCGGCCGTGGTGGTGTTCGTGATGATGGTTTGTCCGTTCAGGGCAGGCATATAGCGCCTGACCAGGTGATAATCGCCCGCAATAACACCGGCCTCCTGGTAATAGTGGCCGTATTTCTTGATCTTTTCCTCATCCTGGACTTCCTGCTTTTTTCCGGTGGGGTACAGCATATGAAAGGGCAGCTTAACCAGATCGGGCAGGATTTTTTTCGCGATTTCCTCCAGTTCGGCCAGGGTTTTGATAGCGTAGGGAATCCCGGCGGCAAAAATCAAATCGCCAAAGGTAACGTCGCAGCCGGTCTCCAGAAACGCTTCGGCCATCCCGAAACGGTCCACCGCGCTGACCATCAGAACCGCCGTTTTTGGCGGTAAAAGGCCGGTATTTTCGCGCAAATAATAAACCGTTTCGCGCTCCAGGGTATTTTTCAGCCCGCTGCCGTCTACCACGGGGGTCCGGCGGGCGGCTTCCATCAGCTTTAAACCGTCCCGGACGGCGTAGCACGTTTTTCCGGCGTAAAGGTATACATCAATGCCGCCCAGGCCGATGGCGTCGACGTTGCCGTCGAGTTCCCGGATGGTCTGGATGGCTTTTTCCAGATCGCCGTCGGTGCCGATCCGGCTGATCTCAAACTGCTCCCCCAGCAACTCCACCTTGACCCGGTGATCTCTTTTCGAAGAACCCAGGCTGACGCTGACTACCCGTTTCAAAATAAAAACCCCCTGACCGATAGTGAGGTAATCCCCAACGAAGCAATCCTTAAATAAGCTGACCTTTTACCATTGTAACCAAATTAAACTAAAATTACAAGCCGAAAAAAGGAATATCAACGACAGGGATCGGAAATGGGCAACGAACGGGGAGAAGTCAGATTCTCCCTTCGCTGAACAGCTTCTTCAGGCTGAAATAAAAAAAGCCGGCCGTGGAGCGCTGTGCACGCACCAACAGAACAGCCGTTGCCTGGTGATAGAGTTCATCATTGCCGGGGGATTTTACGTAACAATAATATTCTTTGGCCACGCGGGCGTTGGCGGCGATCCATTCTTCGGGGGAATTGCCCAGGTTATACAACCCCCCCGAATTCACTTTATAATGATGCTTGCGCTCCTTCACCCACCGTTCGTAACTCAGGTGACCGTCGAACATCCGGCAAAAGGCGTGGTGGGGGACGCAGGCGTCCTGCACCAGGTGGGCCGCCGCGCCCAGAAAAAACATGGCCCGGGCGTGGTTTCCCCGCCGCCAAAGGATAAACGCCTTCCGGAAATATGCGTTGCATTTCTGCGCGGCACTCGCCCAGGGCCAAACCCCCCGGCCGGTCGCCGGATTATAATGGTGGGCGGCGCTGCGCCAGAGGCGATCGGCCCAGACCACCCCTTTGTCTAATTCGTTGCTGAACCGGTTAAACAGTTGGGCAACCTGTTTATATCCATCGCCGGCCAGGATGATCCGCCCCTGGTGGTTGCAAAAGACATGTGTACTGCTGGCCCCCAGGATTTGCCTGGGGAAGGAGGAAAAGTAAAGGGAAAAGCCAAAAAGGGGCTTGGTCAGGCTGGAAAGAAACAACTTCATTCAATCACCCCGGTGAATTACCTTCTAAGCATAACACAGCGCAAGCCCGCGATCAACAGTTTGTTTCCCTACTCCGGCGATTTTAAAGACTATGGCCGGTTCGTGGTCGGTTCGTCAACCAGGTCTCACGAGAGTTAAAACGCCAGGTTTCGCGGTTAGTAAAGGCCGTTGTTCCTGGATTTGGGCGGTCGGTATTTTGACCATCTGACGGTGTTTTAAGCAATAAAATTCCTTGCTATTGCTCATTTCAAAATTGTTGGCACAGTTCTTGCATCTATAAAGAAGTTGTATTAATTGAATTGGTCATTTTAAAAAAACTTTTTCAATGGAGGGTTTATTATTAATGATTAAACTCGCTCTGCCGGAGAACTACAACGCTGTAACTACCTTCGTCGATTCCCACGTTGAAGAAGGCCGGGCCGACCGGGTGGCAATCTATTTTGGTGATGAACAGATTACCTACGGCCGGGTCTACGAAATGGTGAACAGGTTCGGTAATGCTTTGCGGGAACTGGGCGTGGAAAGAGAAAACAGGGTTTTCCTGCTCCTGCCGGATTCGCCGGAACTCGTGTACGGCTACTTCGGAGCCATGAAAATAGCCGCTGTTCCTATTCCCGTGAACAACCGGCTTACTCCGGAAGAATATATTTACATGCTAAACGACAGCCGGGCAAAAGTTCTGGTCATCCCCGAAAACATGCTGGAAATGGCCGAACGGATCAAGCCGGAGCTACGTTTTGTCAAACACATGGTGATTCAGGGCGCCCGGCGGGCCGGTTACCTGTCTTTGGCGGAATTACTGGCCGGCGCTTCTCCCGAGTTAACCCCCGCCGAAACAAGCAAAGACGATGTGGCCTTCTGGCTTTACAGCTCGGGAAGTACGGGAATGCCGAAGGGAGTTGTGCACCTTCACCACGACTGGATCCACTGTTGCGAACTTTACGCCAGGCCGGTCCTGGGAGTCGGCCCGGACGACATCTCGATTTCCGTCTCCAAACTTTTTCACGCTTATGGGCTCGGCAACGGCCTGATGTTCCCCTTCCGGGTGGGGGGAGCTACGGTACTCTACCCTGACGTTCCGCGACCGGAGCCTTTTCTGGCGGCTGCCGAACGCCATCAAGTGACGCTGTTTTACGGTGTGCCTACTTTCTACGCGGCGGCTTTAGCCATCCCGGACATCGAAAAGAAGTACCCTTTACGTAGTTTGCGGCTTTGTGTTTCGGCCGGGGAACCCCTCCCGGCAGCCTTATTCCTCCGCTGGAAAGAGCGTTACGGGGTGGAAATTCTGGATGGAATCGGCAGTACAGAAGTTCTCCATATTTATATTTCCTCCCGTTCGGGAGAGGTCAAGCCGGGCAGTACCGGAAAACCGGTGGATGGCTACGACGTAAAAATCGTGGATGAAGAAGGCAACGAGCTGCCGCCCGGGCAAACCGGCACTCTTCTGGTCAGAGGGGAAAGCACCACCCCATTTTTCTGGAATAAACACGAAAGAACAAAACAGTTGCTGCAGGGTGAGTGGTTTAATACCGGCGATCGCTGGTACAGGGATGAAGAAGGCTACTTTTGGTACGCCGGGCGGGCGGATGATGCCTTCAAATGCCGCGGGGAATGGGTTGAACCAGTTGAAATTGAAAACGTCCTGATCGAACACGAGGCGGTCCTGGAAAGCGGCGTAATCGGCGCCCGGGACAAAGACGGCCTGGATAAGCCCCTGGCCTACGTGGTGCTGAAAACGGGATTTCAAGGCTCAGCGGAACTGGCCGAGGAATTAAAGAATTTTGTTCGCCGCAAACTGTCCGGGTATAAAGTTCCTGCCTGGGTACGGTTTGTAGAGGAACTGCCCAAAACCGCCGCCGGGAAGATCCAGCGCTACAAGCTGCGGGAAAGCGCGCGCCGGGAAGGCGAAAAGCAATAGCCGGGGGACCTATTGACAAAATTTACGGCCGGGGAGAAAATCGTCTAAAAAGAGGGGGGGGTAGCGGATGAAGCAGGCCGCAGTTTATAATTTTCCGGAACCGAAGGGAGGTTCGGATCAACCGGTTGAAGCCCAAAAGAGAACGAACGAAGGGGCAAAAAAAGACCGGGACATCTTAAAAGGGTTTTTTCTCACCCCGGATGACCTGGTCAAATGTCTTCACGAACAGAAAGATGGTTTGTTAATCACAAACAGTGAGGGAATCGGTCTCTGGGTAAACGGGGCGATGGAAAAGGTGGTCGGCCTGACCCCCGGCTATTTCATCAACCAGCCGATCAGTTTACTTTTCGAGAAAGGCATATTTAAATACCAGGCGGTTACAGAAAGAGCCAGGCGGGAAAAAAACGAACTTACGGACGTCCAGGTAGTAAATACAGGAAACACCGTCCTGGTGACGAGCATTCCCGTAACTGAACAAGAAAGACAGCTCAAATACATGATCACGACCGTCCGGAATATGGCTTATTTACACCCGTTTCCCCTCAGGGGCGAAGAAAAATCTCCGGACAAGGACGAGATTACTCCCGCCTTGCGCAGTTTAGGAATAATCTACCGCAGCCGGGCCATGCAAAAGGTAATTGAACTGGCGGCACGCGTGGCCGCGACTGACGCCACCGTCTTAATCACCGGCGAGACGGGAGTCGGCAAAGAATTAATCGCCAGGCTCATCCACAGACTCAGCAACCGGCAGGGAAGACCGTTTCTGCAAATTAACTGTACCGCCCTGCCGAAAGAGCTTGCCGAAGCAGAATTGTTCGGCTACGAACGGGGGGCTTTTACGGGGGCGCGGCCGACGGGCAAAAAGGGGCTTTTCGAAGTGGCCGACGGAGGCACCATCCTGTTGGACGAAATAGGGGAAATGCCTATGGAAATGCAGGCCAAGCTCCTCCGCTTTCTTCAAAATCAAGAATTTTTACGTTTAGGGGGCACCCAAACAGTACAGGTCAACGTGCGCGTTTTGGCCGCAACCAATTGCGATCTCTTTTCGCAGGTCAATGAAATGCGTTTCCGGTCTGATCTCTTTTATCGGTTAAACGTTGTCAATCTACATGTTCCGCCTCTACGTTTACGCCCGGAAGATATTCCTTTGCTTCTCGGGCACTATCTGCGACTATTTTGCCAAAAATACCGCGTTTATCGTCAATTCACCCCGGACACTTTTCGCTTGCTTTTGAAGTATTCCTGGCCCGGGAACATTCGCGAGCTCACCAACTTAGTCCACCATCTTGTTTTAATCAATGACCAGGCGGAAATCACGCCCGCTTCATTGCCGGAGTACATAAAGGAGGGGCTGAAGAGGGTTTCGCTAACCCAGGAAAAGGCAACCGGAGGTCTACCGGGATCCATTCCGGGGGCGGGGTTGCTTGACGGAGTGAATTGCGGAACTTTGCGGGAACTCCTGGAGTCGATCGAAAAAGGCATTATCGAGGCAACTTTAAAAAACTCCTTAAGCATCAGAGACGCCTCACGAAGGCTCGGTGTTCCCCATCCTACCCTCATCGACAAAATGAAAAAATACAGTCTGGTCAAGGAAATATTTTGAAGTATCAACCTGGCCAGGGGGTTTTATCAGAATGTGATGGAATAATTGAGAACATTATGAGTTAATTTGAAAGGGGGTTTTTTAAAAACATTGTTCTAATTTACTCAGGAGTACCAAAACTACCACGTTCCGGAACGTAGGCGCTATAGAAGGGAGGGAAAACCGTGGTGAACAAATCATCTGGAAGCCCCGGTAAAGCCGGGACCCTGGCGAGCATCATCGCAGCGATTTTACTGATGTGCGTATTTCGCGTAGACTGGTGGTGGTGGGGAACCAGCCAGCCCCTTGTTTTTGGCTGGCTGACCTGGCCGATGCTGTACCAACTGTTGATCTTTGCGGTTGGCTGGTTGCTCGTAGTCCTTACCGTTATCTATTTGTGGCCGGATCCCGAAACACCGCCAAGAAAAAGGGAATAAAAAGAGAGGAGGAAAACCATGTCTGCACAGGTAGCCTGGGTGATTGGTGTTTTAATCGTATACCTGGCGGCAATCCTTTTTATTGGGTTGTGGAGTACGCGTTACGCCAAGTTTACCTTAGAGGATTACGCCATGGGCAGCCGTAGTTTCGGCTTTTGGGTTTTGTTTTCCACGGTCTTTGCCGCCAATATCTCCGCCGTTACCCTGATCGGGATTCCCGGCGCCGCCTACCACAACGGTTGGATTATGTGGCCGTACTTTGTCACTTCCTGGGCTTGGTTTACTCCCTGGTTATTCTGGCTTCTTTCCAACCGATCGTGGATCCTGGGCCAACGATTCGGGTACATGACCCAGGCGGAAATTGTTAAGAATCGCTGGGACAGCCCCGCCCTTGGTTTTTTATTCAGTATTTGCCTCCTTTTTTACAGCGTGCCGTACCTCATGACGGGTATCCAGGGAGGCGGCAATGCGCTGGCCGGCCTCACCGGCAACGTAATTCCTTACTGGGCCGGCTGTTTGATCGTCGCCGTAATCGTTTGCGCTTACCTTGTCGCCGGAGGGATGCGGGGGGCGGCCTGGGTAAATACCCTGCAGGCGGCGATCTTTATGGTCGGAGTAATCATCATCTTCTTTAGTGTCGCCAATGTTTTCGGGGGATTAACGCCGGCCACCCAGCAAGTGGCGGATAAGTACCCCTGGTTACTGGATAGAAGCAAATTTTCCTGGAAAATATTTTACAGCTACGGTTTCATAGTTGCTTTAAGCGTGCCGGTTTTTCCGCAAGTGTTTATGCGGATGATTACCGGTCGGTCTCCAAAGGCTCTGAAAGGCACCGTGATGATCTACCCGCTGGCAGGCCTGATCGTTTTTTTCACGATGGCCTATTCCGGTATGTGGGGTCACCTGGCCTTTCCCGAATTGAAAGGAGCCGAATCAGATAAAATCTTGCCCATGGTGCTGGCCGCCTATCTGCATCCGGCCTTGATGGCCGTTTTGGGTTCCGCCATCTTTGCCGCGCTGATGTCCACCCTGGACTCGCAACTCTGGGCCGTTGCCGTTATTCTCGTGAAAGACTTCTTCCTGGGCCAGAAAACAACTGCGATCAGCGAGGTCCAGGCGGTAAGGTGGTCTAGAATAATAACCGTCTCCTTAGCAGTGCTTGCCTTTATCTTAGCCCAATTTCAAATTGTCGGGATCATCAATATTGTTAATTTTGCCTTCGCCGGTTTTGCCGTTTTGATCTGGCCCATGGCCGCCGCCCTCTTATGGCGACGGTGCACCAAGCAGGCGGCCGCCGCTTCGATAATCGCATCCCAGTTTGTTCTCCTGGGTCTGCAGTACGGGATTCTTCCCAAGGCCTGGGCATTTGGCTTTCTCCCCGGTTTACCGGCAATTATCGTCGGCCTCGTCGTTCTGGTGATCGTTACTTACCTGACCCCGGTTCCGGTAAACAAAGGAACGCAGGAGTTCTTTGAGACTTTTGCAACGGCCATGCCGAAAAAAAGTATTTCCACTTCGGTGACGGGCAGGCAAATGGCTTAGGTTTTATTTCTAAAAGTTTTCAACACTTTTTCAAAAAACTGGAGAGTGAAAATTGCACTAAAACTTTAATTATAAGGGCCGATCCAGCGGGGAGTAACCAAATGGCAGCCTGATCCTTTGAAACTGGACAATTTTTCTTTTTACTGCTTGTTACGGAAAATTTCTTTAAATATTAAGCGGCGGTCTTGACCGCCACCCCATCTGTGGTCAGGTCCAGTTACCGACGGGGCGAGGCCGGGAAACACGGCACGGTCGAGCAAATGCCCCGTCGGGCTGACCACATATCAAGTTGCTTTTCCACCGAAATGTTTCCCGGGAGGAAAACACCCTTAATCGAGAATGATGCCGTAAATAGGGGTTTTTTCCAAATGTCTATCATTAAACTTCTTGTTATTGACGAACACCTTGTAATAAGAGAAGGGCTGGCGGTTATGCTTGCTTCCTATCCGGATCTGCAATTAATTGGAACTTGCGGGAGCACGCTGGAAGCGTTCGAATTTCTTACCCACACCGTTCCTGACGTAATTTTAATGGATATCAAGATAGGAGGCAAAAATGGCCTGGAAGCCACCCGGGAAATAAAGGCCAGGTTCCCCGATATAAAAATACTCATTCTGACCATTTACGAGGATATGGATTCCGTTCGGCTTTCTCTGCAGGCCGGCGCTACCGGTTACATCTTGATAGACGTTTCCCAGGAAGAACTGGTCGAAAGTATTAGAAGAATCTATCAAGGTGAAGTGGTCATAGATTCTGCTGTTTTCACTCAGTTTAAAAAGCGAGTGGGATCGAAAAGCGGTGAATTAACGATGAGGGAGAGCGAAGTATTGAAATACTTAGCCCAGGGGCTGACAAACAAAGAAATATCGATAAAAACACATTTGGCAACCGCCACCATAAAAACCAACCGGAGAAACATTTATAGAAAATTAGGAGTTAAAAAAAACCGATCGCAGGTAATAAACTTTCTCGTAAGCAAAAGCAGGTAATCCAGCTTCAAAAATTCCTCCGTACCTCCTTTTTCTCTGTTGTAC
Source organism: Armatimonadota bacterium (assembly GCA_023511535.1). Lineage (GTDB taxonomy): Bacteria > Bacillota > Desulfotomaculia > Desulfotomaculales > Nap2-2B > JAIMBK01. The sequence goes on from JAIMBK010000010.1 coordinate 62,316, forward strand.
CCCTCCAGAGTTTTCCGCTTGTCAGCGCTCCGGCCCTGCGTTTATACTTAATTTACGCCGCTTCCTAACTCCTGTTATTAAGGAGGTCAGGTAAATTGCCGGCCGACGTGCAGCTTTCCTTGCGCAGCAAGCAAAAACGGGCTATCCTCCTGCTGGCTTTGGAGGTGCTGGCCGTTTTGGCCGGCGGACTCATCCTGATCACTTTCTTCGGCCCGGCGGAATACAACCTGGAAGGTCTGCGCATCCTGGCCGCATTGAAACCTTCCCTGGATGGCCAGACCGTCGTCGAGCTGCCGCCCCTGGGCACTTTAACCATGCCGACCCACCGCACCCCGTTAGAAATCCACCTGACCTTGCAGAGCATCCAGCCCGATGTTCTGACCAGCGATTTCTCCCTGTCCGCAAGGGATCTGTGGTCCCGTTTCGCTTCTGCCGCCGCCGGCGTTATCCTGCATTTTCTCGTCAAACAGTTGATCCTCGGCGCCCTGGGGGCGGCCCTGGGCGTCTGGCTCCTCCGGCGCCCGCCGCTCCGGAGATGCCTGCAGGCGGCAGCCGCGGGACTTTTCCTGACCGCCGCGCTTTTCACCGCCACCTGGGCGACATACGATTTAAAGGCAGTGCGCGAACCGAAATTTGACGGTATTATTGCCTTCGCCCCCCGGATGCTGGCCCTGGCGGAAAACACCATGACAGAACTGGGGGATTTCCGGACGAAAGCCGCGGAGCTCACCGGAAATATCCAGAATCTTCTTTCTAAAATCGAACAAATGAACCTCGTCCAAACGCCCGCGGAAAACGACATCAAGCTGCTGGCCGTGGCCGATCTGCACAACAACCCGGTCGGCATTGATCTCACCCTTGCCCTGGCCAACTATTTTAACGTCGACGCCGTGCTGGACGCCGGCGACCTGACGGATTACGGCTCTACTTTAGAGTTAAAAATTGTTAATTCCCTCCGGCAATTAAAGGTGCCGTATCTCTTCTCTGCCGGCAATCACGACTCCCCGGCGATCAGCGAGTTCGTCAACAATCTCCCGCAGGGCCGTGCTTTGGAAGGTAAAATCGCCGAAGTTAGCGGGATCAAAATCCTGGGCTCCCCCGACCCGCTGGCCGTCCGCCCTTTTCTCGTCCAGGCAAAGGAAAATTTGCTCCCCAACCAGATTGCTGATTTAAAAAGAAGTCTGCAAAAAGAGGGGGCCTTGCCGGATCTTTTGCTGGTCCACAACCCCGAAACGGCCCGCGCCTTCGCGGGAAAAATCCCTGTTTTAGTGGCCGGCCATACCCACCGCCCGGCTATCGAAAAAATTGACCGCAGCATCTTCATTAATCCGGGTACGACGGGGGCAGCCGGCACCAGGGGGCTGGAAACCGGAACCGGTATCCCTTATTCGGCCGCCATTCTTTATTTTACCCACCCTCCCGGGCCGGAGTTAAGGGCCGTAGACACCGTCAAGTACAACCCCCTTTCCGGCAAATTCAGCGTCGAGCGCCAGATCATTTTGGAAAAAGAGGACAGCAAATAATGAACATGGTGGAATGTTCTGCCAGATTAATTTATTGTCTTTTATTAAATCTGCTACAACATTGCTTAATATATCCTTAAAACTCTCCGCTCTCGGTAATAAAAGTGACCACTTCGGAAACATCCCTGATCTTTTTCTCCGGGGGAGTTTGGTCCGGGTAGCCCAGGGAAACAAAAGCGGCCAGCGATCGGGGCGGAGCGATGCCTAAAATCTGTTCCAGTTTCGGCCGGGCCGCCATCGGACCGGTCATCCAGCAGGTTCCCAGACCCTTTTCGCGGGCGGCTAAAAGAAGGGTCATGATTGCCGCGCCGATCCCCTGCAAATCCGGACGGCAACGCAATTCGTCGATGGCGTTTTGGGCGTAGCCGGCCATCTCCAGCGCCTCGTCCACCCGGGAACGGTACCTGGCCGTGGATACCGCGATCAGGACGGGGGCGTTGACGAAAAAGGTGGCCGAACGCCGGGGCCCCTCCAGCCAGTCCGGATTTTTTCCCGCTTCCCCGGCGATTCTTGCCAATTCCTCATTGATGGCGGCGGCCAGCCTTTCTTTGACGCTCTGCCCGATCACCACGTGAAATCCCCACATCTGCTGGTTGCCGGGAGTGGGGGCGTGCATGGCCAGGCGGATGATATCTAAAATGACTTCTTCGGGAACCGGTTCTTTTTTAAACTTGCGGATGCTTCTCCGGCTGAAAATAGCTTCCTGCAGCTCCATTGCTGAACACCTCCCTATACGGATTACAGGATAATTAAGTTTTTCTGGAAAAGAATCGAAAGTCCTGCTGTCTCCGCGAAAACAGGGATCAGGAATCAGGGGGGTCACCTTCCCTGGCATGGTTCATTCCCGGCGTCCGGCGTCCGGCAAGCCTCCGGTGACTGACCCGTATCCCCGCCGTCCCCGCCGGTTATACTAATAAAAGACGGCCCGTAAAGATTGCGCCCGGCTGACCCGGTCGGTGAACCAGCATTAAGTCATCGATCACGGAAAACAAACATCTTCTTTTGGTGCCGCTTACGTCATGAAGGTCCCTCCATAAAAGATGAAAATAGTTTTATCCAACAAGAGTATCTATCCCTAATCCCTATCCCCTAACCCCTATTTTCGAGGGAGTTGCCCATGAGAACGTTCGTTCTCTCCATAAAGTAATGAAAATAATTATGTAAAAGTATTTACCCCTAATTCCTAACCCC
>JAIMBK010000099.1 GCA_023511535.1 Armatimonadota bacterium
GGCGTTTGCTGCCGGCGGGGAGATAGACCGTATCCCCTGTATTCCGCTTATCGGCGAGCATGCCTGCCGGCGAATCGGCGTGACGGTATCACGATACAACCATTCCGCAGAACTGATGGCGGAGGCGCAAATTGCCGCCTTCCGGAAATACCGCCCAGATTCGGTCGGCATTGGCCCCGGCCTTTTCGGCATAGCAGAGGCAATGGGCGCCAGGTTGAAGTTTCCAGAAGACGGTATGCCCTATGTCAGTGAGCCGGTTTTAAAAGATTACGCTGACTTAGACCGGCTGTTTCCGGCCGACCCGCGCCGGGATGGCAGGCTGCCCCTTTATTTAAAAGCCCTTAAGATAATCAATAAGCAGATAGGAGATCAGGTAGTGGTGGGTAGTTCGGTGGGAGGTCCTTTTACCACTGCAGCCTCTCTGCGGGGAACCGAAAATTTTCTCAGGGACCTGCGTAAGAATCCGGAAATGGCTCACCGCCTATTGCAGTTGGTAACAGTAAGCGCTTTAAGATATATAGATGCAGTATCTGATCTGGGCTTAAAGCCCAGTATTTCAGAGCCCACTGCATCGGGGACACTGATTAGCGCCAAGCAGTTCAGGGAATTTGCCAAGCCTTACTTAAAAATGTATGTCGATCGGATTATTGAACGGTGCGGCAGCGGGCCCATGCTGCATATCTGCGGTAATACCAGCCGTATCTGGTTGGATATGGCAGACACCGGGGCAACTATTTTAAGCCTGGATAATGAAATAGACCTGGCTGAGGCCAAGGAAGCAGTCGGAGACAGGGTATGTTTGGCCGGCAATGGGGGTTTAAAATTTTTTTTTTATTTCCCCCCCCCCCCCCCCCCCCCCCGGAGTGGGTACATACGTTTGAATCCTTTCTGATGTTAAAACTATTTCCTGTTGATTAACATTTCTTTGTTGTTGCCTAGATGCAATCATACGTTAGCACAACCTCCAAAACGAGAGGGCATCTTACCTGGGGGAAGGTAATTTACTTTTTCCTGCCTCTAGCTTTCTACCAATATTCGACAAATATTGTCATATCCCTACTAATTATGTTTTTCGTAAACAGTCACTAAAAAATTAACCCTTAGGCTAATTTTTTTAGAAAAGGAGGGTTTTAGGAACAGGTTGATTCTAAATTGATAAAACCCGCTTTGCATGCGGGCCTTTCGAGGAAGTTAACTGCTGATCACTTCTCTTAAGCCTTTCCCTGTCTTAAATGCCACAACCTGGCCGCGGGGGAAACGGTGTGGCCGCCCAGGCTTAACGCGGCTACCGATAAGGTGAGGGATTTGGCCGTAGGCTTTTATACCGTGGGGTTTTCTTTCTTTCTTTTTCTCACCTTCCCCATTTGTCGTTCCCTATTTTTATTGGTGGAACAGACCGGATTCGAACCGACAACCCCCTGCTTGCAGGGCAGGCGCTCTCCCGTTGAGCTACGGTCCCATGTTGGAAGCGGCGGTGGCGGCTCGCCGGGATTCGAACCCGGATCAATGGATTTGGAGTCCGCCGTTTTCCCGTTAAACTGAAAAACCCCGCCTTTATCCGGCGGGGGTTGCCTTTACCAGGTAAATTCTCTTTTGGCTTGCCGCCTGCACTATCGCCGGGGCCGCCTCCCTGGAAACCTCCAGGCCCACGGAAGCGGGCACTCTCATGCCGGGCGCCTCCTGCTGGCCCTTTGAAAAGGCAAAAACGTCCGCGGTGTCGCCGGCAAAGACGGCCGCCGAAGAAGAGAGGTCAACCGGTACGTGGACTTCCACCATGTCGGGCTTTCTGGCAACATCCCCCACGGAGCCTAGGAAGATATACTGGCCCTCGACCAGGCTGACCTTGGCGGCTTTACCGACCACCTGGTTCACATCATTGACGAATTCCTTCCCGACCGCCTCCGGCACCTTGACCGCTTCCACCTGGTCGGCCCTGATTTCGGAGCCGGCGGGGATAAACTGCGTGACCTTCACGGCGTCGACGGTTTTTCTCAGTTCGGCGTACTTTACGTTGGCCGACCGGTAAATAAGCAAGGTAAACACGGCGGCAAGAAGTAAACAAACTATTACAATCACTTTTCGGCTCAAGGCAAATCCTCCTTTTCAGTTCAATAGTATCGCCCCGCGCCGGACGTACCTTCGCTCACCGCGCTTAAAGCCGTACAGGGGGGCTTTCGGCAATATCCGCGCCCCCTTCTCCCAGAAAGCCTTGCCCTCCCTTTCCCTCTCTCGGATGAGCCGCCGGACGGAAGACGGGACCGGGGCAGCTGTCTCCCAAAAGTACAGGGCCGGGCGGGGAAAGCATTTTTCGATGAGCAGCAGATCCTTCTCCAGTGTCCTGACGAAATCATTCATAGGCAGGCCGCTCACGGGCGTACCTTGTAGTTTTTTTTAACGGAACCAACCGGTTATCTGGTTGAAAGACCACCAGGCCCAGACAGACAGAATAATCAGGGCCGCGCCCGCAAAAACGAACCAGGAGCAATACCCAGTTTCGCGTTCCCCGCTTTCTCTCTTCGGCTATCTGAACATCCCTCCCATCGTAATTGTGAAATACTGCCACGCCGGGTACCCGATCTCCAGCCCGATCCGACGAGCGCAATCAGACAAAGAAAAGCGATCATCCCCGACCTGGCCGCCGTCGCCCGGGCCGCGGCGACCTCCTCCATGTTTTTGATCTGGTCGTCCAAATCGGCGAATACGTCCGGCCTCACTCCTACGTCCCAGGTGGCCTGAAGCCGGAAGCAGACGGCGTCCACGACCGGGTTTTTCGCCTTCCGGGCCAGCTCCGAAAGGGCCTCCACCCGCCCCGTCCTGCTCAACTGGTGGACCGCCTTCGCCATCTCCGAGCGCAGGGGCTCGGGCAAAAACGGCACGGTCAGCTCCATCGCCCGGCGGGGGGTGATGGCGCCCGTCTCCAAAAACGACGGAAAAAAGTGGACCAGCGTGGGTATGCCGTCGAAGACCCTGTCCCGCCAGCGGTTGTACTCCACCCCGGCGGCGGCGTCGAAGAGGAGCAGGCCGCCCAGGGCGAAAAGGGGAACTAAGAGGAACGGCACAACCCCGCCCGCAATAAGGGCGACGACCAGGCCGAGCACCGCGCCGATGAGCAGGCCGAGCTTCGCCGCCCGCGCGGGATCAGTTCTGGTCACCTGATAGAGCGCTTCCCGGTCGCCCCTGAACAGGTAGCGGAAAAACCTTCCTTTCGCCGCGTCGTAAGCGATGACCGCCGGGCTGGTTTCGTATTCCCCGGCGTAGAAGACCGCCAGGAGCAGAGCCGCCAGAGTAATAAAGAGTAGCAAAGCCAACAGCATTTAAGCCGCCCCCTCCAAGTCCTTATTCTCGGTCAGCTTCCGCATGGCGAAGATAAGCCCCACCGCCACGGCGGAAGCTACGGCGATGACTATCCTGCCGAGGCCGACGAAGTACCCCCGGAGCGCCGAAGCGTCTACCAACAGCCCGATCAGCAGGAGCCCGACGATCAGATACCCCGCAATCTTGACCTCCGCTAAAGCCTTCGCCCGCTCGGCTAAAAGCCTTTCCTTCTGCCGCAGGGCCAGCCCCAGCCGGGAAAGCCCCTTCCCGGCGGTCCGGGGGCCCCCGGCGGTGGAGGCGGCCTCCAGGATGGCGGCCACGGCTTCGAACTCCGGGAGCCTATATTTCCCGGCCAGCGCACGGAAAGCTTTGGGGAAGGAAAAGTGCGGGTTCAGCTCGTACTGCGTAACCATCTCCCGGAACTCTTTCCCGAAGGGCTCGGCGAAATTCGCCCCCGCGGTCTTAACCACTTCCCCCGCCGTCTGGCCCGCCGCGAACATGCCGGAAGCAGCGGTCACGAAATCGCGGGCCAGGGCGCGGTGCCGGACCGACCGCCGGGCTTCGGCGAACCCCACCGCCCAGCCCGGCAGGAACCAGCCTAAAACGCCCCAGGGAACGCCGGCCAGGGGGCCGAACAGCGGGACGGTCAGGAAAAAAGCACCCGGCGGCGCAGGCGATGGGGAAGGCGAACTTCACCAGGGCGGTCCGGATAAAAGAAGATTCCGGCAGGGGGCCGCCAAAGAGAAGGTAAAAGAGAAAAAATAAAACAACCGCCAACAGTATTGCTAACATTTACCATCCCCTCACATTAAGAATTTCTGCTTCCCTTCCCGGTACTCCGGCTTCACCCTCGCCCCCCGGAAGGCTAACATTGCCAACCGCTCCGGGCTTACCGGGGCCTCAAAAATCCAGCGCCGGGTCTTGCCGCCGGAAGCGGCAAACTCTTTGGCGTCGAAGCGGATGATCGTCCGGTACCCCCGGCCGGGGACGACCTCCACCACCTCCATGAGGGTGCGCCTGCGCTCATCAGTTATCGTCTCTTTGTCCAGGAAGACCAGGAAGTGGAACATGGAAGCGATCACTTCGTCTAAAAACTCCCTGGGCAAATTAATTCCCCCGTCCATGAACATGCCCCACATCCGGGTGCGAAGACTGTTCACGTCCCCGGCGTGCAATGTTGTCCAGAAACCCCCGGAAGTCGAGGCGGCCATCGAAGAGGCGGGGATGATCTCCTTGCTTCTTATCTCGCCCAAAATCGCCCGGTCCGGGTTATTGCGATTCATGGTGCGGACGAGAGCGCCCATGTCCACGATCACCCGGTCGCCCACCTGGACTTCCACCAGGTTGACACAGTTTTTTAAGCCCGGCAGGAACACTTCAAAACTGGTTTCGGCGATGAACACCCTCTCCAGGGGATCGATAAATTGTCCTAAAGCACGCATGACCGTTGTCTTTCCGGAGTCAGTGCGCCCACAGATGCCCAAGTTGGCGTGGCCCAAAACGCCCAGGTCCACCAGTATTTCCGCGGCGAACTCCGGCATCATTCCTGACTCTACTAACTTTGACAGCGGCATTGGCGGCCTGGTCACCGGGGACTTCCGGAAGGTAGCGGCCACGCCGAAGGGGGAGGCTTTGAAGCCGACCACGGCAACGCGGGTGCCGTCCTTTAACCATACGTCCTGTATTGGAGCCTCTTCCGTAAGCGGGCGCCCTGCGTCCTCGCAGATCTTTTGCAGGTAGCGCTGGGCCTCCTGGTTATTCCGGAAATAGGTCTTGCCTGTAGGCCACGGTCGGCCGCGCTTGCAGTATAAAACCTTCGGAACGCCGTCAGGCGAAGGGTTGATAAACACCTCCGTCACTTCCTCAGCGCCCGGTAGAAAGAACTCCTGGAGGACGCTGTACCCCGTGGCCTGGCCTATGAGGGCGGAAACGATCTCGTCCACCTCGTGCGGGGCCACCAGGTCGGAGCGGGTCAGGACGGCCTGGCGCAAGACCTTCTCCAGGGTTTCCCGGTCGCGGTAAGTTGAAAACACGTCGGAGGGCAGGGAGGAAGCGATCTGCTCGATGATTTTGGCCTTTTCTTTTTCTTCCCAATCAAGCCAGTCGGTCGAGACGAACTCTAAACCCATAAAATCAACTCCTTTTGATGCTTGATATATTTATATCAGAACTGATATAATATAAGCAGATGGTGGCGGTGCTCTCAAAAGACCAGTTGCTCCAGCAAATAGCGCAATGCAAAAGAATCGTTTTGTCCGGCGAAGTTTCTGAATACGTCTTAAACAATGTCCAGTCGAAACTCGCCGCAAAAATGATCCGCAACATCATGTTGCTTGACGAGTTTGGGTTGAACCTGCCTGACGAGTATATTCACCGCATTTGGGAAAGCAAGGAAAAGTTATGGGCGCTCAGGGTAAAATTTGCTGACCGAAACGAAAGGGTTTTGTTTTTCGCCGTCGGCGGAAAGTTCCTTTTGACAAACTGCTTCAACAAGAAGAGCGATAAGATTCCCGCGTCCGAAATACGCAAAGCCGAAAGAATGCTCCACGAATACTTAAACAGAAAGGGGTAGGCAAATGGAGTTCTTGAACATGGACAAATTGGCAGAAAGCTTAAAGTCTAAGCCGGAAATAATCGAGGAGCTCCTGGACAACGAGCCGCAGTACCAAATCGCCAGGGCGATCATCGCCGAACGGATCAAGCGCGGGTGGAGCCAGGAGAAATTAGCGAAAGAATCAGGCCTGACCCAAACGCAGGTGTCCCGGCTCGAAAACGGCCAGCTGGGAAACGTCGCTACGCTTTTAAAGGCGCTTAAAACTTTGGGGTTGAGGCTTACCGTTGTTCAATGAAGAACCGGGAAGAAAACCTTCCCGGCTCCGTTTTCTAGCCGTTTTTACCGCCCCGGCTTCTTGCACACGTTCAGTCCGACCTTGATCTTCTTCCCTGCCGGGGACCGGCGCGTTCTCCTCCGTGGTGGTAATGATAATCGTTTTCCCGGAGGAAGAAAGGCCGTGCGGGATTCAAACCCGCATCTCCAGGGCCACAACCCAGTATCTTGCCATTAGAAAAAGAAAACAGATACCGCATTTGGTGGAGGGGGAGAGATTCGAACTCTCGCGCTCGTGCGACCCCGGAGTTACAGTCCGGTACCTTACCAGTTCGGTCACCCCTCCATGAGGGCGTAGCAGGGGCGACCGCCACACCCTGTAGACAATATACCTGCAACCAGTTACCCCAAGTTGCATTCGTCTTTAACATTCTCGCAACGCCTCTTTTAACTCCAACACAAACCAGGCAATGCTCCTTGGTTTCGGACTTAATTCCCGTCCGACAAAACCAAACCTTTTTGTCAACCGGCCTAAAAACGGGACACCGCAGCCGCCAAAAATACCTTAAACCAGAATCGGTACGAATTGTACGCGCGGAGAATGTCGCCTTCCTGCGCGACAAAAGAATCCCGGCAGTCTTCGCAAACGTTTACAATGACAGACTTTCGCTTCGTCAAAATCTTTATATAAAAGTCCGGGCGGTGATTTTTGCAAAAGCAACAGACCTCCACAGCGATTTCCTCCCTTTGTTTATTTACTTTGTTCCGGCCGCAGAACTAGGCGCAATAGACCACGTTTGGCGGAGGGAGTGGGATTCGAACCCACGGAGCCTTTTGGCTCAGCGGTTCTCAAGACCGCCGCCTTAAACCACTCGGCCACCCCTCCACGAAGCGCGATCTTTGCCGCGCTCATCTTTCCGCCGCCGCTTTCACCACCCCCACCTGCCGCATCGGCACCGTGACGTACTGAGGCCCGATAAAGGGCAGGTTCACGGACAGCACCGGCACTTCGATCACCGCTTCGTAACCCGGCCCGGCCGTCCTGCCCCCTCCGGGGGCCACCGTCCCCGGAGGGGCATAGTTGAAGCTGACCAGCTTAATTGGGCCGGGGTAGATCTTCAAGCGGGAATTGAAATTGTATCCGTCGGTGGTAGCCTCCAGCTCCTGGCTGAAAGCGTAGACGAACCACTGACGGGCTTCGGAGGTTTTAACGGCGAAATCGGTCGTCTCTCTTGCCCGGCTTACGGCATCCGCGGCGAAATTTATAGCTTCCCCGAACCACTGGTAGGTCATCACGGCGTTCTTTTTCGCCCCCAGGGCCGCCGTTCCAATGAAAGCAAAGCAAGAAAAAGCAATCACCAGAAAAATGAGCAGGACGTACATGGCGATAAACCCACGCTGATCTTTAAGCACAAAAATCCCTCCTGAAAACAAAAGGCGGGGATTTACTCCCCGCCGTATCTCATTTCAGTCAGCTGGCGTATGGTATTGTCCCCGCACCGTTCACCAGCAGGCTAGCCGTCGCCGTGTCGGTATAACTGCGGGTTTCCGTGACCGGCCAGCAAGTGCAGCCGTCGTCGCCGCAGACGCAGACGATGTAGGTGTACTGGTATGTCACCTTAAAATTCACGCTGACCGGGTACTTCTTCGGGTACACGGCCATGTCCTCCCCGGTCATCATGTTATGAATCGGAAACCCGTCGAGCGCCCAGTCCTCTTTAAAGACAATCTTCGCCTGCTTCTGGGCTTCCAGCCCCCGGCCAGGCACGCTCATGCACTTTTTTTGCAAAATTTTTGTGCAAAGCCTTCATTTGTTCTCTTAACTCAGTCTCCTTTATCTGTTTCCTCCCAAATTTTTTAGCCGCCAAATTCCCAAATTAGATGGCCATAACAGGGATATTTCATTCCCCGGCGTA
>JAIMBK010000100.1 GCA_023511535.1 Armatimonadota bacterium
TTCAGCACTGTTCCGGCCGCCAGGGCAGTGGCCGCCGGCCCGGCCCAGCCGCCCAGCAGCAAAGCACCGGCAGTGACGCCGCACGCCCGTAAAAACTCTTTTCTACTCATTGAACGGTTTAAAATCACTTTCGGTTTTCCCTCCCATTTAAATTACCTTTTTAATCAAATTGAATTGCAGAGGCAATGGAACAGGTTCCTTACACTGCGGGCAGATTGCCCGGCAGCCCAGGTTTGAGATCAGTACCAGCCGGCTGCGAATTTTCAGGCTGTTTTCTTCTTCGCTGCCGGCCAGGATAACGCGTCCACACCGCGGGCAACATACCTGCACCTCTTCCACCGCCCCGGAATAAATAGACGGCCGCGCGCTTTCGCCGGCCGTCCCGCAGACCTCGTTGTACCGGTCACTTCCTTTGCAAGTATTTTACCAGGGACATGTTAAGAATCAGGGTTGCTTTCCGTTAATTTTTCGTTAAACGCACGCGCCGCCATCCCCGCCGCTTCCGCCCTGGTGACCGGGGCGTCGGGACGGAAGGTGCCGTCCGGGTAGCCGCTGACGAAACCGGCGGCGGCGGCCCGGGTGATTGCCCCGTAAGCCCAGTGCGTGGGCTTGACGTCGGAAAAGAGGGGCTGCCCTTCTTCAGCCCGTTCACCAAGCAGACGCAGAAACAGCACAACCAGCTCCGCCCTGGTGACCGGGGCGTCGGGACGGAAGGTGCCGTCCGGGTAGCCGCTGATGAGCCCGGCGGCGGCGGCGCTGCCGATGGACAGGGCCGCCCAGTGGCCCTGGGTGTCGGAAAACGGGTCCGCCTGCCGGACGCCGGGCACCCGGCCGCCCAGGCAGACGAGCTTGGCCGCCTGGGCCCGGGTGAGGTTTTCCTCCGGGTGAAAACCGCCGTCCGGGAAGCCCCCGAAAAGGTTCTTCTGAGCCAGCCGGGCCACCGCCGCCGCGTACCATTCGTCCCCCTTCAGATCGGTAAAGGTTTTTGGTTTTTCTTCGACCAGGACGTAGGTACCCAGGCGCCCGCCCCGGGCGGTGATTTCACCGGCGGCCGGGCGGATCACGGTAGGCACGGGAACCAGTGCCCCGTAAACGGGGTCGTAATAATAACACCCCACCGGGCTTTCCTTGAGCAGGCCGGCAGCGGAAGACCGGACCAGCCCGCCGGCAGGTGATTGACGAAAAACGTCCGCCCGGGCAAGGGTGAAGTTTAAGGTAAAAGGCTGGCCGACCGCGGAAAGGGTGCTGCCCTGCGCATCCCGGGCCTTCAATTGAAAGGCGGCCAAAAATCCCCGGCCGAAGGAAAAAGCCAGCTCCCGCAGAGGCTCCGCCTGCTCCACGGCGGCGGCGGAAAGGTGCGTCCCCGCCGGCAGGGCGCCGCGGGGAAAAACGGCCGTCAGCAGACCGTCACCGGCGGAAACCATGCTTTCCCGGAAGGAGTCGACCACTGTGGTGGACCACTTTACGCGCGGCTCAACCGGCTCCGGTGGACTGCCGGGTGAGGTTTGGGGAGGAGCACCGCCGCCTCCTCCTCCGGAGGGAGGAGGTGTGCCACCTCCGCCGCTACCTCCTCCACCGCCGCCGGAAGGAGGAGTCTGCCCTTCGCCGGAAAAAACAGTTAACCCGGCCGAACCGGCGGTTTCTTTTCCCGCCCACGGCGGATGGAGCGCAAAACCGCTCACCGCCAGACGGTAGTCACCGGCCGGAATCCCGGCAGGCAAACGGAACCGCCCCCCGGTATAGTCAACCTGCCCTTCTTCCGGCAGAACAGGCTCACCCGCGCTGTTTTGCAGCTCCATCCGGGGCCGGAGTTCTCCTTGCAGCAAATCCCACGCTTCAACGAGGCGCTGCCCGCAGCCGTCGGTTACTTCCAGGCCGAAACTGATTTCTTCGCCGGGTTGAAAAATGTTTTTGGCCAGTGTTACTTTCCCCTGCAGTTCCGGAGATAAACCCCGGTCCACCGGCTGCGCGCCGGATACCGACAGTTCCGGGACTTCAAAGGTATAGGACCACCACTGCCGGCCGGTAACGGGTTCCTTTTCGCCAATCACCAGCCGGGCCCGGTAAACACCCGGCGTTACAAACAGTTCCTCTGAGCGCGGCTCATCCTCTCCCCGCAGGGGGTAAGGGATGACTGCGGCCGGTTGGTCTTCTTGAGAAAAAAATATTTCGGCGGTTTCCAGGATTAAATCGCATTCTAAATCGTAAAGCCGGGCGTCCGGAAAGTTTTTCCACTCCCAGGCCAGGGGAACCATTGTTTCCGGGTTAACCTGGAAACGAACCGCTTCGTCCTGCCCCTGGGGCACCGGGGTGATTCTTTCCGTTAAGTAGCGGTTGATTTTTTCTTCCCGCCCGTTCAGGCAGGCCCCCTGAACGCGCACCGCGTACGTTCCGGGGGTAAGGAAAATTACTAGGTCGTCCGGCTCCTGTCCGTCCAAAGAATCGGCCTTACCCAGGTAAAAATTTTTCACCGGGCGTCCGGCCTCATCCAGCAGGCAGCCGAAGCCTTCGTGCATCAGCCATTCTTCCCCCGGCACGCTTCCGTCCAGGACCAGCGGCACGGCATCCGTACCGTCGAGAACCAGGTTTCCGCTCAACGGAAAGGACAATTTACGCCAGTACAAAAAGTATGGTACCCGCCCCGCCGGAATCTGATTTCCCTTTCCTCCCGGCACAGGCCGCTCCTGCCAGCCGCAGGCCACCACGTAGCGCTCGCCCTCCGCCCCCGCAATTTCCGCGGGAAGAACCACGTTGCCCATGGCATCGGTTTCTCCTTTCCAGATGAGCCGGCCGGGGGAGGGGCCGCCGGTGAGGACAAATATTTCTATCGCTGATGCTTCCTGGGCAGGCGGTATTACGGAAACTATTCCCTCCCCGCAGATTTTTACCGGAACCGACGCCTCTCCCACCACTGCTGTTCCTTGATAGGCCCTGGCCATAAGCTGATAACGGCCGGTAACCAGGGATTTCGAAAGTTCCCAGGGGATTAGCACCAGCGAACCGGGCCGCCCGGTCGCGGACCCGATCGCCGCCACCGGATTCCCGTCGGCATCCAACAGTTCCAGGCTGACCCGCTCCGCCGGTTTCCCCAAGCTTACCGCAATCACCGCCCGCCCGCTCATCACCTGGTCAGGTTTTGGATCCAAAATGGCCACTGCCGGGGAGCCCTGTGTTGCAGCGGCAGTCAGCAGGTTTTTCCCATCGGCCAACCGGTATCTGTTACCAGATACCTCCAGAATAGGGCCTGTCCGGGAAAAGAGATCGACCAGGGTACTCCCCCGCCATTCCGGAGCCGCCGCCTGAATAAGCGCAGCCAGTCCGGCGACCAGGGCGGAGGCAAAAGAAGTACCGCTTTTCCATGCGTAACCCTCTTCCGGACCGCTGAACTGCAGCGCCGCTGGGAACGTACTGAGAATGTTCACCCCCGGTGCAGCCACCTCCACCACATTACCGTAATTAGAAAACGGCGCCAGCTCCCACTGTTGGCTCCCCCGCCATTCTTCTGCTCCCGGGCCCGTTATCAGCGGGCCGTAAACCGCCGCCCCCACCGTAAGAACCCCAGGCAAAGCGGCGGGGTAAATCCCGGCTGCATTGTCGGGAGGCCGATTAATTTCGGCATTTCCGGCGGCGGCAACAACCAGGACACCCCTTTCCTGAACATCCCGGATGGCCCGGGCCAGTGTTGCGGAGTATGCCGGCCCACCCAGGCTCAAGTTAATTATATCGGCGGGGGCGGGATTGGGCGCACCGTTTATTTCTTCCAATCCCGCCGCCCAGCGGATGCCCCTGGCAATGGTAAAAGCGTCGCCAGATCCTTCTTCGTCCAATACCCGGACGGGCAGGAGCTGAACTCCGGGAGCATAAACGTCGCCCGCCACGCCGGCAATCCCCACTCCGTTCCCCGCCACGGCGGCAATCAGACCGGCGATCAGCGTACCGTGACCATTGGGGTCCCCGCCTACAACAGGCCGGTCCGCAATAAAGTCATACCCCGCCAAAAGGGGCGGCAGGTCCGGATGATTTCCGTCAATCCCGCTGTCCACCACGGCAACCCGCACGGGGGAAGAAGCGGGGGCGGGTAGTTGGCTCCAAGCCGCCGGTATATTCATTGCCGCCAGATACCACTGGGAAGAAAAATAGGGATCGCCATATACGCCGGCATTTACGCTTTCCAGGGCCTGCCCTTGCTCCGCTTTGGACGCGGGCAAGGCCATTGCCCGGTATAAATAATTTGGTTCCGCGTAGATTACGTCTGGATCATTAGCTAACTGCCGGATTACTTCCAATACGTTCTTTCCGGGGGCGAGATCAAGCAGCAGCGGCTCCCCGGAAGCTTTTTTCGG
The DNA here is from genome assembly GCA_023511535.1 of Armatimonadota bacterium. Classification (GTDB taxonomy): domain Bacteria; phylum Bacillota; class Desulfotomaculia; order Desulfotomaculales; family Nap2-2B; genus JAIMBK01. Next base: position 4,344 of record JAIMBK010000100.1, read on the forward strand.
CAGAGCGCTACTTATTCCCAGCGCGCGCATTTTTATTAAATCCGGCACAGATGTTTCTCTAAACTGAACAATAACCTGTCCCGGACGGAAGGGCAGCTCTTCCGACAAAGAAAACTCCCCGGCAAAAGCCGGGAAACAGGTGAATAACCAAAAGACAAAAAATAATATCCAGCGCATTTTCCTGCCTGCGCACACGGCTGCATTTTCTCCTCCTCCCTCTTCCTATAAATTGATTATTTTTACCGCCATTCCCGCCGCTTCCGCCCTGGTGACCGGGGCGTCGGGACGGAAGGTCCCGTCCGGGTAGCCGCTGATAAGCCCGGCAGCGGCGGCCCGGGTGATTGCCCCGTAAGCCCAGTGCGTGGGCTTGACGTCGGAAAAGAGGGGCTGCCCTTCTTCAGCCCGTTCACCAAGCAGACGCAGAAACAGCACAACCAGCTCCGCCCTGGTGACCGGGGCGTCGGGACGGAAGGTGCCGTCCGGGTAGCCGCTGATGAGCCCGGCGGCGGCGGCGCTGCCGATGGACAGGGCCGCCCAGTGGCCCTGGGTGTCGGAAAACGGGTCCGCCTGCCGGACGCCGGGCACCCGGCCGCCCAGGCAGACGAGCTTGGCCGCCTGGGCCCGGGTGAGGTTTTCCTCCGGGTGAAAACCGCCGTCCGGGAAGCCCCCGAAAAGGTTCTTCTGAGCCAGCCGGGCCACCGCCGCCGCGTACCATTCGTCCCCCTTCAGATCGGTAAAGGTTTTTGGTTTTTCTTCGACCAGGACGTAGGTACCCAGGCGCCCGCCCCGGGCGGTGATTTCACCGGCGGCCGGGCGGATCACGGTAGGCACGGGAACCAGTGCCCCGTAAACGGGGTCGTAATAATAACACCCCACCGGGCTTTCCTTGAGCAGGCCGGCAGCGGAAGACCGGACCAGCCCGCCGGCAGGTGATTGACGAAAAACGTCCGCCCGGGCAAGGGTGAAGTTTAAGGTAAAAGGCTGGCCGACCGCGGAAAGGGTGCTGCCCTGCGCATCCCGGGCCTTCAATTGAAAGGCGGCCAAAAATCCCCGGCCGAAGGAAAAAGCCAGCTCCCGCAGAGGCTCCGCCTGCTCCACGGCGGCGGCGGAAAGGTGCGTCCCCGCCGGCAGGGCGCCGCGGGGAAAAACGGCCGTCAGCAGACCGTCACCGGCGGAAACCATGCTTTCCCGGAAGGAGTCGACCACTGTGGTGGACCACTTTACGCGCGGCTCAACCGGCTCCGGTGGGCTGCCGGGCGGGGTTTGGGGAGGAGCGCCGCCGCCGGAGGGGGGTGTACCGCCTCCGCCGCCGGCGCCTCCTCCTCCACCGCCGGAGGAAGGAGGTGTGCTACCACCGCCACCGGAGGGCGGAGTGCTACCGCCGCCCCCACCGCCACCGGAGGGAGGAGTGCTACCGCCTCCACCTCCTCCACCGCCGCCGGAGGGAGGTTCCGAGTTGATGGTTAGAGAAAGCTCTTTGACCTCCCCGGGAACAAACGGGGTTCCCGTGCTATCCATAAACTGGAAAGGATGCCCGGCAGCACCGGACCGGTCGAAAAAAACAGTAAGCAAACCGGGCTCTTTTAACTCCAGCTCAACTTTTAAAAGGTTAACCTTCTCTCCCGTAACGGCCTGTGTATTGGCGGCGGCAACCTGAACAAAACCATCACCAATGATTGGACCGATGGGTAAATCCTTGATTTCACCCAGGATTGCCTTGTTTACCTGCAGAATATCAGAGAATCTTAAAGTAAAGTCAAAACCAATTAACTCGCTTACGTCAGAGGCGTTAACAAAGACCCAGAACTTCTTTCCCGGAGCCAGTTCCCCGTCCATTACCGGTTCTTTACCGTCGGCATCGTGATACCCCTCAATGGATAACGTTCCTATACCGCCGGCGGCGAAAACCGGCGGTATAGGAAAAAGACAGCCAACCAACAACGCCCACATAGAAATAAGAGCGCAAAGGAAGATCTTTTTCTTCTGACGGCGCACTACTCATCACCTTTCAGCCGGTAACTCCTGGCCATCATAATCAGATCAGACAGTCCGATTTGTTCGTCCCGGTTAAAATCGGCAATCTCCAGGTATCGCGCTTCCCCAGCCGACGACCAGAAGGACGACGCCAGTCTGACCAGGTCACCAAGGTTAACCTCGTTGTCGGCATTGAGATCGCCGGCATAAAGCTCAACCGGCCCGGTTGAAAGGTGAGTTTCCCCTTCCGAAACCTCCAGAGAAACTTTCTTTTTTAGAAAGCCGGGACACCAAAAGAGTAAATCATGCGTACCTTTCGGCAGGCCGTATACTTTAAAGCTGCCGTCTTCATTCAGCGTTACGGCGACTGGTTGACCGGCCAGCAAAGCTTTGAATTTTAATGCAAGTTTCTTCAGGTTAACGCCCGGGCCCAGCTGCAACCGCCCATTTACGTCACCGGCCGGTTCGACCTTCAAGATACTTTCGGAGGCCTCATGCGCCAGCGGAACCCCGTCTTTACCCGCCAGCTGATGGTGCCCAAACGTTATTGCACTTTGCCCGCCGGTGATCCCTGCGAAAGTCACGGTCAGCAAAGTTGCTCCGGCCGGATAATCACCGGGCGTTCCGTTCGCCGCGGCAAAAGAAACCGTACCGGCCTCGTTATCATAAATAGCCTGGGCAACAGTTTCTTTGATCACCCCCGGCGATACGGCCGCCACCCGTAAAACGTGCGGGTCAAACTGCAGTTTGAAGTCACAACCCTGCAAACCGCTGACAGGGCTTACTTCCACCCAAACATCCCGGTACGCGCCCTCGCTTACACTGCAGGCAGCGGGGAAAAAGCTCAAGCGAGGAAGAATTCCTGCCGAAGGAATGATTTTTACTACCGTCCTGCCGGACACCTCCCGCACTTTTTGATCGGCCGCAAGAGCACAAACAGTAGCGGTAACAGTGGCCTCTCCCGGTTCAGCAGGAGCGGTATACCGGCCGTTGCTGTCAATAGTCCCCTTGTCGACCGTCCAGACCGGTTGGACCTGAAGCTGGATTTCACTGCCTCGCTCATCATACAGCTTTACATAAAAGCTAATTACTTCCCCGGCTTTTACCTCCGCCTGGAAAGGCATTACTACAACCTGGTCAATCACCGGTCCCGCCGGTACCTCATTAACCGGAAGAACCGTGAAGATTGATCGTCCGCGGGGAATGCCTTCGTGATTGCCGGCGGGGTAAAGGTCAACAATATACTCCTCTTTCTCAAGGGCAACCGGTAGATCCGCCGCGTACCTGTTCTCACCCTGTCTGACGGCGCGTAACACAATTACCTGCCTTTCGTCTGCGGGGAATTTAAAAACGAGGTCGGCTGCTTCACTATTCAGCGTTATTCCTGTACCGGTTAAATCAAAACTGATCCGGAAGGGAAGGGAAGCATCCGCCGGCATTTCCGATGGCTGCAGGCGGAAAGAAGGGATATTTTCCACGCGGGGCTCTTTTTCAATGGGCACGTCGTCAATGACATTCAAGGAAACCAATTCGCCGTCCTGAATTTTAAAGACATGCCACCAACGGCCTTTGCCCCCGGCGGCTTGCTCCAGCTGATAAAC
>JAIMBK010000101.1 GCA_023511535.1 Armatimonadota bacterium
CGCCAGCTCAACCGCCCGGCTGTTCAGGCCCACCACCCAGCAGGCCTGCGCCCCCAGCTGCAGGGCCCGCCCCAGGTACGCGGGCGGTCCGTTGGTCCGATAATATTCCAGGGCCTGCTCGATGTAGCGCAGTCCTTTTTCGCGCAGCGAACTGTCCATTTTCGGGGTGAGAGGAATGGAAAGCCAGATCAGCGCTTCCCCCAGCATCAGCCGGGCCTTTGCCGCCAGGCCGCCGAACCGGTCGTAGAGGGTAAGGGCCTTTTCCAGGGACTTGATGCCCTCCCCCGTTTCCCCCAGCAGAGCCAGCGCCTCGCCGGAAACCAGGAGCAGCCGGGCGTTGCGCAAAGGATCTTCGGAAAGCCTTTCCTCGCCGGGAAAAGCGTCAGGCGACTGCCCGCCTGCCGGAGAGCGGGGGGCGCGCCGCCTGCGTCCGGGAACGTTTTTCTGCGGGCGCTCAGCTGCGCCCTCCCCGGCTGTTGGGGCCAGTTCCTGCAGGAGGCGCACGGTGTCGTCGCCGGGGGAAATCCCCAGTTCCTTTTTGAGTACCTGCCGGCATTGCTCGAACTGTTCAGCCACGCGGACCGGCTGCCCCAGGGCGGCGTAGAGGCGCATCAGGGCCTGGTGGGCCGCCTCGTCCATGGGATCAACGGCCAGCCAGCGGGAAGCGTAGGAGATGGCGGCCTCGTAAAGGTTCAAGGCGGATAACCGCTCCACCAGCGTCCGCAGTACGGCCAGGTACAGGTCAGCCAGGCGCCGGCGCTCTGTAAGGCACCATTCGGCGTCCAGATCCTCCAGGAAGTCCCCCCGGTAGAGCGAGGCGGCCCCCATCAGGGCTTCCACCTCCTTTGCCCCCTTTTGCAACCCGGCCCAGGCCTTCTCTTCGAAAAGCAGCGCGTCCACCGGGCAGTCCGGCGCCCGCACCGCGTCCCGGCGGATTTCCAGGAGGTCGTCCGGAGCACCGCCGGCCGTCAGGGCCCGCCGCAAAAAATACAGCGCCGTGCGCAGATTCCCCGCCGCCCGCTCCTCGTCCATTTCGCCCCAGAGCATACCGCGCAAAAGTTCGCGCAGCACCCACCGGCCCTGCTGCCAGAAGAGGTAGGCCGCCAGAAGGCGCACTTTGGCAGTGGGGAGGGAAATTTCCCCTTCCTGAGTAAGGATGGCGAAACGACCCAGCATCTGCACCCAGATCATTCCAGGCCACCTCTCCAAAATTATCTTTGTTTGCCAGTATTATTCGACAGATGCCGGGCTGTTTCCTTTTTTGAAAAATTTTAAAAAGTATTCATTATTCTATGCCCTTATTCTTCGCAAAAAAAGAAAAGCGTCTGCCAGCCGTAAAAAAAGCATGTGCAAACGCTAATAGAATTAGAATTCCTTGCCGCTTTTCCTAGAACAGGTCAAATGTCAGGCTCAGCCCGAACGCGCTAACCGTCACCTTGCCGGTGTCGAGGTTCACACTTGCACTGCCGACGGTTACACCGTTTACCTTACCCGAGGCAGTGGCCTTGATCTCGTTTGTGTTTTTTACGCCCAGCGATACCGTGGCGCTGAAGGTACAAGTCTTGCTCAGCGGGGCAACCCCAACTGTAATACTGACATCGGCCGTTCCGAACGCTCCGAAACTAACCCTCTGCCGCCTGATTTTCCGCCGCCGCGGCCGCTGCCGACCCTGCGGCGGTTTGTGCCAGTTCCGCCGCCAGCGATTCGACAGCCGCCTGGTTCCCAATCAGCACTGCCGAGCCGAGTTTCTGAAAGGACGGCGCCACGGCCAGCCCCGCAGCCAGGAAATTAGAAAGTTACACTCCCTAAAAACCCCATGTTTATTTCAAGGAAAATCCGGCTTCAATTACCCAGCTCTATAACGGCCGTTTCTATATTCCCGTCCAAACCGAACCACTGGACCCACAGCCTGGGGCCGGCAATCTCTTTCGGCACTATGAAGGCCAGATTTAGAGTATTTGCCGCCGTTGCCTGAACAGGAACCTCACCCAGATTCCGGGGCGGATAACGGTTGGACTTTTCGCTCAACCAGCGGTCTTCCCCATAGGTACGGCCTTCGGCGTCCACAATAAAATACCAGGGGGCAAGATCCGGTCCCGTCCCGGCGAAATTAAGCGGAAATCCTTTATTGCCGGCATCGCCGCGAACGGTCAGGTTCACTTTAAGAAGCGATAACTTTACCCTGCCCCCATCGTTCAAATTGACCTTGTCCCAGCCATTGACCCTGGCCCACGCCCTGCCTCCGGAAACTGTAGTTTTCTCACCGTATTGCCTCATGCGGAAAACGATTTCCAATTCATCACCCGGGCCGCAATTCCCGGGGACGTCCACCCCGACCTTTCCGGCAACCGGTGGGGTAGTCGGCCCCAAAAAATCCGCCGTGGTTGCGTCAATGACGTATTTTGCTTTCATTACTGTTCCGTACATAGTTTGCAGCTCCCACGTCCAGTGCGCAGCGTAGACACCCTCACCTTCCCTTTGCGGCGCGTAGAGGCTGGCAACGCACCTGTTGCGGCCGCCGCTGAGCACAACGCCGCGCTCCCGGGCTGAACCCGCCGCCTCAGTCGAATCGACAAGCCAGGGCACCCCCGCTTTGGAAGGTTCGGGCCGGGAAAAGTTAGGGATATCTTTGTTGCGCGTTCCGGCAATTTTGCCTCCGGCTATGTGGACCCTGATCCGATCCGGGGGTAATAAACCTTTCGGTCCCGGCGGCCTATAAAAGGTAAAATGCCATTCCCCGGACCGGCCGCCGTCATCCAGCGGACCGCCCCAGACCCGGCAGAGCCTGGCGTCCGTATTCCACCGTTGGGCCTCCGGCCAGGCAACGGCGAATGCTTCCCGGGCGGAAAGACCCGGCTCTTTTGCCGGAACTGCCTTCCCTTGCCCGGGGTCACATCCGGCGCACGAAAGGGCGATAAGGGGCAGAAAGAGCAGAAAAACCACCAATAACGCCGGAAGCCAAAACCAAGATTTGCTCATTTTTTATTCCTCTTGTGTAAAACATCTAATCAAGAATTGAGTTTCATCTTACGGTCTATCATTTTGATAATTCTCAATTTCTGCGGTCTTTTCTTATTAATTTAAGTTACTTATTGCCTGCTGGTGACCCTAAATCCACCTCGATGATTTCCTTTTGATTGGATATTTTGATAAATTCGATCCGCAATCTGGGTTTGGCGATGCCGGGGGGAACGTCAAAGGGCAGGTTCAAGGTTTTGGGATTAGGATCAACAACAAAAACCGAACCCAAATCGCGCGGAGGGGAATTGTTAAAATAAACACCGCGCCTGAAGTCATACACATACTTACTGCCCCCGGCATCCACTACCGAGAACTTCGGCCCTTCAGCAGTGTCTACCGTTGGAGAGACTACCAGGAAGGTACCCTGTGGGCTGAAGTCCTTCAAGTCAGCGTCCCCCGCTATGGTTATATTGACTAGCAGGAAAGCGCCGTTTTTAGGGGTGTTGGTGCCTGCTTTATCCCTCATTTCCCATCCGTTGATTTTCACCCGGCTCTTGCATTCTCTGGAAACTTTTTTACCTTCAGATTCCCATTTGCTCACACGAAAAGGGATAGTAAACTCCTCGCCCAACTGGTGACGGGCAGTCACATTTCCCTGGGCATCCCTGGGCTGCTCCGGGTTTCGTAGAGCCTCCTGAACCCCTTTTCCCAACTCCTCTTTTATCTTTTGTTCCACTTTTTCAGGTTTTATCTCTTGTTTCGCTTGTTCCGGCCTTGAGCAGCCGGCAAAGGACGTCAAAAGCGTGAAGACAACCATAACTGCCAAAAACTTACCAAAGTATTGATGCATTTTTTATTCCCCTTTCATAAAACATCTAGTCTAAAATAGAGTCTCATCTTATTTGTATCCCATGGCTATTTATTTTTGACCACTACCCATTGGATCTGGTATCCGTCGGGCACATGGACGATTTTTTCAACAGGGCCGCCGCTTACCGGCACCCGGTAGAGATTCTTTTTCTTCTCCGCTTCAGAACTTGCGATCATCACCAGGTGCTTGTTGTCGGAAGACCATTGCAGCTGGTTATTGGAAACGGACGGCACCATGTAGAGATCACTCCCCAGGGGGATGGTATTGACAAGGGAGCCGTCGGCTACTTTATAAACTTGAATGTCCTTGATAACTCTAATCTGATTACCGAATGCGTCAGGCTTAACCATAACCGTCCCGGCCACAGCCAGGCAGCTGCTGTCCCATGACCAGGCGACGTCTCTTAATGAGGTGGCTTTGACGTTCACATTCATCTTCACTGCACTGCCGCTTTTAATATCAACCACATGGAGGCCGTTGAGAATATATAACAGCTTGCTGCCGTCAGGGCTCACCATCATGTCTTGGGGAAGTCCGCCGGGGTCTCCCAGTTTGATAATGCTCCTTTCAGCCCCGGTGTCCAGGTTCTTGCAGAAAATATGGCAAACGGGAGCTTTGGCGGGATCCCCCTGCTCTTTGCCGTAGTAGATCAGGGAGTTCTCAACGGGGTTCAACAAATACTGACTGGCTGAAGTTCCCATTATTCCTTCCGTTTTAACCTGCTCCCTGCGGTTGGTGTCCACCTCCACTTTGAACAGCTTATAATCCCTGGAACCGTATTTTGGGGTGGCCAGTACCAGCAGATATTTGCTGTCGCCCGACCAGCGGGATACCTCTCCTCCCAGGAGACCCTCCACGGTAACAGGCCTGGTCTCACTGCTGTCAAAATAGTAGATGTTAATGCTCTGGTTCTCACCGATCATCATCCCCTCGGAACTTGCTTTTTTGTAATCGGGAGAGAGGAAAATCTTATTTGTAGCCGCAATGTTGGAACAGACGTCGGTGGCATTATTACCGTTAATATCCGCCGTGACTATTTTTTGCTCGTCAATCTTTGAATAGAGGAAGATAAGCTCTCGTAAAACTTTCCCGGCGGCCGCAGGCTGGGCGGGAGCAGCCGGCCCGGCGGGGGGCTTTTCGGAGCCGCCTGAGCCTGGTGTCCCGGCTTTTCCAGCAGCTGATTCCGCCGGCTTGGCCGGTTGCTGCCCGCCATTTTTGCCACCGCACCCGGCAATTGTAAAAACAGTCGCAAGCAGTACTATAAATAACAGCAGCTTCCAGATGGTTCTCTTGCGATCCACAGGTACACCCCCCAAATTTGTTTAATGTCAATCCCGCCTGGCCTGCGTACCGCCCGGTCAGGTCGCCCACGGGGGAGAGCTTGCAGCGCTCTCCCCGACAGGCCTTGACCATCAAAGACATATTTTATGCCGGGAACCGGGCATTGCCGGCTCCCCGCCTTTCTCTGCCTTTCGCTTCCGTCACCGGGAAGCCCCGGGCACTTAGTTACAGTTCTTTCAGGGCCCTTTCCGGCGGCGGTAACCAGGACAGCCAGAAGAATCCTTCTAATAGATGCTGAGGAAGTCATCACTCATGTCTTTGCAGGAAGGTTTGGAGGGACTCATCACCAAGACCTTACAGGTGCTGTAAGAAGGCCAATTGGTGGGTATTGTCCACGAGTATTCCCCCAGGTCGATGGAAACCGGGACCGGCGTGATTGGTCTATAACCTTGTCCAGTCCCAGTTTTCCACCATAAAAGAATGCTGACTGTGTTTCCGCAGTCACCGGCGTGGGTCCACCGAATGGTCTGGGTCGAACCCTTCGCCCAACTCTCGCCGCCGTTGGGGGAGGTAACCCGGATCTCCGGAGCAGTGGTGACCGGCAGACCCTGGTTCTGGCCGCCCGACCCCGATCCGGAGGGTGATTGTTGTCCTGTGTTACCCTGATTCTGCACCGCCTGCAACAAACTGTGTAACTCACTAAAGCTGAAGGGAGGAACGTATGGGTTGTCGGTTTGTCCGGTTGGTGGCGAAGAACCGGACTGCTGTCCTGTGTTACCCTGATTCTGGAGGTACTGCTGTATGTTAATCTGATTCTGGGTGTTCAGGAGGCTGCCGAAGGGATTCCCCTGAAATAAATTGCTGAAGGGATTCGGATTCAATGGGTTGCCGGTTTGTCCGGTCGGTGGCGAAGAACCGGACTGCTGTCCTGTGTTACCCTGATTCTGGTTCGACTGCTGTGCCGGGGTCTGCCCCGGCACCCCCGGATTAAGCCCAATATCCAGGTAGTTATTCGCGAAGCCCATGAATACCTGACCGGTTTTGTGGACGGCCAGGTCGGCCAGGCCGTCGCCGTTAAAGTCCGCGGCGGTCATGGAATTGCCGGAAAACTGGATGTTTGTGGGAGTTAAGGCAGTCTGGAAAGCCCCGTTGCCGGCGTTTAACAAAAGGTGAACTCTGCCGCTATTGGCATCGCGCAGGGCCAGGTCCGCCCACCCGTCGCCGTTAAAGTCGCCGGCGGCCAGGGAACTGCACGGAAAACCGGGGTTAAATTTGGCTGCGGACACGGAGAAGGTACCGTTTCCTTTGCCAATAAGGATAGTAATAGTATACGGGTAGCTTTGTTGGCCGAAGGCCAGGTCTTCCTTCCCGTCCCGGTTGAAATCGCCGGCGGCCAGGACCACAGGAGAATTTCCCACTATAAAATTTGTTGTCTTCCAGGAAAAATCCGTGGCCCGGGCCGGCGCCGGCAGAAAGAGACCTAACAGCAGCAGTAGGCCTATACACCAAAACAAATGTACCGTGCGCATGGCATGCACGTTGACCAACTCCTTTCTTATACTTAAATTGCACTTCTTTTGTTGCATAATTACTGAACCTCCTTAAATTCTTCTCCACCTATGGTTGACCGGTTACCGGCCGCCCCCCGGGGGCCGCTGTGGGCGGGGGTGCGGCAGCCTTTTGCGCCAGCTGCCGGAACTTGCCGGAAACGCTGGCGAGCGTCGCCCGCAGGTCGTGGGCGGGCGCCTGCCCGGCGACGGCCCTGTTGTAGCTGACGACCATGGCCACGGTGGCCATGGGGTCGACTAAGGCCCACTTCACAACGTTGGCGAAAACGAAGGTCGCCAGCAGGGCCACAAACCCGTAGAGGGCCTGCAGCGCCGGCTCCGGGGTAAGCAACCGGGCCACCCCCAGGAGGGGAAAGAGGACGACCAGAAAACAGACCACCCAGATGACCGCCACGAAAATGACGCACCAGGTGGCGGTGCCTAAAAGCTGCCGCCAGCTCTGGGCGTAAAGCACCACGCCGTCGCAGGCCGCCTGGTAGACGTTCTCTTCTTCGTGGGTCAGAATATAGCTCATCACCGCTTCGTCGATGTAATTGGCGGCCAGGCTCAGGATCCGGCGCAGGATCCCGATCACCAGGCCCAGGCCCGGGATGTTCCCCAGACAGCCGGCCAGCCGGGTGAGCCAGTTGAGCACCTGGCGCACCGTGCCGGCGACTAACTGGTCAATCAGAAACAGGGCGCTGGCGCTGCCGAAATGCTTGAGCACCTTTTCTTTGCCGTAGGCCACCTGGTTGGTTCCGGCCGGCAGATCCCCTTTGGTGACAATTTCGGTGATTACGGCAACGTGGGCGATCTTCACCAGGTAGAGGAAATAGCGCTGGGCCAGCGCGGTCAGCGCCCAGGCGCCCATGATGGCGATTATGCCCACCACCACCAGCGGCAGTCCCGCCCCCTGGAAAAGACGCGCGATAAAGTACCCGATGCCGCCCATCAGGCCGAAAAAGACGATCAGGGCCAGGCCAAACAGAAGATAAACCAGGATGCGCAGGAAAACGTAAGGGAGCGTCCGGAAAACCAAGCCCGCGGCGGAA
>JAIMBK010000102.1 GCA_023511535.1 Armatimonadota bacterium
CCGATGACCAGAGAATAGTTCTTCCTGCTAATCTCCTCCACCAGGGCACACTCCACCCACGCCAGGCAACCTTCAACTCCGGGCGCTTTTACTTTTTGCGCCGGGCGAGGCTTTAAACCGGACGTTGCCGCCCCGGCCGCAGATCATGATTTCCAGATTTCGTCGGCAACTTTGCCCCAGGCAAGCGAAAGGTTGTCCAGGTAGTTGGCCACCGTCCCTTCCAGGACTGTTTCCGCCCCCTCGTGAGTGGGGCGGGTGCCGGACTCGCGAACGATGTCCCGGAGCGTCTGCGGATTGTCGATGATCGGGCAGGGGCGCAGGTGGTTGGAATTAAAGGGCTGCCGCTTTTGATACGCCGCACAGAGGGGGGATTTCAACACCTCCAGCAGGCTTTTCGCGTTGATGTTATCGACGGCGCGGTCCGGGAAAGGGACGTCGTCCAGGGAAGAAAGAGATTGACGTTCGCCGGTAAAGAACTGCCCTTCCGGCAAATTTAAAATAAGGCCCGGGATTTTGGTGAGATCCTCACCTCCTTCTAAGGCGTTGATCAACTCTGGCGTAGTTGTTTCCCCTTCGTTTACGACGACGGCGTCAATTGCCGGGTCGAAAAAGTCACTGTAGTTGAGCGACGCGTGGTGGCCGCCGAGAAAGACAAAGATTTCTTTACATAACTGCTTAAGGGAGCGCGCAATTTCAATCGTTTTGTAAGTGTCAATCGTAAAAGAACAGCTGATCCCGGCCGCCGCCGGGCGGAACTCCTGCACCTCCGCGGACGACAACGAACCGATAAGCAAATCCATAAGCTTAACTTCGTGGTCCTTTAAAGAAGCGGGACAATCTCCAGGCTCAGCGGTTCGGTGCAAATAACGCTGCGGAAGCCTAACCCGCCGGTGGGCCTGGGTTGGATTAAAAGGACGCGCATGCTCTAACCTCCCCCTTTAGCGTCCAGACTGGCTTGTCCGCTGCTCTCCCGAACGGAGCAGCTTATGCAGTTCCGTTAGGCGTTGGGCAAGTTGTTCCGCAGACTTCAGGGCCTTTTCGTCGCTAACGATTTCACCCTGTTCAAAGGCATTTGAGCCGATACGTTGTTAAAATAGACCGGCGTACCGAGAACGATTCCGTCGCTTTGAAACAGCTCAGGAATGATTAAACTTTGCATCTCATCGGAAATTGTACATTCACCTTTTCCGCGGCGATCCCGGCAACCCCGGCATGGTTCTATGGAATAATCATTAGTTTTCCGCTGGCGATCCCCCGGATAATGTTCAAAAGATATTCTGAATTATGTTTGGTCTGGGGCTGCCCGATAAGTAAAGAAACTTCACTGCCTGCCAACCTCCGGTTTATTTTTCGCAATGTCCTTTAACGGGCCGCCCGGGCGCCGTAAACCCCGGCGGCGATTTGTCAAACTTTATCCTTCCCAGCAATCAGGCCTTCTCCCCTCCGCACACCCCCTTCCGTCTTGCACCGGACAGGCGGTTTCCAGCTGAATGGTGGCGTGAAAAATGCCGAAATCCCTGGCCAGCAAGCGCTGGCAGCGCTCCAGCACGCCCTGGTAGTCCGCGCCGCCGGGCTGGAGCAAAACGTGCATGCTCACGGCGGGAATGCGGCCGGAAATATTCCAGGCGTGCAGGTCGTGGACATTCGCCACCTCCGGCAGACTCTCCAGCGCGCTGACAACCTCGGGCAGCAAAAGATCCCGCGGTGCGCTTTCCATGAGGATCTGAAAAGAATCCCGGACCAGCCCCCAGGCGCTTCTTATAATCATCAAGCTGATCAGCAGGCTGATCAGCGGGTCGGCAACGTACCACCGCCAGCGCAGCGCCAAAAGCCCGGCCGTCACCACCCCTAGCGAGGAAAGGGCGTCACCCGCCACGTGCAAAAAGGCGCCCTTGACGTTCATGTTTTCGTCCGCGTGCTTTTTTAGAACCAGGCCGACGAGCAGGTTGACGAACAGGCCGGCGACGGCGACGGCGAATACTTCCAGGCCCTTCACCGGCACGGGGGCAAAAAATCTTTGCACCGCCTCGACGATGATCCACAGGGAGATAAAAATGAGCGCGAGTCCGTTCACAAAAGCAGCAATCACTTCCAGGCGGGAAAAGCCGTAGGTGTATCTGGCCGTCGGCCGTTTGTTGCCCTGCCGCGCCGCGAACCAGGCGAGGCCCAGCGCCGCGGCGTCGGTCAAAACGTGCCAGGAATCGCTGAGCAGGGCCAGGCTCCCGGTCCAGAGACCCCCGCCCAACTCCACCAGAAAAATCAGCGCCGTAAGAACGGCGGACAAAAGGAGCCTGTTTTCCAGGAGATCGCGGCCGTGGTCGTGGTGCATATAAATTCCTCACTTTCGGGAACCTTTGCCTATCGATTGTCTTTTTGGTCTTGCTGAACAAATGATTAGTCTCCTCAGGGCTGCCGGCCAAAGCGCCGTCTTGACGGCGGAGAGGACCCTCCGGTCAGCCCCTCAAGAGGAGTCCTTTTCCGCCTTCGCCAATCGCGGCGACCAGCGCAAGAAGGACGCCATGGCCGGCATCTGGATGAGCGGGTTGATTCGCCAGCATGACCACCGTCAGCGGCGAAAAGAACTGGGCGGCCAGCGCCAGGGCCAGCGAGATATTTTTCCCGCCGACCGCGTAAGTTACGGCAATGATGTCCTTGCCGCCTAAACCGGCCTTCTTCAATATGTTGACGGCTAAAGCAAACTGGACCAGGTAAAAAAGCGCCAGCACCGGCACGATGAGAAAAATACTCTTCCAGATGGAGATAATTTTCAACGCCCCCATGGCCGTGGTGATGAAAATAATTCCGAACAGGCCCAGCATGGACAGCGGCGGCAAGACCGGCCGGATGCCGGCAAACGTCTTTTCGCCGCCGAAGCGGATAATTAACCGGCGGGTGATGTCGCCGGCCACCAGGGGGACGAGGATGACCAGCAGCGTGCCTTTGAACATGGCCAGCGCGTTAATGGCCACCAGGGAGTGGGCGAGCAGGGAGATGGTCACCGGGATGGTAAAGATGCTTAAAGTGAGGCTTAAAGCCACGATAACCAGGGCCAGGGCGACGTTCCCCCGCGCAAAGCCGGTCCAGCCCACCACCATTCCGGCACAGGGCGTGACCGCCAGCAAAAGCAGGGCGACGGCAAAGTCGGGGTAATTGCGCAGGGCCAGCAGGACCAGCAGGTAACCCACCAGGGGAGAAAGGACGAAGTTAAAAAGCAGCGACCAGGAAATGGGTTTAATATTTTTCGCCGCCTTGAAAATCTCTTCCACCCGGATTCCCACCATCATCGGGTAAAGCATTAAAAACAAAGTTAAGTTAATAAGGATCCGCAGGCGCTGAGCAAAGTCCGGCGCCGACCAGCCCACGGCGACTCCGGCGACGATGGAGGCGCCGATTAAGTGCATCATGTACCGGTCGAAAAAGCGGGCAATTTTCTGGGCATCCATTTTATCCACTCTTTTCCTTGGTTTGGAAATATTTTGCGCACTTCAGGTGAGCATGAGAAGCGTGGCCAGCTTTTGCCTGTTTTCCTGCCCGGCCGGTTCCGCTAAAGATACGCAGGCGGCCAGTTCGGCCTCCTGCTTGACCAGCCGCGCGGCAAAGGCCAAGCACGAAGGCTCCCCGCACTTTTTACAGTTTGTGCGCGGCAAAAGATTATATACTTGCAGCGGCTTCACTTCGTCGCCCTTTTTATAGCTCGGGGTAATGTTTTGGCGGTTGGCGTAAGTCTGGTTAATCAGTTCTTTGACTTCGTCTAAGACCCTGGCCGCCTCCTCCCGGTCCCGCAGCCCGGTGACGGTGATTTTCCGGGGATACAGGGTAATCACCCGGCCTCCCTGAAGAAAGCGCAGGAAATTTCCTTCCGGGTAAAAGCGGCAGCCTCTCAAGGACGCGTTCAAGTAAGGCAAAACCCCGCCGATGTCTTCGTCCAGTTCGGCGACGGCGTTGACCGTCAGGGCGGATGGGTTGCATTCCGGCAAGACCAGCTCAAACCGGTAATCTTTTAAAAGCACCGGCCTCCTCCTTTCCTGACAGTATTTCTAAATGGCGATTCCGAAATAGATCAGGATGTACTTCAGAGAAACGTACAGAAACAGGGCGCCGAAAAGAATTTTCAGGGTCGCCGGCTTGAATTTGGCGACCAGTTTGGCCCCGTAGACGGCGCCAATAGCCGCGCCGATGCCCAGCGTCACGGCCACCGGGATATTGACCACGTGCTCGGCAAGCTTAAAGATTGAACCCACCAGGGCCATCCAGATAAAAGAAGCCATGGAAGTGCCGATCGCCAGCTTCATCGGCGCTTTAAACAGGTAAAGGTAGGAAGGAACCAGGGCATACCCGCCGCCTAAACCGATGATTCCGGTAAGAAAACCGATTACCGACCCCAGAATGGTTTTGCTCGCCGGCGATCCCGGCATTCCCGCGGGCGGCGGCACCTGCACGCCTTCCCGGCCTTGTCCCCCCTGGACAGCGGCCATTCTGGCCTGGGCGGGCATCACGACCAGTCCTTCGTATAACATCCGCACCGAAACAAGGATAAAAGCAATGCCGATGATCAGGTCGATGAGTGCTCCGTAATTTTTGATATAGGCAAAAACAATAGAACCAATAATTACTCCCAATACGCCACTGTACCCGGTCAGGTATGCTGTCTCCTTATGCACGTTGCCCATCCTGATGTGCTGGACGGCACCGGAACCGGCCGTGAAAACTACCGCTGTCAAAGTAGTTCCCACGGCAATGGCCGGATCGAAGTGGAAGCCGAAGCGAATCACCGGCATCATCAGGGCGCATCCGCCCGTGCCCAGCAAGCCTCCGACGATTCCCGCCAAAATGCCGACAACAAAGTAAATCAAGAAGCTTACAGCCATTTTTCATCCCCCCGTAAGATTTTTAAGCATTCATTTTTCCCGGTGCTTAGCCGGCATATTCAACCCATTGCTCCTTTTTGCATCCGACCTTCCGTGCCTCCTGCTCCAAAAACCTGCTCTTTTCTTTGAACTTCCCTCCCTCCGTTTTTTTGGATCCCGGCGGGAATTTTCGTCCGTCGCCGGGTTGCCTGACGGCATCGCTTTTTATCTCGCACCGCCCGGGCGCTACCCCAGAGGCAGCCGTCACTTTTTCCGCTCAAACTCGTCTTTCTTCAGAAGGTAAAGCTGCTCAGGGGAAAGCTGCTCTCCGTTTTCAGGCCGCGGTGGGCAGAAAAAAGGACAATCCCATGGTTGCGCAAGCTCTTCCGCTGAATACACCTTTTTGGAAACGAAACACCGGTAACCGCCGTCTGCTTCCGGCAGGGCCAGCCCGCAGCTGGAGCATGATTTTCTGACCACGATTTTGTTCCCCCCTCTCAAAAAGATGGCGACGTTTATTTTCTCTCTGCCGCCAGTGCCTTTTCTCGTAATTCCTCGCAAAGACAGGGCTCTGCGCGAATCGGCGACGCCCGGATGCCTTTTTGCAGTCCTTCCTGCACAGTGGCGAAAAAATCATCCGTCATTCCAGCTTGCGTCAAAAAGCTTTTGCCGTCCAGAGCGTAAAAAAATCCACTTTCCTTCCCGGACATTCGATAAATTTTAATTTTCCTTTTTCCACTTCTTTCTTGCCGTTTGTCCCCATTTTTCGCATTCCGGCGAGATCTTCTTTTCTTGCGTGTGCATCACCTCCACCTGCCCGGCGGCAATCCCGCGGGGGATTCAGGCGTAAAACAACGTTGGGTAAATGCGGAGGTTCACAACCCCAGCGCCGCCACGATCTCCAGCAGGGGCTCTTTTAAATGGGCGTATTCCGCGGTAAAAAGGGGCGCGCACCTTTCGAGGCGCTGCTCGCCGAGCAGCAGTTTGGCGGCAAAGGCCAGGCAGGTCAGCTCGCCGCATTTCCGGCAGTTAGTCCGGGGCAGCCAGCCGTAAATCTCCAGGGGCTTGGGGCGGGACCGCAGGGAATAATCCGGCTTTAGCTCGTCGCGCCGCTCGTAAGTTGCGTTGATCAAATCTTTCAGCCAGTCGATCAGCCGGTAGGCGTCCGTGGTGTTCGCCGCCTTGGCCACGGCCAGTTCCCGGGGGTAAAGGGTAAACAGGCGGCCTTCCCTGACAAATGTCAGCACCTGCCCCTCGTGGTTATAGGTGGCGTTGGGCAGGACGGCGTTCAGGTAGGGCAACACCCCGGCAATATCCCGGGAAAAAACCGCCTTAAAGCGAATTTTATTCGCATCGGCCAGGCAGGGTTGGATGAAAACAATCTCGATCGCCTCCAGGTACACCGGTACGACCTCCTTTTTCCGCGGTTACCCGGCCGCCGGCGAAAGCTCGTCCCGGCAACCGGCTCAGCTTCCCCGGCCCGCTTGTGAACCAGCAGTTTTCAACCGTTCCCGGATAATTTCCCGCAGCGCTTCCGCCAGGCAGTCAATCTCTTTTTTGGTGTTGAAATACCCCAAACCCAGCCTTAAGGTGCCCCGGTCGACGGTCCCGACAGTCCGGTGCGCCGCCGGGGCGCAGTGCAGGCCGGCGCGCATTTCGATGCCGTAGCGCGTGTCTAAAAGCAGGGCTACCTCTTCAGGTTTCATGTCCAGCACGTTGATGGAAATCACGGCGACCTGGCGGGTCGGGTCGCCGGGGCCGTAAACCGTTATTCCGTCCAGCCGGCGCAGCGCGTCGAGCGCGTAGGCGGTCAGTTCCATCTCGCGGGCCCGGATGCGCTCGACGCCCTCGGCCAGGATGAAGTCCACCGCGGCGCCCAGCCCGGCGATACCGGGGACATTGAGCGTACCCGCTTCAAAGCGGTCGGGGAGGGTGTCGGGCTGGTGCTCCAGAATTGATTCACCGCCGGTGCCTCCTTCTTTTAGGGGCTCCAGAGCGATCCCCGGGGCCACGTACAGCCCCCCGGTCCCCGGCGGGCCCAGCAAGCCCTTATGGCCGGTGAAAGCCAGAAGGGAAATATTCATCTTCTCCACGTCAATCGGGTACACCCCGGCGGTCTGCGCCGCATCCACCAGCAAGGGGATGCCCCTGCGGGCCGCGGCGGCGCCTACTTCCGTCACCGGCAGCAGGGTGCCGGTGACGTTGGAAGCGTGGAGCATCACCACCAGGCGCGTTTCCGGGCGGAAGGCGGCGGTTATCTGCTCCGGGTCGAGCGTTCCGTCCGGTCTGCAGGGCACTGCCGTAACCCGGACGCCCCGCTGCGCTTCCAGCACCTTCAGGCAGCGCCAGACGGCGTTGTGCTCCATCCCGGTAGTCACCACGTGGTCGCCCGGGCGAAACAGCCCTTTCATGGCCAGGTTCAGCGACTCCGTTACGTTGCCGGTAAAAACGATCCGCGAAACGTCCCGGACGTTGAAGAGCCGGGCCAGAGAGCGCCGGGCGCGGTAGACAATTTGATCCGCTTCCAGCGCCCGGCGGTAGGCCCCGCGGCCCGAACTGGCGCCCACGTTCCGCAGGCAGTCGTCCACCGCCCGGTAAACC
>JAIMBK010000103.1 GCA_023511535.1 Armatimonadota bacterium
CCCTGGGACGCCGACGACCTTACCGCGGCGGTCTTTTTGAAGGCGATGGAAAATTTCCCTAAATACCGGGGCGACGCCCCCTTTGCGGTTTGGCTCTTTCGCATCGCCCACAACGCCTATGTGGACTACCTGCGGGGGCGCCGGGAAAGGATGTTTACGGAAGAGGAAATGTTGACGTGCCGGCGGGCGCCGGCGGGCCGTACCGCCTGGTGATCCCGGGGGAACTGGCCTCCGTGAAGCCGGTGGTGCGGCTGGTTTCCGGCGGGCAGGTACTGGCCGAATCCCGGGTGGAGGGGGTGGCGGTGGACGGCGGCCGGATGGTGCTCCTGGCCCTGGGTGAAGATGTGGCCGGGGGCGGCCTGCAGGACTGGCTTTCCCGGGGAGCCGGCTCCCTGGCCACACTGAAATACCTCTCCCCCGGCGAACTGCCCGGGGACAGCCTGCTCCTGGGCGCGGCGGACATAATCATGATCGGCCCTGCCGGCGTGTCCCGTTTAAGCCGGGAACAGGTCAAAGCCCTCAAGGAATGGGTGCACCTGGGCGGCTCGCTGGTGCTGCTGGGCGGCGCGGGAGCCGGTGAAGGGGGCAGCTTTGCCGATGTCAGCCCGGTGCAGGTCAGCAGCAGACAGGTGGTGGACGGAAAACTGGGGGGCCTGCGCTCCGGCGGGCCCCTGCCGGTGGCTGCCGGCCGGCTGGTGGCCGGCAAGGCCCTGGCCGTGGAAAACGGCGTCCCCGTGCTGGCCCGGCGGCCGCTGGGCCGGGGGGAAGTGCTTTATTGCGGCGCCGATCCGGGGGACCTGGGCGGCGAAGCCCGGGATGTGTGGTCCGCCCTGCTGAACAGCACCGTCCCGGGACCGGGTATAAAGGTCCGCCCTCTGCAGGGCCCTTACCTGATCGGGGGCCCGGCGGCGGACCCCCTGGTGGCTCCCAGCGCCTATATACCCCGGCTGACGGGGCCGCCGGTGCGGTGTTGATCAGCTCCCACATTTTGCCGGAACTGGCGGAGATTTGCGACCAGGTGGCCATCATGGAGAAGGGCCGGCTGGTGGTCTGCGGCACGGTGGCGGAGATCACCGCCGTTTCCCGGGGCGCCAGGCAAATGCGGGTAGAAGTGCTGAACCGGGCGGGAGAACTGGCGGATTTCCTTGCTTCCCGGCCCGGTGTGGGCGAAACCTTCGCCGACGGCCAGGAGGTCAGGTTCCTTTTCGACGGGAGCCGGACGGAACAGGCCGCGCTTTTACAGGACATGGTCAGCGGCGGCTGGCCCGTAGTGGAATTTCAGGAAGTCCGGCGCAACTTAGAAGAGGCCTTTATGGCCGTCACCGGTGAGGGGGTTGAGGATATTGGCGGAAATTAACCCGGTTTTGCTCAAAGAACTGCGCCAGCGGTTCCGCACGGGAAAAACGGCGTGGCTGCTGGCCCTTTACCTGCTGGTCAGCGGCGCCTTCGTTTTGGGCTTCATGTACCTGAACTGGCGGGGCTCCCCGGGTATCTACCAGCCCGACCGCAGCCGCACGCTGTTCATCATGCTCAGCGTTACCCAGCTGGTCCTGCTGGGCTTCGTGGTGCCGGGCCTGACCGCCGGCGTCATCAGCGGGGAACGGGAGCGGCAGACCCTGAACGTGCTGCTGACCACCCGGCTCACCCCCCGGCAGATCGTTTGGAGCAAGCTGGTCTCTTCCTGCGCCTTTGTGGTGCTGCTGGTCATGGCCACCCTGCCCCTGTACAGCCTCGTTTTTATGTCCGGCGGCATCGCCCCGGGACAGGTGCTGGGGGTTTTCGGCTTCTACCTGGTGACCATGTTTCTCTTTGGCTGCATCGGCGTGTGCTGCTCCGCTTTCTTTAAAAGAACGGGCGTGAGCACCGTCACGGCCTACGGCCTGGCCTTCGCCCTGGCGGCGGGCACCGGTTTTTTGGCGGTGTTTCTGTACGAAATGAGCCAGTTGCAGCAGGGGAATTACTGGAATCCCGACACCTGGACGGGATTTACCGCCGGTATGGTGGAGTTTTTACAGAGCATCAACCCGGTTTTTGTATTGATGGAAATCCTCAGCGTTAGGGAAAACGAGTTGACCTTGCCCACGGGGGTAAATTTCGGCCTGCCCGGCTGGGCCATTTACACCCTGGTCTACCTGGCCGCCGGCGTCCTGCTCCTGCACTGGAGCGCCCGCCTGCTTTTGCCCGGAGGAAAAAGAGGAAAAAACCCATGAAATGTTTAAGTGTTTATTCAATCAAACCGGTGCAGGCACGGCGTTCACACCGCAGCGATCGTACCGACAGTACCACAACCACAGCTCGCTGGATACTATTACCGGCGCTTCGCCCGGCACCCAGTGGTATACCAGGTTTTCGCAAAACCGGCGGTACCAATTAAACCTGAAACCCCGGGGGTGAGTACGGGGCCATTGGCCCTGGACAACACCGCGCCTTTTTATTAACCACCGGTTTCAGTGAACACTTACGTCTGTTACATTCCAGTTCTAAAGCAGTCTATATAAGTGATAAATGAGCTATCTTAAAAAAAAGGGGGGGTACAACAATAATTTTCTTTTGTTCCATTTCTTTTTCCAGGCAGGTAGTCCATTTAACCAAACATTACAGGGAGGAGATGCAGGTGAAAAAAGTGCAGGGTGTGGCCGCCGCTGTGCTGGCCGCCGGTATGCTGCTGGCTTCCCCGGTTTGGGCGGCGGAAAACCCGGCGTCCGTTGTTCAAGCCACGGACGGCGGTGACGGAGTACGGGTGGTAGCGCCCCAGGGGATAACGGAGGCCCAAAAACCGGCGCTGACCGAAGCGCAGCAACAGGTCCTGGAAAAGGTCTACCAGGCCGTACCGGAACTGAAAGAACTATCAGTGCAACACGTAAACAATGAGGGTGATAAAACCTGGTCGGTGATGCTGAGCGACCGGGCCCCGGGTACGGAACGGGGCATTCAGAGCGCAAATGCCTACCTCACTTTTGAAACCGCCACGGGGGAACTGACCAGTTACAACTTCCGGAACCCGGCCTGGGCCTCGGAAAAGGTCCCCTCCCCCGCCCTGGCCAGGGAAAAGGCGGCGGCCTTTGCCCGGCAGATCCTGGGGGACAAAATAAAGGACTACGCGCCGGGTGATGACCTCGGCTCCAGCGGTGCCGGCGCCCAGGACGACAAGGGAAATAAAATCACCTGGGTTTCGACCAATGTGTCTTATTACCGCCTGGTTAACGGAATTCCCCTTTTGAACAGCGGCTTCCGGGTGGGAGTGGACGTTTTCGGCCACATCACCAGCTTCCACAGGGAAAAGGACGAAGGGATTGACCTGACCAGGTTTCCCGATCCTTCCCGGGCCGTAACCCGGGAAGAGGCGGAAAAGACCTTTGCCGGGATGCTGGAAATGAAACTGCAATATAGTGAACGACAACACTTGTATGCCCCGGGATTTGAGCCGGAAAAGGGCGAAACCCGGCCGGCACTGGTGTATGTGCCCACATCCATGGCCACAATCGATGCCCTGACGGGAAAACCCTTGGCAGAATTCATGCCCTCCTTTCCCCGGCCCCAGCGCCTCACCCTGCAGGGGGAGGGCCGGCAACTGACGGCCAGGACACCGGAAGAAGCCGGCAAGCTGCTGGCCGATGCATTTGGCATTGATATGACGGGAATGCAGTTTCAAGGAGCCAGCGATGTGCAATCTTTTAATGATCGGGAGATCAAACAGAAAAATTATACCTGGAGCACTATACCGCCAAAGGGAACTGAGGGCAAACCGGACGACGATTACCGCCAGATGCGCTTTGTGCACCTGACCACCATCGCCGGCACCGGACAGGTGATTAGCTACAATTACCAGGACGAATCGGGGCGCGGCCAAGAGGGTAGTGTTTCCCGGGAAGCCGCTCAGGACACGGCGGTGAAGTTTCTGCAAAAATACTTACAAACAGGACCTGCAGAGCTGGAGATGCGGGTGCACCAGGATGCAGAAGAAAGGATTCCCGCCTGGGTAGATCAGAGCAAGCTTAAAGATCAGGAACGACCCCGGCCGGTAATCTCGTTTACCTTTAACCAGGTCCACCAGGGCGTGCCGGTCATGGACCGGGCCTGCTCGGTGCAGGTAGACGCCCTGACCGGTAAGATTGTTGGATTTTACTACGGCATAAGCGGTTCGCCCGTTCCCCTGCCGGATAACCGGAACGTGGTGCCGGCCGAAACGGCCAAAGCCGAGTTTTTAAAACAGCATCCCCTGAAGCTGTTTTACATCTGGCCCGAGTATTACGGCCAGAAAGCCCCCTCCCCCTGGCTGGTCTATATCCCGGATCCCGGGTCTTCCTGGGGAGGTTACATCGACGCCTTTACCGGCCAAACAGTGAAGCCGGAAAACAAGTAACCGTTCAATTATTGGGCAGGGCTGGCCGTTTGCCTGCTTGTTCATGCCCGGCCTGGGGATCAAATTGGAGCCAAATAATATCGACCCGGTCAGGGACGTAAACCCCGAGAGTTACCATGCTTCACGACCAACCGTGCTTCCTGTATTCACTTCCCCATGCCCCGGAAGGTACGTAGGCGGAACCATCCTTTGAAATGAACCTGCACCATATTTACGGGAGAAATCTAACAAATCCCGAGCAACATCAAACAGGTCAATAAATTCCCGACCTTGCCGCCGCCACCTTGAGATCCTCCCGGAAGGCCCGGTGACGCTGGTATTTCTGGTGATATTTCTGGAGCAAGGCGGCGCCGTCGGGTTTCCTTCCTCTTTTGGCCAGCACTTCGGCCACGGCGACGAGGAGATTCGCGGCCCGGGGGTAACTCTGCCGATGCTTTTCACCCACAATGGCGTCCACCCGGCGGCCCGCCCCGGTAAGACACCAGCGCAGGTATTTTTCCTCTTCCTCTTCGGACAGGCGGACTTCTCTAAAAACGCTGTCCATGGCCTGCCGGAAGCGTTCCTGGAGTTCTGCTCCCCCACCTTCGCCGGCCAGCGCAACGGCCTCTTTCCACAGTTGTTCCAGATTCGGCGCGGGGCGCGCGTCTTTTCCCCGGGCGAGAAGCATCAGGAAAAAGGGGATGACCAGCCCCTTCGGATTTTGCCCGTAGTGCCAGCCCAAGGCTTCCTTCCCCCGGCAAAGGTTAAGCGCCCCGTCATGCTGGCCGGTCAAAAGATAAATTGCGCCTAACAAAATTTGGGATGCTTTTGCCGTCCTCAGTTCGTGCTCCGGCGGGTAAAAATATTCTGTACGCTTGCTGTTTTCTTGACACAGGGAGGCTACCCTGGCCGCGGCCGCTTCGACCTCTTCTTCCCGGCAACCCTTTTGTCCGGCCAGAGTAAGGAGGTGGAGGAAAGAATCCAGGTCCGGGTTGGAGTAAAACGCTTCTCGCCAACCGGTTAATTGGTTTTCCGCATCGCCCAGTTTTTGCGCGGCCCTTACCAGGCCGGCGGCAATCTCCGCCCGCACAACGTAATCCCGCGGTACGGCGGCCAGCCCTTCCTGCGCCGCCGCCAGCATCGCCGGGTAGTCCTCTTTTTCCTCCAGGGCCGAAAGCCATTCCACGTAGGTTTTCGGGTACTGTTGGCCTTGCCGGCGGGCAAGTTCGGCGAGGGCCGGGATGCCGCCGGACAACTTCACCGCTTCGCGGAGGAGGTCTTGCTCGGTACCCGTTTTCTGCAGTAAATCAATCCAGCCGGAGAGGAACTGACGGAAGTCCGGCAACGGCCCGGGTCCGGCCGCGTTGATCTCCTGCAGGCTCACCCGGCCGCCCGCCCAGTACCGGCTTTCCTGCACGGCCTCCAGCAGCCTGGCCGGACGCCGGGCGGGTGGCGCGGCCAGGTAGACGGCGCGCAAGTAACATAACCGCGCCTCTTCCAGGTCGGTGGCGAGCATTTCGGCGGGGTCCGGGTGCCCCGGCAGGTGACCCGGCTCCTCCCCCATGGCCAGAATCGCAAACAGCCCGGCGTAGGCTTCTTCCGCCAGTTTGTAGTCGCCGTTGAAAAGGGCGTCGCGGGCGCGCCCAAAAAGATCGTCCATCTCGTCCGCCCAGCTTTCGTCCCCCCAGTCTCTTTCCTCTCTGAGTTCGTCATCCCATCCCCAGCCCGTACAATAAGCGCCGTTTTCCACCCTTTCGGCAAGGGCTTGAATCTCTTCAAGCAGTTCCTCGTCCGGCGCTTTTCGGCCGGGAGGCGGGGGGACGAGCAGGGTCAAAAATTCCGCCCGCTTAGCCGGGGGAGTCTTCCTTGCCCAGGCGGTGATAATTTCCCGAAAAGTATCAGGAGATTTTTGAGGCGTTCTTCTACCTCTTCCATAAATTTTTGAAAACTGATTGCCCGGAACATTTTCTTTTCGTTCACCATCTTTCTGCCGCTTTTTCAGATGCGATTGGAAAAGGCCCAGTTGCTGGTGAAAACAATTATCTCCTGTCATTTATTCGGCGTTTTAAGGGCAACCTCCTGCTTTCTTCCTTAAGTTTCCTGCACGTAAAAAAGGTGCCCATGCCAATTCCGATCTGGCTGTCCAGGCTTTATAAGACATGGCGGAAAAAAACGCGGATTTTACAGATGCCTACCTCACCGCGCTGGCCAGGCAACAAGAAGAAAATGTCTGTTCAGATAAACCTTAATCCGGAGCTATCTGCCAGGAATCATTTTAAGGATAACTGGTTTTTTCTTGCCGTTCCTTGTTTTAAGACGGACTGACGGGCTGACTTTCTGATCCAATTTAATTTGACTCCATTAGTCCAAAAGAAAGTGACCGGGAAAACTTAACCTGTGGCAATCCCCTCATTCGACGGGAGATGCAGGATGAATTTTTGCGGTTATCTTCGCTTTTACGAAAAACAGTAATCTTTGTTACCCACGATCTGAACGAGGCTTTAAAGCTCGTTGACCATATCGCCATCATGCAGGACGGAAAACTGGTTCAAATTGGCTCCCCCCGTAGATCATAATGCACCCGGCCAACTA
This sequence comes from Armatimonadota bacterium, assembly GCA_023511535.1. Taxonomy (GTDB): domain Bacteria; phylum Bacillota; class Desulfotomaculia; order Desulfotomaculales; family Nap2-2B; genus JAIMBK01. Next base: position 6,935 of record JAIMBK010000103.1, read on the forward strand.
CTACGTTAAAGAGTTCGTGCGCTACATTCCCAAGATGAAGGTGCTTGTAGCTCACAGCCTGCCCATCATGGGTGGAGTCAACCAATGTATTATGATGTCCCTTTCGATGGCAGTGATCGCCTCGATGATCGGTGCCGGCGGTTTAGGCGGAGAAGTATTGCGGGCCATCCAGACTGTAAACGTAGGACTAGCCTTCGAATCCGGCCTTGCTGTGGTTTTACTGGCGATTCTTTTTGATCGCTCCTATCCGATCTATCCCGGGCCATTGACAAACATTATTGGGCCATTGTTAAATGGGTTGGGAATATAGCGGTCGGCAAACGCACGCAAACGGTGGTGCCCGCCCCCGGACTGCTTTCGATGGTGAGGACGCCGCCGTGCTGCCGGGCGATTTCTTTGCACAGGGCCAGGCCCAGTCCGCTGCCGCTTTTCGCCGCCCGGCCCTGGTA
>JAIMBK010000104.1 GCA_023511535.1 Armatimonadota bacterium
CTGGGCCGGACAGCGGGCGGCACAAAGGCCGCACATAATGCAGTCAAAGGACAGTTCCGCCGCCCGGGCAAAATCCCCCCGCAGCGCCGCCGCCACGTAATACATTGGTTCCAATTTTTGGGGACAGACGTTGGTACACGTGTTGCACCCCAGACAACGGGTAGCCTCAGGATAAAGTTGCAACAAAGCTTCTAACGGAGGACCGACTTTTTCAAGGTCATAAATTGCTTTATTGACCGGGAAATAGGGCAATTGCATCAGGTTCATGTCAGGTGTAACCGGCGTCTGACAGGCTAAACCGACCTGGATTCGGAAGTTGCCGGGCACCCGGTAGACTGTCGCACAGGCACCGCAGAACCCGCCTCGACAGCCGCATCCGCGGATGAACTGATAGCCTGCCCATTCCAGGGCGCTCAATATGGTAAGTCCCTCAGGTACCTCGTACCGCTTCCCCATAACGTAAATCGGAATTAACGATTCCGCCAAGCGAAGACCCCCCTTGCCTCTGCATTATTTTATTCATAATTTAAGGGACAAGTTCATTTATTAAGAGTTCTATATTCTCAAGAGCATCGAGTTCGGCGAGCATGGCCAGGGATCTTTCCACTTTCCCGGCCGCCAGTACCCCATAGGTGCAGTCTTTATATTTCTCAATCAATTGTGCTTGAGACATGGGATTTAATGGACTGCCCAGCGGCTCTTTGAGCTGTTTAACTAATTCGCGCCCGTCCTTCAAGCTCACCTTGACAATCGCCGGAGCCTCATCAATGCTTATATTCGCAAACTCCGGCGCTACGTAAAAACGCGTTTTCTCAATAAGGTTTAAAACCCTGGGTTCATTGACCTTGCTGTCGAGGAAGGTCTCTAATCCCACCTTCCGCTCAATGACTGCCATTGCCAGCACAAACGGCATGCTGAACTTACCTTCCGACCCCCGCCGGGGCTGGTTGTGAAACAACATCAACGGCCCTGCCGGACCAGACCCAACCTCAATCCTGGCCACTTGCTCATCCGTAAAGCCATGCTCCTCTACTAAAGAAAGCATCGCATCAATAGCGGTATGCGTTGCCGCACAGGAGGGATAGGGTTTGATGAAAAAGCCGGGTTCCAGAATGTCAAAAGGATCTCCAGGCGATGGGAACCTCCCTTCCCTTTCCCCGCAGGTAAAATTACGGAAAAATCCCCATTTCCCGTCAAGACTGGCAACGCTGGAAGTAAAACCGTGCCTGGCCAGGAGTGCCGCGGTAACCCCGTGCTGTGCCGCCGCACCGGCATGAAATGGTTTAGTCATGGAACCTATATTTTGCCTGAGACCTCCGGCCAGGGAAGCAGCTATCCCCAATGCATTGGTGAGCTGCTCTTCCGTCAGGCGCAAAAGATAGCCGCTTGCAGCAGTGGCACCTAACACTCCCACTACACCAGTGGCGTGCCACCCGGCTTCATAGAGTTGGGGTTCCGCAGCCAACCCTAACTTGCAGGAAACTTCTGTCCCCAGAAGGTAAGCCGTAATGACATCTTTCCCTGAACTATGCCTGGTTTCTCCAACTGCAAATACAGCCGGCAGAACTGCAGCGCTGGGATGACCAATCAGACGCCAGGAAGAATCATCGTAATCCAGCGCGTGGGCTAAAATACCGTTGACCAGAGCGGCATTAGAAAGCGAAGTCTTTATACTCGTCCCCATCACCGTGCAGCGTGAATCACCACCTACCTCTTCCAGGTACTTTTTGATTACATCTACCACAGGATCCTTCACAGCGGCAATCAGCACTCCTAAAGTATCCATAATGTGCTGTTTGGCCTTAGAGACCGCTTTTTCCGGCAAATCTTCAAATTGTCTGCCCACCACAAACCTGCTTACTTCTTGAGAAAGATTCATTCAATCCCCTCCCGTATCACAATCCATAATATAACCCTTACATTCGCGATGGCAAATAAAGAACGATCTGGGGAAATATGCTCATAATCGTAAGCCCAACCAATAAAACACCCACAAACGGAAGGACACCAACAATAATTTTTCCCATGGGGATATCGCTGATGGCCCTTAATACGAAGATATTTAATCCCACCGGGGGAGTAATCATTCCGATTTCGACCGCCAGGGTAGACACAACCCCCAACCAGATCGGATCAAAACCCAAAGCCATAAAAGTCGGGAAAAGAAATGGCACCGTCAAAACAATCATACTCGTGGGATCCATCAGGCACCCTAAAATAAACCAAAGGATGTACACGGCGACCAACAAAAACCAACGGTTGACACCAACCTCAATTACCCAATCAGCCAGTTGTTGGGCCAGCCCTAAATAAGTTACAACGTAACTCAGCGCCAGACCGCCAAAAATAAGAAACAAAATCATTGCACTGGTTCTCGCCGTAGCCTCGAAAATGTTAGCCAGCAAATGCAATTTTAATCGGCCCTGGCACAAAACGAGCACCAGCGAACCGATTGCTCCCAATCCTGCCGCTTCGGTAGGGGTTGCTACACCCGTGTATAACGAACCAATAATCACTACGATAAGAATAACAGGGGGGATGATCAATTTAATGTCATCAAAAATTTTGCTGCTGGGTGTCAACGCGACTAGTTTTTCGTCGAGCTGAACGCCTTTTGTTTTCCTTTCCCTAATTTGACCAATTATTTCAGGGTTTAACGAAGAACGGATAAAAATGAAAATACAGAGCAGTGCGCTCAGCATTAATCCTGGTAAAATCCCAGCAATAAAAAGCTTTGCAATAGATGTTTCCGTGATTATTCCATATATTACCATGGCAATACTCGGGGGAATCATGATCCCGAGGGTCCCTCCGGCAGCAATTGCACCTGCGGTAAAATCTTCCCGGTAACCCCTGCCGACCATTTCCTTTATCGAAATCCGACCAATGGCAGCTGCAGTAGCAGGGCTCGAACCACAAAGTGCTGCAAAAATAGTACAGGCGAGGGTAGAACTAATCGCTAACCCTCCATTTATCCTGCGCATCCATTTGCTGAGGACGGTAAAAATATCCGCTGCAACTTTCCCTTGAGCAAGAAGCTCAGCCATTAAGACAAAAAGAGGGGCGACAAGCTGGTTCATGCTGGTTCCCTGGCTGAATGCAATGCTACCAATCTGCATTAGCTGGCTCGGGAAAATAAACAAAAGTATGCTTATCACGGCTACAAACCCCAGCCCAAACGCAACCGGGGTTCCAATAAAGAGCACTACCAATAATAGTAAAGTTATTCCAAGTATCAATATGAGTCTTCCTCCAGATAAATATTTGTGCCCTTTTTCCAGATTTCCAAAATAATAAAAACCAGAGTAACTACCATCAAAATCGATCCCAAAACCATTGCGAGATAGAGATAGGCAGTTGGGATTTGAACACATCCGGTGGTTAATTTATGAAGGCGCAAGGCAGTATCAAGCAAATGGAAACTGACCCAGGTCAGAACCAGGACGTAAACAAGAGCAAGAATATAGCCCAATACGGCCAGTTTGCGTTCCAACCCTGAACCCCATCTCTTACCAACAGCTTCCCGAATAAAACTTACAGCCACATGAGTATTTTTTTGGAAAGCATAAGCGGAACCCAAAAAAATGGCCCAGATAAGAAGATACTGCGATACTTCTAAACTCCAGGTATTCGGGTTTGTTAACAATACTCGCGTAATCGTTCCCCAGGTAGATAAAATTCCGATGGAAAGGATGATAACTCCCGAAAAAATTGCTAAGGCATGGTTTATCTTCCGAAGAAATCGAAAGCAGTTCAATTTAAATCACCCTCACTCAGGAAATATGTGGGGTTCCGGGGCCGCTGCAGATCTCAAAACCACAGCTATTTCATTAAATTAATGTGACAATTACTTTGAGATCTCCAACGGCCTACCGGACCTCGCTGTAGTCCAGCTTATTACTGCTAATTATTACTACAAGCTTTTAAGAGCCTGGATCAAATTTTCTCCTTCCGCCCCCGAAACCGCCTTAATCTGTTCCATTAAGGGGTCTGTTACTTTTCTAAAGGCGGCATTTTCCGCGTCTGTAAGATAATATACCATTACGCCTGCATCCTTAAGCCTTTTTTCAAAATTCTGCTTCCTCTCAGAAAGGGTTTTTTCCGCGTAATCCTGCATCTTTTTCACCGCGCGCATAACGGCATCCTGTTGCTCTGCGTTAAGTTTCTTCCACGCCTTGTCGCTCATAATCAAACCCTGATACATCTCTTGGAGTTCAGTGAAGGTAATATACGGTGCCCCTTCGTATAATTTATAGGCATCATTAATGATCCAGCCGGTGTAAACCACATTAATTGTGTTCCGCTCTAAAGCGATCGGCAAATCACCAAGCGGCACGGTCACTGGTTGACCGCCCCACATCTTAATTGCCTCTCCTCCCCACTTGCCAGGGGTGCGAATCATGAGTCCCTTCATGTCAGCAGGAGCCTTTATAGGTTTTCCTACACTTTTTGTTGCCCCGAAACTCATGGTCCCTACTGGTATACATCCCAGAAACTTAATACCATATTTTTCAAAGATTTTTCCAACTATCGGATCAGTTGCTTTAACCAGCTCGGAAAATTTACTTCCGGAGTATGCCCCAGGTATCTCAAGCGGAGTCAACTCTTTAATTGTAGGCGTCACATAGGCCACCATAAAATGCCCTATATCAACATTCCCTTTTAAAACCGCGTCCAGTATTTCGGGATCCGAAACGAGAGCGCCGGCAGGAAAAGTTTGAATTTCTACCTGTCCCTTACTTTCCTCTTTAACCGCTTTTGCAAAAAATTCGTAAACCTGGCCCTGATGTCCAGTTGACGGCTGTGGGTAACTAAGCTTCAGAAGCACAGCATCCTTGGTTTGTCCTTGATTGGGACCCCCCTCTGTCTTGCCTCCACAGCCCGCTAAAACGATTAATAAAAAAGCCGCCATCAAAAGCACCGCAAATTTTCCTGCTTTCATGATTACTCCCCCTTGTTTTAATTTTAAATTAAAAAATTCAATCAAATTCATCAGGCATTTTCAATCCCTCCTTTAACTTGCCACTGTCGGCTCGGTAAAAAAGGGTTCCTGTTCGGCATCTTCCCGCACTTCGAAAACCAGGGCCCCCGTGGGGCAGACCTCCACGCAGACCGGTATTTTCCGGTCCCGGCAGCGGTTGCACTTGATCGCCACGTGGTTGACCGGGTCCTGCTTGACGGCCCCGTAGGGACAGACCATGATGCACATCCAGCAGCCCACGCAGCGGCTCTGGTCCTGGATAACCAGGCCGGTGAGGGCGTCTTTGCTGATGCACCCTACCATGCAGGCGTCCAGGCAGGGCGGCTCTTCGCAGTGGCGGCAGATTTCTTGAAATTCGTAGCGCTCGATCAGGTTCTGCCTGATCCTGATCGCTCCCAAACGGGGGTTGGCTTCTCCACGGTTTACCAGCGCACAGGCGTTGGCGCAGATCCGGCAGCCGGCACAGAGCGCGGGACGGGCGTAAATTTGTTTCTGGCGGGCCACGGCGAGACCTCCTTTTTTAAAGATTCGAATTCTTAACCCGAAACCTCCCGCAAAGCGTTCAGCTCCGCCACCCTCTCCGGCGGGAGCAGGCCTTCTTTGCTCCAGCCCCTTAAGGCGTAATACTCGTCCAGCATCTGCGCAAAGCCCGCCCGGTCGATCCTGCTCCCCTTCGCCCGGGCGCTGGGCATGGGCTCGTCGAAGTAGCGGGCCGGCAGGGTGTCGTCCTTGCGGGTGATCCCTTTAAGCTGGTAGTTGAGCAGCCTTTCCAGGTCGACTACCCGCTTGCCCACGTCCTCCAGGTCCTGCTCGCTGAATTCCAGACCATAGGCCAGCCTGATGAGCTCTTTAAAGTGCGTGTAGTTCAGGTTCCGCGGGCTGTTGAAGCCCTGGCAGATGAACTTGCAGATCCCCAGGCAGTCGACGACGGCAAAGATGTTTTCGCTGAAGTAAACCACGCGCCCCTTCGTTTTATACGAGGTAGGGTTGGGATCGATAGGCGCGCCGTAGATTTGCCGCCTGACTTCCGCAGGGAGATCCAGGATCTCCAGGGTGGGCCGGCTGCGCAGGTGGTCGGCCCCCCGGGAGGAGGTGGCGATCCCCAGGGCAAACCCTTTTAAGTAGCGCACGTCGTGGGGGTCGGACTGGGGCAGGCCCTTGACGGTGATGAGAAAGCCGGCCGTTTCCGGACCGAACTCTTCCACCAGGCGGCTTCCTTCGGCCAGCACGTCACCGAAGCCCCGCCGGTAGGCGATGTCCTCGATCAGCCGGCGCAAGACCGGGTAGTCGCCGAAGCGCAAAACACTGCCCACTTTCTCTTCGCTCAGGTACCCCCGCTCGAAAAGTTCGATCGCCCAGGCCAGGTAGGTGCCGGTGGAGGAAACGTCCAGGCCCAGGTCGTTGGCCAGGTTGTTTAAGTCGATCATTTGATAGGTGTCGGCCACGCCGATGTTGGCGCCTAAAAGCCCTTCCGTGGTGTATTCGGGTCCTTCGCCCCCCAGGGTGTTGCGGTGGCGGCAGTGCACCACGCAGCCGTAGCAGGAGAGCATCTTCTCCACGTATTTGTGCACTTCCTCCGCGTTTAAGGTGTCGAAGAAGACGGTCTGCTGGCTGTTGTGGGTGCGGATGGCGCCCAGGTAGTTGCTCACGTCGTACAAAAGGGGGGTGCCCACCCGGCCTAAGACGCCGATCACTTTCGACTTCTGCAGGTAGTCCCTCAGTTCTTTGTACCTGGCCAGCATCCCTTCCGGGTCGGCGGCGGGCAGGCCCAGGTGCCCCCGGGCGACGATCGCCTTTAAATTTTTGGCGCCCCAGACGGCGCCCGTGCCGCAGCGCCCGGCGGCGTTTTTCAGGCCGGCGCGGGTGCAGGCGTAACGCACCAGGTTTTCTCCGGCGGGGCCGATGCAGTCGATCTCGATGTCGGAGCCCAGGTCGTAGCGCAGCTTCCGTTCCGTCTGGGAGCAGGTGAGGCCCCAGTAGGGGGTGGCGTCGCGGATTTCAATCCGCCCGTCCTCAACGTAGAGGTAGACCGGGGATTCGGCGCGTCCGGTGATGATCAGCCGGTCGAACCCGGCGAAGCGCAGTTCCGGGCCGAAGAAGCCGCCGATGTTGGCGTCCCCGATGATCCCGGT
>JAIMBK010000105.1 GCA_023511535.1 Armatimonadota bacterium
TGCGCCGGGCGTGTTTTTTCATTCCTTCCGTGTTACGCTGGTGTTTGCCGGACATTTAAACGTTCCTCCCCCACGTATTCCCGTCCTTTTTTTCCTGCCAAGTGATGGGTATGGCCTTCTTTTAAAACGGTCAGAATCGCCTCGTAACGCTCCAGAAGGGCCTCGTTTTTCTCCACCCAGATGGTCCGGCCCTGGGCCTTGCCGCGCTCGATGACAGCCTTTACCTCCCTTATTTCCGCCTCAAACTGGGGGATAAAATCAGGGGTAGTGCATAAATTGCGGCAGGTCAGGCAGGGGTTCAGCTGGTGCTTGCACTCCACCTTGTGAGGTTTGAGGCAATAACCCAGAGGCGTTCTCACTGCATCTAAATTGTAGCGAATGTATTCCCACTCAATTAAGTCTTCGTTCTTGATGTCGGAAGGATCAATCTTCACGGGCTTACCCGTAGAGTCAATCCGGAAAAGGCCGTTTTTGGTGGCCTCTTCCCAGGATTTCCGCATAGTGGAGTCGAGAATCCTGGCGTAGCGCAGGGTCATTTCCGGGGAAGCATGGGCCATCCACTTTTGGACATGGACAAGATTCATCCCGTTGTTAATTAGCTCGACGCCTTTAGTGTGGCGGAAAGCGTGGTTTCCGAAGTGAAATACCCGCCCCTGATCGTCCACGATGTTACATTTTATGGCCAAACGGTTAAGGGCTCGCTGAATAAGCAACCCCATTGGTGGCCGGCCCTTGCGTTTTCCTTCCAGCCGAGCGAACAGCAATTTATTAGGGTTGTTTTCCGGAATACTTTTTTCTCTAACCTCATCAATTACTGCCTGAACTATTACAGCCGCCTCATCGGTAATGGGGACGCGGTGATTTAATACCCGGGTTTTAAGAATATCGCCGCAGAGCCACCAACCTTGGGCGGTACGGTCCAGGCAGTTATCGTAACGGAGGTTCAGGATGTCCGAGATGCGCCAACCCGTGGCGCGGAGGAGAACGACTACAGGAATATACTCCGGGGGCGTCAACTGGTCCAGATTTTCTTCCAGTTGCCTTAGAACCCCTTCAGGAATAAATTTAATATCTTCTTCTGATCGCTTGGCCAACCTAGGAAAGTCTTCCTTAAACAACAGTGAAAAATGGGGTTTTTCTGGTGCCTCCGGGTACCCGGCCCGCTGGATGTAATCAAAAAAGCTCCGTAAGTAGACTAAATAATCATAATGCCGTTTTTGCCAGCCTTCTGTGTATGACCGGTACCACGACAGGTAATTTTCCATATCCTTACGGGATAATCTCTTAAGGTCTTTCCAGTCAGGATATTGCTTGTGGATGAAACGGAAAAACAAACGAAGAGCCATTAAATCTGTCGCACATTGACCTTGGGACCGCATACCTACTTGTACTTTCAGGTATTTTTTAGCTAGAGGCCGAAAGGAAATGGGAATATCCTCAAAAGAAAGCAGGTAATTAGCCTTATTTTGAGTATATTTTGCTCCCGGTATTTTCCGCGCGTCCCAGACGTTCTTTTCAAACTCCTCCCGGTCGTCGTAGAAGTTGACCATAAACTGATATACCTGCCGCAGTAAATCTTCGTAATGATTATTAGACAAGCAACCTTCTTTGTTGACCGAAAGTCCCCGCTCAACCAGGTAAGAACGCCACCTGGTCATGGCTTTTTCTATCTCCAAATCTGCAAAACTTACGATTTCAGGATAGGCACGCTTCAGGAAGTCACTCAAGCGGGTAAGGCGATTACCATAATTAACAGTTGCCGTTATCAGCCGTAGGGTATGTTCCCGGAGGCGGCAAACAAAGAAAAACTTGACTTCCTCTTTAATGCCTGGTTGTAAACGGGAAAAGTCAATAGTTTTGTTATACGAGGGCCACCTTTCAGGACGAAACTCATCAAAGATGGGGTCAGTGATTACCCACCTGTCCTTTTCCCAGTAGCCTGCCAGGGTTTCCTCGATCTCCTGCCGTTTTGCCGGCGTCGGGACCGGCCTGTAAACCGTACTCACTGTTCAGAGCCCTCCTTTTGCTGCCGTTTAAGGCGCATCCTTTCCTCTGCTTTTTCCCAATCCTACCGCAGGTCTTCGTCGCTCGGGTGCAGGTAAATTTGCATGGTGGTCTGGACATGGGCATGTCCAGCCCGTTTTCGCAAGTGTTCCGGCTTCCAGCCGGCCCGGCGCAGTTCGGTTAAGGAGCTGTGCCGGAGGATGTGGGGGCTGACGTCAATTCCCGTTTTGGCCTTTAGCCTGCGGAAAAGGGAGGCAACGTCCTGGTACTCCATGGGCTGGTGCTTGTTCTCTCCGGACAGTTTGATGAAAACGTGATTCGTATCCACTTCGTCCGTATGGTATTCAGCTACATAGTCGAAAAACAGGTTGATTAAATCCGGGGAAACGTCCACCGTCCGGGGGCTGCAGATGGTTTTAATTTCGGCCAGGTTGGGAAGCTCACCCCTGTCCCGGATGTGGATCTTTTGTCCGTCGGGTTCAAAGTCTTCCAGCCACAGGGCCAGGGCCTCGCCGATGCGCATGGAGCTTTCCCATAAAAGCTGGATTAAAAATTTATCCCGTAAGTTTGAGCAGGCGTCAATTAACTTGCCCACCTGCTCTCTGGAAATGGTCTTAGGCTTAGAGCGGCGGACCTTGATCTTCAAGATCTTGGCCGGATATTCCTTGTCCTTGTTGACGTGGTAGAGGAAATCTTTAAAGCCCCGCCTGCTTCCGGGGATGGTCCTCTTAAGCCTTTCAGAAAGCTGGATGCTGTAGTCCTCGTGGCGCATGAGGTAGTCGTAGAAATTGAGAACCGTGGAAATTACGGTGTTCACAGTGGCCGGCCCGCGGGGAGACGTCACGGGTGTCACCGGGATTACTTTCAGGTTCCCGTAGGGATTCTGAAGCCAGCGCATGAAGGCAGCCATTTCGTCTATGCTGGTTTTACGGTAATCCAGGCCCTCCTGCGCAAGGAACTCGAAAAAGAGTTTCAGGTGCTGGCAGTAGGCGCGGAGGCTGCTCCGGGCGGCCCCGCTGTTGTCCTTGAACTTGATAAACCGCATGACGGGGAAAACGGGTTCGCCGTCCGGGCCAACCAACATATACCGGGTTTCCCCATCAGGAGTTGTAACTGTTTCCACCCTCACTGGGATGCACCACCATTGGAAGCAATGTTTTCTATACTATACTACAGGTACTATCATAATACAATATATTTAACTAATTTTTTAAGAACAAAAAAAGGGATAAACCCTTTCATAGAATACTATAAGGTCTATCCCTTACCCTAGTATAGATAAGCATGCCCTCGCTGCTCCGCTTTATTCAGCCTCGAATTCAAAAAGATATCTTTTGTCTGGCGCTGGGATATCTTTATTCCTGAACACTGGGTCTATGGGGACTGGACGGCGACAAAACTCATCTCGTCCAGGGTACCCCTTGTCATCCTGCGCTGCCTGATCTGCAGAGAATGGTTCAGGGTATCTCCCTCCTTTTTAATCGCCGGCACCACCCTCACTCTCTCTGCCGTCGCTTTTGTCGCCTTTGCCTACGAAACATCTGAGCTCACCTGGCGGGACCTTCCCGAAAAGTTCTTCGACAGCCGGGACAAGATCGCCCACAGCACCCTTTACCGGGCGGTCCACAAAACGGGCAAGTTTCTGGAAAGCGACCGGCTGGTGGCGGACTTACGCCGCCGCTACTTGCCCGCCCCCCAAAGAGAGAGCGTTACTCCCCTGGAAGGCTTCGGCTGGAGTCCGCCCAAGTCCCTGTTCACCCATACCATCGCCCGGGAATTAGGCGCCCGGCGCCTGGTCAAAGAACTTTTGCCCGGCAAAAACGGCGGGTTTACCGAGCTCTTTCACCGCCACCTGGACAACTGGAACCGGATCTTCACCGGCTGGCAAAAACCCCTCCCCCTCCTTTACAACCAGCGCTCCTTAAAGAGCACCAGGCTGATCGCTTAAAAAGTAAAACACCTGGAAAAGGGTTTCTCTGGTAAAATGATCCCCAAAACGAAGGGAGGGGTTAAATGGAAGAAATCTTGCCCTGCCACTGTCTGACCGACCACCCTTTGCGCCTTAACTTTTACGACCAGGCGCACCTGGCCGAACTGGTTGCTTCCATCAAAGCAACCGGTCTTTTAGAACCCTTACTGGTCCGGCCGGTTGACCGGGGGTACCAGGTCTTAAGTGGCCACTACCGTCTCCGTGCGGTCCGGCAGTTAAAGTGGAGCGAGGTGCCCTGCCGGGTTTACCCCTGCGACGAGCGCACCGCCAAGCTGCTCTACTGCACGGCCAACCTGACCACCAGAACTCTTTCTGCCCTGGAGGAAGCCTGGTTACTCAAGGACCTGGTGGAAAACGAGAGCTTTTCTTTCGCCCGGGCCGGTGATCTTTTCGGCCGGAGCAAGTCCTGGGTCTGCCGGCGGTTAAAGCTTTTGAGCGATCTCGACCCGCGGGTGAAAGAAGAGGTGGCTTTAGGCCGGCTAAAGCCCCGGCTGGCCCAAGAGCTGACCCGGTTGCCCCAGGGCAACGAACAGCTTGCCGCCCTGGCGGTGATCAAAGAGCAGCACTTAAGCAAAGAGGAAGTTGCCCGGCTGGTGGCCGGTTGGCCACTTTTCCATGAGCAGCCGGCGCTGGCCGTGGCGCGCCGCCTTTGGCACTGCACAAGACTGCTGGAGGAGGTGCTGAATATTTTGCGCCGGCAAAAAAGGCCCTTTAACTGGTGGCCGGCCGAACCCTACCGCTTTTTTCTGGGTTCCTTAAACAGGCTTTCAACCCTCTTGACCGAAGGAGGTGAAGGGCTTGCACCGGACTTCCCGGGAGCGGTTAAACAAAAAGGCCTTTAAAATGGCGGTGATCTTAAACCTTTTGGACCTCTCGCCCTGGGAGCGGGTGCGGGCAATTGCCGAGCTGACCGAAAGGGAGTGGAATATTCCCTACTCCCGGAAAAAAAGCTTAAGCCGCGCCACCATCTACCGGTGGCTCAAAGAGTACCGGCAGGCTCGTGATCCGGCCGAGGCGCTTTTATCTAAACCGCGCTCCGACCGGGGGGTTTTCCGGAAGTTAACTGAACCCCAGAAAAACGCTTTGATCCGCTGGCGCTCCGCAAATCCTTACCGCACTACCGAACAGTTGCGGGAAGAACTGATGGTCCACGCCGTTACCAGCGAAGGCCCGGTTCCTTCTCCGGCAACCATCGCCCGGTTCTTACGGTCGGTGGGTTTGGACCGGAAAACGCTGCTTGCCGCCAGGAGGCTTTCTCAAAAGAGCCCGGTCAAGGTGAGGCTGGCCTTTGAGGCGCCCTACCCCCAGCGGATCTGGCTGGCCGACACCAAAGGGCCGCACCTCTGGGTGCAGGACCCCCGTAACCCGGGGGAGTTGGTGCTCGCCAAACTGATTCTTTTCGTGGATGATTATTCCCGCTTTTTCTGCGCCTGCCGTTACGTCCTGGAAGAAACGGAAGAACAGGTCATGCTCCTTTTCCGCCAGGCGGTGGCCAGATATGGAGTACCGGATATCCTCTACGTAGATCGAGGCGCCCCCTATGCCGGACATTCCTTAAAAAAAGCAGCTGCTTTAATCGGCTGCCGGGTGCTCCACCCCCAGGCGGGGGATCCTTCCCCCCGGGGGAAGGTGGAAAGGCCGATGCGCGAGTTTAAAGAAAAACTGGAAAGTGAGTTGCGGTTAAGAAAGCCGCCTACTTTGGAGGAGGCTAACGAATACCTGGCTGCTTTTGTTACCCAGGAGTACCACCGTCGGGTGCACTCTTCCACCGGACAAACACCCGAGGAAAGGTTTTTCGCCTTTCCCCCGGAGTACCGCCGGTTCGTCTCGGAAAAGGCCCTGGCCATGATCTTTCTGCCCTGCGTCACCTCCCGGGTGACCAAGACGGGGCTGATCCGCTTGAACAAAAAGCAGTACCTGGTTCCGGACGCCAGGCTGTACGGTAAAAAGGTGGAGGTGCGTTACGACCCGCTGGAGCAAGCTAAGGTGCACGTCTGGTGCGATGACCAGTTTTTTGGAGAGGCGCACCTTTACGCGGGGGACAGTGACTACTTAAAGCGCCAGGAGCTGCTAAAGAAAATGTTGCCGGAAATTACCGTCCCCCCGGCGGAAAGCGCACCCCCTTACTCCTACCTGGAGCGCCGGCTGGCCGCCTACCGGCTGGAGAAGGAGCTGTCTTTAAACGACGAACTGGCCGCCGTGAAAGCCCAAAGGGAAGCAGTGAAAGCCGCCCTGATGGGCAAGGAGGCGCCGGCCACCCAAGAAACGGGCAAGGCGTTTGGCCCTGACCGGTTTGTTCACCTTTTGAGCGTATTGTTGAAAAGGCCGTTTGCTCCTCACGAACGTCTGTTAGTTCATACGTGCTGGCGGCACTACGGCCCGTTTTCGGAAGAACTCGTGAGAACCACCGTCGGGCGGCTGTTGGGGGAGGGCCAGAGCGATTTGTCCGCTTATCTGGACGCCCTGCGCTTGGCCGCCCATTTCCAAAGCTAAGGAGGGAAAGAATATGTATGTTATTGAGGAGCTAACCACCAACTTATTCCTGGAGCACTGGGGGTTTTCCTCCCTGCCTTTCCCCAAACTGGTCCGCCCGGAAGAGGCGTTTTTAGCCCGCCAGCTGGAAACCGCGCTTTCCCTGCTCCAGCAGCTGCTGGCCACCCGGGAGATCGGAGTGGTGGTGGGGGAAGCCGGGACGGGCAAGACTACCCTTTTGGACCTTTTCTTAACGAAGATCTCTGTGACCAGGTACCGGGTCATCCACCTCCCCTTTCCCCAGACCAAGACAAGGGAGCTTTACCGGGCAATTGCCACCGAGTTAGGAGCCAATCCCTCCTGGTTTGGGGCCGATGCTTTTAAGGTGGTTAACCTCCTGACCCACTCTTACCTGGAGTCTAACCGGCCAAACCTTCTAATGATTGACGAGGCCCACCTCCTTTCCCCGGCCTGTTTAAATGAACTGCGCCTGTTAACCAACACCCAGGTCAAGCACGAGCCGCTGGTCACCTTAATCCTTTTCGG
>JAIMBK010000106.1 GCA_023511535.1 Armatimonadota bacterium
GCTAAAACATGGCCGGCCAGAAAATTGTCGCTGCTCTGGTTGGGAAAAACGGCCACATAGGGTGCACAGCTATAACAGAGCCGGAAACAGAGGATGTTTACACGTATCCTCTCACCATTCACAATGACCACTGCCTGCCCCCAGTCCACCTGGGTCGCTTCGCCGGGGTCGAATTCTAAAGGTATATACGCCTGCAGATTTTTCGGTCGTAATTCCCGAACCAGTTTTCTAACTGTCGAGGAAGAGCCGGTAAAACCTTGTTCATTCACCAGGCGTTCGTAAATGCGCTGGGCAGTATGTTGTTGTTTGGCAGGTGCTTCCCTATCTGATTCCAGCCACTCTTTAACGGTCTCTCTAATGGGGTCGGTAACCGGGCATTTACCCTGCCGGGGTTTCCTTTCCCAGGGTACATTTTCACCGTCACAGTAACGCTTGACGGTATTGCGGGATACGCCCAGTCTTCTTGCAATTTCTCTTTTAGAAAGTTTTTCCACGGCATAAAGGTACCTGATTTGTTCGTAAAGATTAATTTCAATCACTTCCCTTCTCCCCCCAGACCCGGATGAATGTACATCCAGTATAGGGGATTATTGAAGGAAGTGGATCAGTTTTAGAATATCAATTTCGCCAAAGTGGATCAGTTTCACAGTATCATTTTGTCTACCACGGCTTCCAGGGTGGATCAGTTTGACAATATCATAGGGGCTAAAAATGGATCAGTTTTATAGTAGCAAATACACCACCCTGCCGGTAATTACCTTATGCCGGTATTTTGGGCAAAACACGATATGATAATTGATGTTGTAGACGCAGTGGTTCGTTTTTCCATTCATAGCATGATTATAGCACCAGAACAGGTGTTTGTGAATACACCTGTCGCCCTGACGGGCGACGCCCCTTTCATCCCACGGGACAAGCCCGTGGGTTTTCAGGGGCGGATTCCTATAAAATAATCGGAGGGTAAACAAAAATAAACAGCCGGTAATCATCACCCGGCGTTCGAAGGAAAAGGCCATTCTTCTGGATTATGATGAGTACGTGCGCTTGAAAGCCCTGGCCGAAAAGGCAAAGGAAGACCGGTTAATCGAAGCCCTGGAGAAGATCCAGCAAGCAGTCGCCGAAGCAGGTATTTCCTATGAAGCTGTCACCGAAGCCATTCACGTGGTTCGTTTACCCCGGAGGGGCACCCCCATTTGCCTGCGCTGTTTACCTGCACCCGGGGAGGAATGAAAATGCTTCTCGAGAGCGAAAAAATTATCAGTGAAATTAAACGCCATGTCCAGGACCGGCCACAGGTGGCCGTGGCCTATTTGATGGGGTCTTATGCCGGGGGCACGGCCACCCCTCTGAGTGATGTGGATGTGGGCATCGGCCTTTACCCCTCCCTGTGCCCGAACACAGACGACGCCCTGGACCTGGCAGCGGCACTGGAATACTCCCTGACGGAGGCGCTTTTTCCCGGTTATGACCCCAAACCATGGGCGGAATGGCTCTTCACCCCGGTGGAAGTGGTGGTGCTGAATGCACCCCACACCCTTTCTTCCCTCCCCTGGATGCTGGCCGGCGCCCTGCCGGTCCACACCCCGGATCCCTCATTTAAGGTGGAACTGGAAAAGCTGGCTTTCCGGCACGGCCGCCCCACACCGGAAGAGGCCACCATCGCCGCCTGGCGGCTAAAGGCAACCTGGATCGTCCGCACCGCCCGGGGCCAGGTTTTTGCCTCCTATGAGGGCATTCTGCGCACCTGCCTGAACCTGGCCCACCGGGCGGTGGTCAGGCTGGGGCTACCCGTACCGGAAGAACGGCAACAGCTGCCCCGGGTACTGCACCGGGCCGGCATCATTACCAGGCGGGCGGCTTCCTTTATCACAGAAGCCATCAATATACTGTGCCACGACCGTGTAAACTTCCAGGCGTGGGAATACCTGCACCATAACCTCCACCTGCTGGCCGACTATGCCCTGCAGGTGGAAGACGCCCTGGAAAGGACCGTGAAGCAGCAGCGACCGGCGAGATAGAGCCTTGCAACGCCACCCAGAACCTGCAACCCGGTCTCTGCCAGTAGCAGTGGGATCCTGCCTTAATACACATGCGGCAGCCGCTAAAATGGGGTAGCAAAAAGACGTGTTTCTTCTCCCGACAAAAACCCCTGAGCAGTTCCGTTTTCCCCACCCGCCGGCGGCCGTATAACACCAGCAGCCCGGCACGACCGCTTCTATAAGCTTCCTCCAGCCAGTTCAATTCAGCTTTGTGGTTTACAAAAACCATTTGTAGTACCTCGCATGATTAGTCTAATCATGATTATACTACTTTCGCAACACAGCTATTCCCCCTTATGTTAGATTTGGCCATCACCATTATAAAGGGGAGCAGTGTGTGTACTCGACCACTTGTGGCAAGACTGGGTGTTTGTTTCATTTCCCAGTTAATCCCAATGTGTCAACCCATATCCAACTTAACACAACTATCATTTCTTGCTGTGCCTTTTGCTTGAGAACCGAACAGGTAAACCTTCTGAATGGGTATGCCTTTTTTAACACTTCGAGGTAAGATTTTATAATGTCCGTTATTTGGCTTGCTGTTTTAGGCATTTTACCACTTCCCTTGCAGATATTCATTAGTAACAGAACGCGGATCAACTTCTAGGGCTTTTCAACAACTATCCACGGCCTCATATTGCCTTCAACTTATCTAGTAAAGCCGCGTTTTTAGCACTAGACCCTGTTTCGTAGTAATTCAAAAGAACTCTTAATTTGCTCGATAGAAGCCTGAATCTCCTCTAATACCCGTCTGGTACGTTCATCAGGTTCTAAATCACCGACGGACATTTGGTCTTGTTTAGTTTGCCATAGCATCTCCTCTGAAAGCCAGCTATCCAATGTTTGGATAATCTTTATCTCTTCTTCAGACAACATTTCTTTATGTTCTTGCAACCAGCGTTTTTCTTTACCCAAAGATGCTTCAGCGATCGCCGTAAGTACGGCAATTCTGCACATACGCAATCCTATGTCTTCCACAACCTTCGCAAACCATATCCAAGGACCTCCAATTCTTTCGGCTTCCTCTGTCGAAAACAGCGACCAGGGAGCCCTTTGACTCCGAAGGTTTTCAATAGCCTGCAGGACGCCCTCCAGGTTGGCCAGGGGGCGGGCTCCACGTGGAAGCACCGCCCGGTGTTCCCAAAGTTTTAGGATTGTTTCGCAGCATTTTTCCTGGGACTCACTACGTATATCCGGGTCATCCGTCTCCTCAGCCTTCCTGATTAACTCGGCGATGTAATGAGCCATCCACCGCCCGAGGGTATCAACACCGGGTTCCATACCCAGTTCCTCAACCAGTCGTTTACCTAAGGCGATAACGCTCTCGGAGTGTTTCAACGGTTCCATCGGGGTGGATAAGATAGATTTTCGCTTTTCCCGGGACATATTCCCCCAATCCTTCCTTTTCGACCCAACGGTCGATCATACATTCTATAATGAGGCAGCGCCGCCGATCCCTCAAGTATTCCAGCAGAGTTTCCACCCGGACCCAAAGGCGATAGCCCTCCGAATAGAACCCCTTGTATTCCCGTTCAGTTACTTGTAAATCATTCCAACATTCCAGGATGGTCACTTTCTCCTCTTCATTTCCTTTGCGCCAATAGTGTTTACGTTCGGGTAAGGAAATGAGATTGCCCCATTCAACAAAATCACTGCCGGGAACCACGAGCGAACTGGAGAGGTCGTTGCGAAGCGGATCCTTCTGGTCGATGCCCCCCCAATCTGATCGTAATTCTCTTAGCCATCCTTTAAGTTCAAATCCTTCTTCAGCGATCTCCAGTTTATCTTCCTCCAGTGGAATTCGGTAATCATGAGGGTTGACGGCAGTCTGCAAGGCACGTAAAAGTGCAGGAGCCGTTTCGGGTGTCACCAAAGCACTGGAAATGTGCATGGTCTCCGAAACGCCCCGATTAGCCCTCCGGTACCGCCCATTCAACACGAGAAATCCGGGACGCGAGGAATCAGGAAGTCCTACAAGAGGATCAAATGCATTCTCCGGTATCTCTCGTTCCCAATCTCTACTTTCCGGCCGTTCGAGGTGCCAATAAATGTCCTCAAGCGGCACCGGATCGCGGAGGTCCGCCAACCAGAAATCCGGCCACGTAAGAGTCCACCTCGCCAGCCAGTTCCCATAGGGATCACACTCCCATTCATCACGGACAACCGGGCGGTTTCTCAGTAGATGGTCCGCTGCACAGAACATGGCATGCCATTCCGCGTAGGACTGGCGTGTCTCAACAACAGGTTCACTGCCATGTCGATTAGACCACAAGTTATAATTATATCTTTTTTTGATCCAATCACTCTCATAGCGCGGTTCCTCATTAGGCACACCCCACTCGTCGCAAATCCATTTTTCGGCGATCTGGGCGATGGCGATTGCTTCCTCCCCGAAAACCTCACCTAAAGGTTCATACCAGTAGCGAAGCGTATCCATTTCATCGAATTTATACCGTAGGTTTTTGGAGCCTTTTTGTCGCTCTCCCGGGGATTGAGTCTTGGTATGCTCGACTTGGGGATATGGGCTTTTGTTAACAGCTTCCAGTTGGGATCTCTCATCGTGAACATTCAGTTCCGGGTAACACTCATGAAGTGCAAGAGCCGCTGATTGAGCAAAGTGACGGATCAGAGCATGGGGCACCTCGGGTTTCAAAGCTTCCTGAGCAATCCGCTCATAATGGGGCTTCACCACTTCCGGAACCTCTTTGGCAAGACGATCCAGTAGAATGAAAACCCAGAGCCTAGCAGAAAGCCAGAAGAAATAGTTTTGTTGGTCCCGGAACCCTGGACAGTCCTTATCACTTACATGTGACACGAGAGCATCCACCACTTCACTTCGTCTAAGCTGCACCATGCGGCGGACAGCGTGAGCTGCGCGCCAACGGAGGCGCTTGTCTGGATGGCCGAAGAGTCGCCATAAGAACCGGGCGAGTGTTTCCGTAGCTTCTCTGGGAGGGCAAAGTTCCTCGCGCCATGGGCCGTCCGCCCAATCAGCCCGGATACGGGCAGAAAGGCGTTTCAGTACCCATTGAAGTACAGCCTCGGCCTCGGCAGGGGTAAGCGACGGCACCAATTCCTGCACTACTTCATACGTAGCCTGCGCCGGTACACCGATCCATTGCGGGAGAACCCTGATGGCTAAATCGAGAATATCCTTATCATGGACTCCAAATACTTCCCTGAAGCGCTTAAACATGTACGACGTGAACCTGTCATAAAAGAACATCTCACCGAAACGTCGCTCCAAGAAGACCGAGGGGTTCTCCCCCCGCCATTGCCGTACACTAGGATGAGAGTTCCATCCTGCCAAGCGACTATCCAGTGCATCCAATAAAATGCCAATGGGAAGTTTTTTGGGGTCAACCCTGATGAGGGCATCCAGCTGGCTAACGTAGTCTCTCGGGCCACAGCGAATCTGGATTTGTTTTAAAAGTTCTTTTACAGCTGAGTTGCCGTATGTGTCATATTCCTTAACTTCGTCGATGGCTGATTCAATCTCATCAGGTGTTAGGAACGTCCGGCCGCCGAACATACTTACCCAATCCAGTGTCTTCTGGAGTTCCTCTTCTCTCCACTCGATGCCTTGACCTTCTGTTTTTTCCTCGTTCCGTTCAAGGAAACGTACAAGCTCCCTCAGGGAGACCGCTCCCTGGGAATGGTCAAGCCTGTGTTCTTCGGCCCAGGCGAGCACGGCACAAGCCCGGGTTTTACGTTCCCCAATCGGAGCGTGAAGTTGAATGTCCTTAGCAATCATCGAGAGAAGCTTTATCGTCCGTTCTGGACTTCCTGAGGCTAATTGATCCAGAGTCGCCACCATGAAGCTTTCATGCCTACGGTCAAAGGGCGTGGCCAGCACGCTTAGCGCCCACGCTGTTTCTGGTGAAATAAACCCCCTCTGAACCCCCTTTAGAAGCACCGCGAGGATCTCATCCTCAATATGTATGACTCCTCGATCGTCCCACCGGCTCAGCACTGCAAAAGCAGAAGCCGTATCCAGGCAAGACAATCCTCTGAGAATGTCGTCCCATGGGAAATGGTCCCATCCATACATGCGGCGGTGGCAGTCTTCTGCAAATCGCGCGAAATGGTAGGCAAGCTCGGGAGCGGCAAACTGCTGATCGCAAGCAGCTTTTTCAGCTAATGAAGCCAAGCAGGCGATTTGAGCATATGCTTCTTCGTCCACCTCAGAGGCAGCTTTCACCGCCAGTTGAAAGTAATACCCGGCAACGGCTGGGTCGACGGTTTCAGCGATACGAGCACATCGAACCAAAAAGTCTATCTGCTCGCTTGCGGTCCCGGGAGTTCGCTCTAATTCCTGGCGAACCTCATCGAGGAGGTCAAGTACCTCGGCATGAAGGTCTCGTCTGGAAAGTGCCTTCTCGGCCAGTGAAAGCTTAAGGGGAATAGCTCCTCCCACACCTCTTCCCAGAATTACGTTTACCGTTTCGCGGAACCATCTAGCGGGTTCGTCAGAATTCATTAACACCGCATCGGCAAGTGCCAGAGCTACCATTCTATAGATGGTCATAGCATCATGCCGCCACCTGATTTCGTAATCCCGTCCAATTTGCGCCAGGCAGTCCTTGATCCGCTTCTCGAACGACTCTTTCGAAACGGTTCCCAATAACGCGTCAGCTCTAAGTTCGTATGCCGGTAACAAGGAGCCAAAAACTTGCCGGAATTCCCTACGCCTCCTTTCACGCTTTTCACGTTCCGAGTAAGGAAGACCTTCTCTTTCCTGCTTGAGCTCCTCGGGGAGGAAAAGATCCACTGCCACCTCCTTACCCATAAGCTTGGCATATAAGATCCTCGAGCGGATGAGTACATCAATGCTCCTGCCCAGGTCTCCATGCAAATAGGAGACGTAGTGTACCAAGGGGGGTAAGAACAGGACTAGTACCGTGACTCAAAAGTTCATGCCATAAAAGAGGCTGAATTTGGCAGTTTAATCTGTTCTTCAACGCCCAGGA
>JAIMBK010000107.1 GCA_023511535.1 Armatimonadota bacterium
TGTTGCCTCTCACGTAATTTGACGGCGTATTAATCACCGTCAATGACGTGAGAGCCGGGATGCCAATCTGTCAATGAACTTATAATTCTAACGTCAACCATTTTCAATAACCTGCACATACTACTCGTTGTAAATAGGGCACATGCCAATCATTGTGAATTATGTTGATTAAATGCATAACAAACGTCAATCATTGTGAATAGAGTGGGTAAAGGGGACAACCGGCTCTCAACCGGCTGTCCCGCGCTGGCGTTCCATATCAGCCAAAACGCGGCTAATATGGCTTTCCTCAATTACCTCATGTCCTTTACAACCGGCATCATACAGGGCCTGGCTGCAGATATGGTTGATCGGCCGGGGAATTCCCTGGGTTGCGGAATAGATCATCCTTATCGCACCTTCGGAAAACAAGGGTTTGTCCAGCCCGGCAGCCTTAATCCGGTGGCGGATGTAGGCCGCCGTTTCATCTCTGGTCATGCCGCCCAGGTGGTAGCGCAGCCCAATCCTCTGGGAGACGGCCTCGTACTTCTTCAGGCGCAAGATTCTCCTCAATTCAGGCTGTCCCACCAGGATCAACGGGAAGAAGGATACCGAATCCATCCGGTGGTTCATCACCAGGCGCAGCTCCAGGATCATCGCCTGGCTCAATTCATGGGCTTCGTCAATGATCACCACCAGCGTTTTGTCGCCCTGCTTATGTCTTGCCTCCAGCACTTCCTCCCAGAGGCGTTTTGCCTTGACCAGGGAAAAGGGAGCAGTCTCCCCCAGGTGGTGGAGCATTTCCGAGTAGAAATCACGGGGCTTTAACCCGGCTATGCTCAGGTAAACCGGCTGGTAACTCATGTGGTCAATACCGTGTACCAGATGCCGGATTAAAGTGGACTTGCCGCTGCCCACCTCACCGGTAAGTACACCAAGGTAATTGTTTTTAACCATCAGCTGCAGGCGGGCAAAAGCCTCCTGGTGTCCGGCTGACTCAAATAGAGGCATGTCCTGGTTGCGGTCGAATGGTGTAATAATATTTTTACTCATTGCGGATCGCCTCCCGGGCAAAGGTCAGGGGCTCCTTTTCCCAGACCTCCCGCCGGCTTTTGTCAGCCGCATCGAAGAAGCTCAAATGAGCCGCATCTTCATTCTTCCCCGGTTCCTGTATCCGGTCCGGCCCGGCCCTGCGATGGCGGGTCCGGCTTAATTCAACAGGAACAGCGTCATGGTAGCGCTTTTCATTATGCCACACCTGGATGGTTTTTAAATCAAAGGGGTCATAGCGCAAGAGCACTTTTTTACCCACCAGTTCCAGGTCCACCTCGCAGGTATTACCATGCAGATGGATGCAGCCGGTCTTGTCAACCATACGCTCTTCCTCCCAGAGGAAAATATCATTAAGTTCATCTATCGTCACGCGGCGGGGCTGCCTTTGGCTTGATAAAACTCTTTCCAGGGGCGTCTGCCCGGTTGCCCCGTGCTTGCGCCGGTGGTAATAGCCGTCCACCCACGCGGCCAGGACATCGTTCAACTGGTCCAGGGTAGCGATCTTACCGGTTTTAATCTGCTCGTAAGCCTCCGGCTTAAAGCTTGTATCCATAAAACGGAACAGTCGTTCGATCTTGCCCCGGCCGGCAGGCCGGTAGGGACGGCTGTGAGACAGCCGGATGCCCAGTTTGCCGCAAATCCTTGCCAGATGGTGGGAGGAAAAGACGGAGCCGTTGTCGCAGTTATGTGCCCATTATGATTATGTGGCCATAAATGCTGATTCTCTACAGATAAAGGCCGGGGCAAGGGATTTTAGGAACATAATTTTCATAGAGAATCAAGCCAAGATAACAGCGTTTCGTCCTCTCGCCAAATTGGTTTTGTGTGGTATCCCACAGAAGAACTATTCTTGGGTTCACAAACCCGTAAGGCTGCCTCCTTCATTCGAGTAGTGATTTCCGCGTAACGATTGGTGGTATCCAAGCTTACATGTCCAAGCCAACTGCGAATCACGTTAACCTCCACCCCTGACTCCAACAAATGCACGGCTGCTGTATGCCGGAACACATGGGGGCTTACGCGCCGCGGAGACGCTGCTTTCTTATCCTTTTGAATTGAGTCGGTATGGCGGCGAACGATCTTGTAAATACCGTATCGAGTCAGAGGCTTTCCATTCTGAGAAAGGAAGACTGCGTCCTCTGGTGCAGCATTGATGGTTTTTTGCCCAAGGAGAGTTTTTAGCAGATTGGTCGTCTCCTCCCATAAAGGACAGGTCCTCCACTTGTCTCCCTTCCCGTGTAGTCTAACTCGGGGCGAGGCATCAAGGTCTAGGTCTCCTACGCGTAAGTCCGCAACCTCCTGAACGCGGGCGCCCGTGTTGTAAAGAAACATAAAAAGCGCACGGTCCCGTAGTGCATAGCGTCCTTTAGAGGGTAAATGTGCAAAAAGCGCAGAGATCTCTTCTCGTTCCAAGAAAGATGTTTCAGGGGAAGGCACGCGCTTCATGGGTATGGCCGCTACCTGCTCGGAGATCGCCAGCATCTCGGGAATCCTCATGGCAATGTAGCCGAAGAAGGTATGCAAAACCGTAAGGCGGTGGTTGCGGGTTCGAATATGGTTTTTGCGATCCTCTTCGAGATAATGAAGGAATTCCTTGACCCGCTCAAAGGTCAGATCCTGGAGGGAGAGGCGGGTGATTTTACGTCGCATGTTAGCTGAGACAAATTGGAGAAAGAGCCGAATGGTATCTCGATAGCTCTTTATCGACGCCGGACGCAACCCTTTTTGAGCTGCAAGGTAGTCTGTGAAAAAAGAGTATGTGATGCGACCCAGATTCTCATCGTTCATGGTGACACCTCCTTAATGGCGGACGCTGCATAACGCTCAAAACGACGATTAGCTTCCAGAAGTAAATCCGGTGTAATGGTCAGGTAGACCGCGGTTGAATTTGGACTGACGTGGCCCAAGAAGGTCGACAAGTGGAGTAGTCGAGTTTCCGGGTCAATACCGGCGCGGTACCAACGGAGTAGGGTACCTACGGCAAATGAGTGCCTGAGATCATGCAGGCGGGGAGGCGAGGTTCCCTCGGGTACTCGCAATTCGAGCTGGGAAATCAGAGAACGAAAGGTTTTGCCGATGGTGCCGCGGTTTATGGGGCGGCCACCACCGAAGCTAAACAAATGCTCGTCTGCCAGAGGCGGTCCGTGTTTCTTTGCCCGTAACTGGAGATACTCCCCGAGAAGCTCTTGCATGCGAGGTCCAAAGGGAACGAGGCGACTCTTGGCAAACTTTGTTTGACGAATGACCAGCAATGAGCGTTCAAAGTCAAGATCCTTCAAACAAAGCCGGGTTACCTCCCCAACCCTAAGGCCAAGACCGTATAGCAGAGCAAATATGGTCCGATAGGTAGGACCCCGGAGGGGTGCAATCCTGGTATCTGTCAGGTTCTCTGCACAAGCCAACAACCTCCGTGCCATATCGGGCGTGAATAGAAAGGGGATCCTCTGCGAGGTCTCTCGCCGCGTCTGCATACGTAAGGGAAAGTAGGTCAAATAGGATTGTTTTATCAACCAGGTGAATAGTCGCCCAAGGACACTGATCAAGTGGTTGTAGCTTCGCGACCTTTTTCGGGGCCGGGAGGCCAGGAAAGCGTCAATACACTCTGCGGTGACCCCCTCGATGGTTTGCACCTTCTGTTTGACCAGAAAGGCGTCTAATAAGCGGAGAGCGTATTCTTCAGTGAGGAAACTCGACCCAAGGGCACGCTTGTAAGCGAGGAAATGTTGGATCCCCTCTGCCAGAGGACTTTGGAAGCCATTCCAAGTCGATCTCATAGGATCTCCTCCCCCACGCCGGAGCCGATTTCTCGGAGGGCCTCTACATCCACTTTGACATAAACTTCCGTCGATTTCGCACTTCGATGGCCCACGTAGTCGCCGATGGCTTTGAGAGAAAAATCGGCATCTACAAGCCGCTGCACGCATGTGTGGCGAAGAGTGTGAGATCCCGGCCTGCTAACAGGGATTCCGGCCTTCTGTAGGTAGTGAGATGCGCGACCGGATACGCCGGAGAAAGTCATGGGTCTGTAAGGGGCCATTACTTGGAAAAAGATATGGCGGTCGGAAGTTTTGGGCCTGCCATGTTGGAGGTAATCCAGGATCGCCGTCCCCACGATGGGAGACAGGGGGTATGCCGTGAAATGGTCTGCCTTCCGCTCAGGCACCCGGAGCCGCTCTCTTCGCCAATCAATGTCATCTAAGGTCAAAGCGGCGATCTCCCTTGCCCTCAGTCCATAGGTTACCAGCAGGAGCAGGATGGCAAAGTCTCGTTTGCCAATAGGCGTCCGGCGGTCAACCGTTTCCAGCATGCGGTTAACCTCATCCCAGGTGATGGAACGCGGTATGCTCGAGAGGCGATACATACGAGGAGAATCCAAGGTGCTGCTCAGATCTTTTGCTATGATGCGTTCACGATAAAGATATCGAAGAAAAACCCGCAACGCTGTGCATCGGGTCCCAAGACTCGTTTTGCACAATCCGCTGCTATTGGTTACAAAACCGCTTAGGATGACTGGCGAAAGGTTATGGGGTTCGTGTAGGTTAATCTCTTGGAGATAGTTCTCGAAGGAGCGAAGATTACTCCTGTAGTGGTCGATAGTCGCTTCCTTGAGGCCCCTCTCATTTTGCAGGTAATCGAAGAAGCCCGGGGCAAGATCCTGAAATGGCTCGCGCGTTCGACTTTTATCCCCAAAACTTGGGATGACCAAACATAACATTTGTTCTACAGGGTTTCGTGCTTCTTCTTCTACTTTCTTACGAGCTTGGTCGGTTTTACACCCTTGGCCATGTTTTTTGACCCAATGCAGTATAAACCCTTCAATGTACCCAGGCAGTTCTTCTAATTTTGTCGCCCCGTGCTGCCGGGTGAATTCCCCAAATTCCATCAAAAGCGGAATACGTCTTAGAACGGTTCGAGAGGAATAGCCATTTTCAGTAAGCCACTCAACGTACCT
This sequence comes from Armatimonadota bacterium, assembly GCA_023511535.1. Lineage (GTDB taxonomy): Bacteria > Bacillota > Desulfotomaculia > Desulfotomaculales > Nap2-2B > JAIMBK01. The sequence continues at coordinate 4,985 of JAIMBK010000107.1, forward strand.
TTCGATGGGGCCACCAATCCACGAGGATCGAACACGATCGCACGTATCCGGATGGACATAATAGCGTTCCAGCATCAGAACAACCTCCTCCAATAAATGTTTTGAGGCTATTCTAAGCTAAAAACTCGTTAAATGAAAATTATGTGGCCACTTTCGAATCCAAGATCTTTTATTCAAGGCACAAATAGTGCTAATGGGCACATAATCATGATGGGCACATAACTGCGATTATGTGCCGCGGCACATAATCGCAGTAAAACTGCTCCGGGATGCCGTGCTTTAAAATGGCTTTTTTGAGGCTGTCCTCCAGCCGGGGCATCTTTTCGTCCCAGTAAAACTGGGCATGGACCAGATAGCGGCTGAAGTCATCCAGTATGGCGCACAGGATTGCCTTTTTCCGCTTTTTCGGATTCCGGGGGTCGGGCAGGTACAGGCTGTGCTGAAAGTCAGACTGCCAGAGCAAATGGGCGTCTTCCGCTTCGAAGCGGCGGTAGCCTTTATCCCGTCCGGCTTCCTTCAACAGTTCCCGGCGGCAGACCCCGGCTTTGCGCAGGTGCCGGGCCAGGGTGCTGGGGGCGATGCTGCCGGGTGGCGCCTCGCCGCTTTTCTCCAGGATGAAGATCAGTTGTTCGACGCTTCTTTCCGGACGTTCCCTTCTCAGCTGGATGGCCCTTTGCAGAAGAGCCGCGGGAATGCTGAAGTTGGTTTTACGCTTGCGCGGGTTCGGCTTCAGTCCATCCCACCCGTACTTGCGGTACAGGTGCAGGTACCGCTCCAGGGTCCGCACGCTCACCCCGGTCCTGGAACTGCCGGGAATGTCGTAGACCTTGCCTGCCGCCTCCTCCAGGCAAGCTTTGGTCTCACCGGGCGCCATGGGTGTCTGGCGGCTGACGATGGGGGCGATGAGGCTGTAGCGAAAAGCCGCCACCTGTTCGGATAGCTTTGGGTCCATTTTTTCCACTCCTTTACTTTTGAGACTTGGGGAAAGATCCCCTTACTCTCATCTTAAAGAGGGAAACGGCCCGGTTCCATTGACAGGTTGTGTGGGATTAACGTCCTACGGCGCAACCGCCAGTGGTTTTTTGAAACGGTAGATCCATTGGAATAACCGGTAGGGGCCAACCTCGGGCAGGTGCGCTCTTACCTGCTCAAAAGCCTGGAACAGGTAGCCCCAGCGGCCCTTCGGCTTTTTTTCGCCGACGGGCAGGTCAAGGTGGGGCAACCGGTCGAGAAACCACTTCCAAAGCCCGGTTTCGACCCGGGCCAGGCGCGCCTCCCAGTTCTTTTTCCACCTCCAGAGTGTTCTCTCTGAATAAGGTCCCGCCGGTGGTTCCAGTTTTTCTGCCAGTTCATTCAAAGGGGTGCCTTTTTCGCTTTCCTGTATCACTTCTTCCTGGACGTCCCAGACTACCTGCTGACGGGGGCCGATAAAGGAAGGCAATAGGCTTTGGGTATGGCCGCAGGTTGAACATTTAAACCGGTAAATGAAGATTTTAAAGGAATCCTTCCAGGTGAACGCATTGCGCTGGTATTTGCCGTGGCGGTGGAAAAAACGGTCTGCCATGCAGTGGTTGCAATATGTCGGACGTAGTTCTTCCGGACATCCGTCTGAAAAAAAATTTAAATAGGTCTCGACATCCGTGTCCCAGTCCATTATGATAAATTTAGCGAATGCTAAAAGAGGGAAGAGGGAAACGGGCTGGCGGGCCGTGGAGTTTCCCTCTTTCTCTTTTTCGCCTCTCCTTCCCGCAGTGATTGTCGTTACAATTAATTTCGGCATACGACAATCAAAGTTGAGCAGGGGTGTCATATCAAGTGAAAAAAAGCCGCCCTTTTTCCGTTAAGGAAAATGAACGACTACA
>JAIMBK010000108.1 GCA_023511535.1 Armatimonadota bacterium
TTATTCTGCCATTTAAATTTTAAAAATAACACTTAGCCGAAAAATCCTTTATTTCTTATTGTTTATTTATTAATATATTTTCAGAACCCCGTCCTGAAATAATCCTGCAGGGAGGTGATGGGCCGGCAAGAAATCAATAAAAAATTTCGGCTATCGAGGGCGGTTGTCCGATGAAAAAGAGTTTTGATGGAAGGAGAGGATCAGATTGGCCCAAGAAAAAGAAAAAATTTACGAAGAATTTGAAACCAACCTGATTCCCCCCGGCTGGCGAGACCGGGTTTGGGAAAAGGGAGACTTTCAAAAATTTTTCGAAGGCACGGTTAAAGATAAGCAGGCCAAAGAAAAATGGTGGGAAAAATGGGCAAATGAACTTTTCTGGTTTAAAAAATGGGAACAAGTTTTGGACGACAGCAACCCTCCGTTTTACCGGTGGTTTGTCGGCGGGGAAACAAACCTGGCGTATCTGGATACGGACTGGCAGCTTGCCCTGGGCCGGAAAAACAAGGTGGCTTTGATCTGGGAAGGGGAACCCTGGGACGAAACCCTGAACCAGCCCAAAGAAGTAAGAAAATTTACCTATTATGACCTTTACCGGGAATCAAACGTCTTTGCCCATGCCCTACGGGAAAAATTAAACGTGCAAAGGGGGGAAATCCTGACTTTTTACCTGCCCATGATCCCGGAACTCCCCCTTTACATGCTGGCCGTCCAGAGGATGGGCGTCAAACACAGCATTGTGTACAGCGGGTTTAGCGCCGAAGCCATCGCCCAAAGGGCGCAGGACGCCGGTTCCCGGATCATTATCACCGCCGACGGCGTTTACCGCCGCGGAAAAATTTTAAACTTGAAGGCCATTGTTGACGATGCGGTAAAAATCTGTACGCAAAACGGGCACGAAATCGAGAAGGTAATTGTCGTCCGAAGAACGGGTCACGAAATAAACTGGAACGAAAATAAAGACCTCTGGCATCACGACTTAATCAAAGGCATTTCGAAAAATGTGCGGGTGGAAGCGGAAAAACTCGGCTCGGAGGACTTTTCTTACATCCTGTACACTTCGGGAACAACGGCGGCGCCAAAGGGAGTCCAACATTCAGTGGGCGGCTATGCGGTCGGTCTGTACGCGACAACGAAATGCATCTTTGATCTGCGCGACGACGACATTTACTGGTGCACCGCCGACATCGGCTGGGTTACCGGACATTCTTACATCGTCTACGGACCGCTGATGGTGGGCGCAACGTCCATGATGTACGAAGGAGCCCCCGATTTTCCGGGACCCGACCGCTGGTGGAGCATCATCGAAAGGCACGGGGTGACTGTTTTCTACGCCGCGCCGACCGCCATCCGGATGCTGATGAAGTTCCCCGAAGAAAACGTTAAAAAATACGATCTTTCCACCATCAGAATCGCCCACTCGGTAGGCGAACCAATCAACCCCGAAGCGTTCCGGTGGTATTATAAACACATCGGCCGGGAAGACATTGTAGCTTCCAGCACCTGGTGGATGACCGAAACCGGCCACATGCTGACCGGACACTACCCCGGCCTGGGAAAAATCTTCCCGCTCAAACCCGGCACCAACGGCTACCCATTCCCGGGCGTTACGATGGAAGTGCTCGACGACGACGGCAACCCCTGCCCGCCGGGAGTAAGGGGTTATTGGGCGATCACTTCCCCCTACCCGGGAATGTTAATGACGTTGTATAAAAACCCGCAGCGGTACATTGATACGTATTGGTCCCGGTTCCAGGGAAAAATGTATTTCTACACCGGGGACTTTGCCGTTAAAGACCCGGACGGATACATCTGGGTGTTGGGCCGGGCCGACGACGTTCTGAAAGTAGCCGGTCACCGGATCGGAACGGCGGAAGTGGAGTCGGCCATGATTAAGCACCCGGCGGTGGCGGAGGCGGCCTGCATCGGCAAAACCGACCCGGTGAAGGGAGAAATACCGTTTGTCTTTACCGTCCTCAAGCAAGGATATACACCGGGCCTGGAATTGGGTAAAGAATTGAAAAATCATTTAAGAAGCACCATTGGAGCTCTTGTCGCCTCGGACGCCACCATCGCTTTCGTCGACATGGTTCCCAAAACAAGAAGCGGTAAAATCATGCGCCGGCTGCTGAGGGCGGTCGTCCATGGAGCCGCGCTGGGAGACGTGACCACACTGGAGGACGGCGTAGCCATTGAAGAGGCAACAAAAGCATTCAACATCGTTAAAGTATCTTTAGAGAAAGTCGAGGGCTAAAAGAAAAGGAAGGGGAGAGGGTTGGCCCGGGAAAGGCATTAACCCTCTCCTGCTCAAGAAAGCGAAAAATTTAAAAAATACTCAGGGGGTGTTTTTGAATGCAACCGGCCGTTCAACCCAACCCTTCCCGGGGCTGGATCGTAACGTTTTGCGGAATGGGCGTCAACCTGGCTTTGGGTGTCCTGTACACCTGGAGCGTTTTTGCCGCCGCCCTGATTGATCAGTTGAACTGGAGCAAAACCCAGTCCTCCCTGCCCTATACGGTGGCCTGCGTTGTTTTCGCCATCATCATGGTTCCGGCGGGGAGGCTGGTCGACCGGTACGGACCGAAATGGATCGCCGCCCTCGGCGGTATTTTCTGCGGCGCCGGCCTGCTAATTTGCGGCCTGACCTCCACATTGCCGCTGGCGGTGCTGGGTTTTGGAATCATCACCGGGATCGGTCTGGGTCTTGGTTACGCCGCCCCTACCCCGGCGGCCGTAAAATGGTTCCCACCCCAGAAAAAAGGTCAAATTTCCGGTTTGGTCGTAGCCGGTTTCGGGCTGGCCTCGGTATACATTTCCCCTATGACAAACGCTTTTCTTAAAGCATGGGGCGTCCAAAAAGCGTTTTTTATTGAAGGGATCATTTTTATCGTCGCCATTCTCATCCTTTCCCAGGCTTTGGCTTTCCCTCCGGCCGGGTATATTCCGCCAGGTCCGGCGGTATCGTCCTCCACTCAACAGGCAAAAGCGAAAAATATTACCGGACGGGATTACTCGCCGGGAGAAATGCTGCAGACGGTACAGTTCTGGCTCTTGTGGATAATGTTCACCTTAACGGCCTCTGCCGGTTTAATGATTATCGGGCATTTGGCAAAAATAGCTTCGATCCAGGCCCACGTCAAGTGGGGCTACATAATGGTCGCCGCTTTAGCCATATTCAACGCCGGCGGCCGGATTTTAGCCGGTTTTCTGTCGGACCGCCTGGGACGGACCAATACGATGCTGCTTGTCTTTTTGCTGCAGGCCGCCAACATGTTTCTCTTCTCAAATTACGTCTCCGGCAGCACCCTGATTGCCGGCGCCTGCCTGGCCGGTCTATGCTACGGCTCCCTGTTGTCCCTTTTCCCCTCCGCCACCTACGACTTTTTCGGGCTGAAAAACGCCGGTATAAATTACGGGCTCGTCTTCACCGCCTGGGGGGCAGGTTCCCTCATCGGGCCGATCGTAGCCGGACGGGTGGCGGATTTAACCGGCACCTACCACAATGCTTACCTCATTTCCGGCGCGTTGCTGCTGGTGGCTGCCGCGCTCGTCTTTGTCACCAAACCGCCAAGAACCATTCCGATAGAAAGAATGGCCTGACGTGGCAAATGTTCCTTATCGCCCCGGCGCTGCCGCCCGGGGCTTTTTTATAACCGCGCCTTGAACAACCTGTTGACCAGCTCCGGGTTGGCCTTGCCTCTGGTAGCCTTCATCACCTGCCCCACCAAAAAGCCCAGGGCTTTTTCTTTACCCGCCCGGTAATCTTCCACCACTTTCGGGTGGTTGGCGATTACCTCTTCCACGATGGCGGCGATGGCTCCTTCGTCGGTAATCTGGACAAGCCCCTTTTCTTTCACGATTTTTTCCGGATCACTGCCCGTGGCGAACATTTCTTCAAAAACCGTCTTGGCGATTTTGCCGCTGATGGTGCCCTGATCGATGAGCCTGAGCATCCGGGCCAGCTGTTCCGGTCGAATCCGGCACTGCGTGATTTCCAGATTATGTACATTCAAGAGACGGGAAAGGTCGCCCATAATCCAGTTGCTCACCGTTTTGGCGTCGGGGTAATGGGCTGTACAGGCTTCAAAGTACTCGGCCAGCTCAATGGTGGAAGTCAACACGGAAGCGTCGTAAGCGGGCAGGCCGAACTGTTCCAGGTAGCGCTGCCGGCGCCGGTCGGGAAGTTCGGGCAGGGAAGCCCGGATTTCTTCCACCCAGCGGCGGTCAATCACCAGCGGCACCAGGTCGGGCTCGGGAAAGTAGCGGTAATCGTGCGCTTCTTCTTTGCTGCGCATGGGCAGGGTCACCCCTTTGCCCTCGTCCCAGGTGCGGGTTTCCTGAATGATCCGGCCGCCCTCTTCGAGCACGTCGATCTGCCGCTGCACCTCGTAACTGAGCGCCCTCTGCAAGGCCTTAAAAGAATTCATGTTCTTGATTTCGGTTTTGGTGCCGAATTCCGGGGAACCTTTCGGCCGCACCGAAACGTTGGCGTCGCAGCGCAGGGAGCCCTCCTCCATCTTGCAGTCGGAAACGCCGGTATACTGGATGATGGAACGCAGTTTTTCCATGTAAATCCGCGCCTCCTCCGGCGAACGCAGGTCCGGCTCGGAAACAATCTCGATTAAGGGCACGCCGGCCCGGTTGTAGTCCACCAGCGAATAAGGCGTGGTGGTGATGGTGCCCTGGTGGACGAGTTTGCCCGTATCTTCCTCCATGTGCAGGCGGGTGATTCCGATGCGCCTGGTTCGTCCGTCCACCTCAATATCCAGATAACCGTTTTTGGCCAGGGGAAGGTCATATTGCGAAATTTGATAGTTTTTAGGCATATCGGGGTAATAGTAATTTTTCCGGTCGAACTTGGAAAATTCTGCAATCTCGCAGTTTAAGGCCAGAGCAGCCCGGATGGCGTATTCCAGCACTTTTTTATTCAGCACCGGCAGCACCCCGGGCAGGCCCAGGCACACCGGGCAGGTGTGGGTGTTCGGAGCGCCGCCGAATTCGGTCGTCGAAGGGCAAAAGATCTTGGTTTTTGTTTTGAGCTCCACGTGTACTTCCAGGCCGATGACGGCTTCGTAGTCCATATAAATCTCCTTTCCTGGCACCGGGTTTTATATTTTGGGCCGGGCTTTGTGGTGCTCCGTGTTTTGTTCAAAGGTATACGCCACGCGCAGGAGCGTGCCTTCGTCGAAGGGCTTGCCGATTAACTGCATGCCGACCGGCAGCCCGTCCGCGAAGCCGGCCGGAATGGAGATTCCCGGCAGGCCGGCCAGGTTTATCGCCAGGGTGCAGATGTCCGACATGTACATCTGCAGCGGGTCGGCCACCTTTTCTCCCTGCCTGAAGGCCGGCGACGGGGTGGTCGGGGAAAGGAGCACGTCGTAGCTGGCAAAGGCCCGGTCGAAGTCCTGTTTGATAAGCGTACGTACCTTCAATGCTTTTAAATAGTAGGCGTCGTAGTAGCCGGCGGACAGGGCGTAGGTGCCCAGCATAATCCGGCGCTTTACCTCCGGTCCGAAGCCCAGGCTGCGGGTTTTCATGAACATGTCCACCACATCGGTACCCCCCTCGGCCCGGTAGCCGTAACGCACGCCGTCGTAGCGGGCCAGGTTGGAGCTGGCTTCCGCCGGGGCAATTAAATAGTACGCCGGGAGGGCGTATTCGCTGTGGGGCAGGCTGGTTTCCTCGATTTGGGCGCCCAGATCGGCCAGGGCGGCCAGTGCCTCTGCAACGACCTGTTTGACGGCCGGGGAAATCCCCTCGCCCATATATTCTTTCGGCACACCTATTTTCAGGCCTTTGATCCCGTTTTGCAGATAAGCGGTATAATCAGGCACCGGTCCGGGGGCAGAGGTGGAATCCAGGGGGTCGTGCCCGGCAATGACGTTCATGACCAGGGCGGCATCGGTAACGTCCCTCGTTAAAGGGCCGATTTGATCCAGGGAGGAAGCAAAGGCCATCAGCCCGAAGCGGGAAACCGCCCCGTAGGTCGGCTTTAGGCCCACTATCCCGCAAAAGGCGGCCGGCTGGCGAATGGAACCGCCCGTATCTGAACCCAGCGCCACCGCGGCCTCTCCGGCGGCCACCGCCACCGCCGAGCCGCCGCTGGAACCGCCCGGAACCCGCTCCAGGTCCCAGGGGTTATGCGTGGGGAAGAAACCTGAATTTTCGGTGGAGGAGCCCATGGCAAATTCATCCAGGTTGGTTTTGCCTAAAATTACTGCCCCCGCCTGATTCAATCTGGTAATTACAGTTGCGCTGTAAGGGGGGATAAAATTGTAAAGAATTTTGGAGGAACAGGTTGTCCGCACTCCCTCCGTGCAAAGGTTATCCTTAACGGCAACGGGGATGCCGGCAAGCGGCGCGATCTGTCCGCCGGCGGCGATTTGCCGGTCAATTTCCTTTGCCCGGGCCAGGGCATTTTCCCTGGTAATGGTCACAAAAGCTTTTAATTTATCCTCGACGGCGTCAATGCGCTCAAAAAAAGCCCGGCATAATTCTTCGGCGGTAATTTGCCTGTCGACGAGCAAGTCGTGCAGTTCGTGGGCCGTAAGGTAATATAACTCCAAGACGGTACCTCCTCAGAAAATAGGAGTTAGGAATTAGGGGTTAGGAATTAGGGGTAAATACTTTTACATAATTATTTTCATTACTTTATGGAGAGAACGAACGTTCTCATG
>JAIMBK010000011.1 GCA_023511535.1 Armatimonadota bacterium
TCCACCTCCTCGCCGTGAGCGGCATCGGGCCGAAGGTCGCGCTCGCCGTCGTCTCGAGCGCGCAGCCGGCGGAGCTCCGGCGCGCGATCGCCCTCGGCGACGCCGCGCGCTTCCAGGCGATTCCCGGCATCGGCAAGAAGACGGCGCAGCGGATGATTCTCGATCTGAAGGGCAAGCTCGGCGCGGTGGAGGCGGTGGAGGCGGTGAAAAGGGCGGTGGGGGTGAAATTGGCCTGAAGCTGGCGAAAGTATCCCGCGCGTGAAACTTTCCGGGGTAAAAATTTGGCGCAGAAAAATATTACTCGAGTGGTAAAGTGCAAATTTCGGCGGTTTTGTGATAGGTGGGCGGCTTTTTGAGTAGTAATAAAGGCTGACAGTTTACCGGCAATTTATAACGCGCGTTATAGTTTTACGTCGGGCATTTTCGGGAGGGCGATATTTGCCACCGGTGGCAAATTTAATTTTGGCGCAGGGGGAAGCCACAAATTACGGCGCTGCCGGAAGGTAGCGTTTCGTTTTTGAACAATTTTTTAGAAAGGAGATGCAAGCCGGTATGAATACCGCGGCAACCACCAGCCTTGACGACCTGCCGCTGGTCATGACCGTGCAGGAGGCGGCCAAAGTCCTGCGGCTGAAGCGGTCCACGGCTTACGAGCTGGTCAGGCAGGGAGCGATACCTTCGTTCAAGGTAGGCAGGCACATCCGGGTGTCACGGGTGGAGTTGGAAAAATTAATCGTCGGGAAAAGGGAAGGTTAAATATTGCAGGAAAAACCGCCGGGCGGGGAGAATAACTTAAAAATCCCGCCCGGCCCTATTTTTCGGGAGGGATAAGAAAATGCGCGGTTGCATTTACAAAAGGAGCAAAAATTCGTGGACGGTGGTGGTGGAGTTACCGAGGGACCCGGTGACCAACAAGAGGCGACAGAAGTCAATCACGGTCAAAGGTACGAAGAAGGACGCGGAAAGAGAGCTGGCGCGGCTGATCAACGAGATCGAGACGGGGATGTACGTGGAACCGTCGCAGATGACGCTGGGAGATTACCTCGACCAGTGGCTGCTTCTGAAGAAGGGAAAGGTCAAGGAAACGACCTGGTACGAATATTCAAGCCGCGTAAACAGGTTGAAGAGTTTGGAGATTGCGAAAAAGCCGCTGCAGAAAATCACCGCGTTAGACGTGGAAATGGCCCTGCAGAAACTTTCCGGGGTAGAACAGTCAAGGAAAAAGGGACTGTATATAACCTTAAAAAACGCCTTTAAAAAGGCCGTTTCTTTGAAAATCCTGACGTATAACCCCGTTTCCGACGTGGATTCCCCGAAGGCTGAAGAAAAGGAAATGCATGTTTGGACGAAAGAAGAAGCGGCGCGGTTTTTAAAAGCTATCGAAAAGCATAAATATCACGCACTGTGCTACCTGGCATTAAAAACCGGCGCTCGGTTAGGGGAATTGCTCGCCTTACATTGGGAGGACATTGACTTTGAAGGTAAAAAGATCCACATCACGAAAACGCTGGCGGTCCTGCCGGGCGAAATCAAGACGCAACCCCCCAAGACTAAAAAGGCGCAGAGGGTCGTTCCCGTCGATGATTCCGTGATTAACCTGTTAAAAAGGCATAAAAAGGTAAACGCCGAGGAGGCGTTAAAATTAGGGTTGGGGCAAGTGCCCTGGGTCTTTTGGACTAAGAAATCGGCCAAGCCGCCGCGCCAGGCGGCTATTGACGCAATATTTGCCGGGCTTGTTAAAAGAGCAGGGGCGACGCCCATCCGCTTCCACGATCTTCGACACACGCACGCGACACTCCTGCTTGAAAAAGGCGTCCACCCAAAAATTGTTTCTGAAAGGTTGGGTCACTCTACGGTTCAAATGACCCTTGACAGGTACAGTCACGTATTGCCGCATACGCAAAGGGAGGCGGTCAAGGCCATTGAAGATTTAGGGCTTTAAGGCCGGTTAGCAAGTGGTTAGCAAACGCCAAGTAGACCTCAAAAAATCCTTGAATTTCAAGGGTTTTTAGATGTGTGAAAAAACCACTTGATTTTTTCTCGCCCGTAAGGTAAACAATTATTATGAATAGATTTGGGCACCGAGGGAGCGATCATGAAAATAACAATCATTGGCGCAGGAAAAGTAGGCCTGGAAATTACCCGGCGCCTGGTTGACGAAGGGCACGATCTGGTGGTGATTGACCGGGAGGAAGCGAAAATTGCCCGGATTGAAGAAGAGTTGGACGTGCTGGCCTTCCGGGGCAACGGCGCCAGTGCCCTGACCTTGAAAAATTGCGGGGTGGCGGAAAGCGACCTGGTGGTGGCGGTGACCAACAGCGATGAAATTAACATGATCGCCTGCCTGATTGCCAGGCGCCTGGGTGTTCCCCGCACCATCGCCCGCGTCCGGGATCCCGATTATACCGGGGACTTCCGGATTTCCAAGGAAGAACTGGGGATTGATCTGGTGATTAATCCCGAATTTGCCGCCGCCCTGGAAATTTCCCGTTTGCTCACTGTATCCCTGCCGGTTTATACGGAGCCTTTTGCCAACGGGAAAGTGCAGATGGCGGAAATTAATATCGAGGAAGGCCATCATGAATTTGTAAACAAACGCCTGCAGGAACTGCAGATACCGAAGGCGTGCCTGATTGTAGGAATTTCCCGCCAGGGGAAAATGATTGTTCCGGGGGGGCACGACAAAATTCAGACCGGCGACACCCTTTACCTGTTGGCCCACCTGGACAGCGTCAATAAAGTTTGTGCGCGGATCAAAAAGAAAAGGCAGCGCATGCATAGCGTAATGATTCTGGGCGGAGGGAGAATCGGGTTTTACCTTGCCGAGCGTTTGAGCAGGCGGGGGATGGAAGTTAAAATCATCGAGCAAAACGAGCAAAAATGCCGTGAGCTGGCTGAACGTTTACCGCCTGTACTTATTTTGAAAGGGGACGGCACCGATGTCGATTTATTGAAGCGGGAGGGCGTCGGCGAGACGGACGGTTTTGTGGCCGTAACCGGGATTGACGAGGAGAACTTGCTGATTGCTCTGTTAGCCAAACAACTGGGGGCGAAAAGAGTAATTGCCAAGGTAAGCAGGCCTTCCTACGCGCCGCTGGTGGAGCGTCTGGGCGTAGACGCGGCGATCAGCCCGCGGCTGATCACGATCAGCGAAATCTTGCGGTTTATCCGGGGCGGGCGGCTGCTTTCCCTCTCTCTCTTGTTAAACGGCCAGGCGGAAGTGGTGGAACTGATCATCCCGGCGAACAGCCGGGTTGTCGGCCGTTCTTTAGAAAAGCTCGGGCTGCCCAAAGGGGTAATCGTAGGGGCCATTTTGCGCGACCGCAAAATCATCATCCCCCAGGGAAAGGACGTGATCCAGGAAAACGACCGCCTGGTGGTTTTTGCCGTAGGCCAGACTATTCGAGCGATCGAGGCGTTATTTGACGTGGGAGGAAAGGATTTTGAACCGGAACCTGGTTTTACGCACATTGGGTCTGGTGCTGCTCTGTGAATCACTGGCAATGCTTCCTTCTTTGTTGATTGCTATATATTTAAAAGAAAATACTGTTCCAGCTTTTTTGATTGCGTTTTTCGTGGGTGCTGCGGTTGGCCTTGTTTTGGTAAGGTTTCCGGTTGATCCCAATCAGCTGAGTTATAAAGAAGGGTTTGTCATTGCTACATTTGGCTGGCTGACGTTGGCTATTTTCGGCAGCCTGCCTTTTGTTTTGTCGGGAGCGTTGAGCCATCCGGCGGACGCCTTTTTCGAAACCATGTCCGGTTTTACCACGACGGGCGCTTCGGTGCTGGCCGATGTAGAAATTTTACCGCGGAGTATTCTCCTCTGGCGCAGCTTTACCCACTGGTTGGGCGGAATGGGGGTGATCGTCCTGACGGTGGCGCTGATCCCTTCTTTGCGAGTCGCCGGGCTGCAGCTTTTCCGGGCGGAAGTACCCGGACCCACCAAAAGCAAAGTATTGCCGCGGGTGGCCATTACCTCCCGCGAACTGTACCGGATCTATCTGATGATTACCATTGCCGAAGTTGTCCTTTTAAAAATCGCCGGGCTGTCCTGGTTTGATTCCGTCGTCCATACTTTTGGAACTGTTGCCACGGGTGGTTTTTCGAATAAAAATTTAAGTGTCGGTGCTTATGAAAACGCGGTCATTGAATTGATTATCGTTTTTTTTATGATTATCTGCGGGATGAATTTTGCCCTCCATTACCGGGCTTTCCGGGCGGGCGAAGGGCGCGCTTACTGGAAAGATCCCGAATTCAAGTTTTACCTGGGCGTTATTGTCTTCAGTACCCTGCTGGTGGCGCTTAATCTCTGGAGAGCAGAAGGATACGAAATAGAACGGGCCCTCCGGTTTGCTTTGTTCCAGGTCTCGTCAATAGTGACCACGACGGGGTTTGCCACGGCGGATTTTAACCAGTGGCCGGTCTTTTCGCAAATGATCCTGCTTCTTTTAATGTTTATCGGCGGCTGTGCGGGTTCTACCGGCGGCGCCATCAAACATATTCGCGTGCTCATTCTGATCAAAAGCGCTTCGCGGCAGCTCACCCGGCTGCTGCACCCCCAGGCGGTGATCCCCGTCCGGTTGGGCAGCCACACAGTTTCCGAAGAAGTGGTCGGGACCGTCCAGGCTTTCTTCTTTTATTATCTGTTAATTTTCCTGGGGGTGGTAATTTTCCTTACCGCTTTGGGTTTGGACCTGGTCAGCGCGCTTTCCGCCGTGGCGGCGACCCTGGGCAACGTGGGGCCGGGGCTGGGGCTGGTAGGGCCGGCTTCCAATTATGCTTCCCTGCCGGTGGCGGCAAAGGTGGTTTTAAGTATGTGCATGCTGATTGGCAGGCTGGAAGTCTACTCCGTGATGGTTCTGCTCAGTACCCGGTTTTGGAAAACGTAAGCTTTTTACCGTTGTCATTTCCCAACTTTATTATCCTTTGTGCCTTAGTGCCTCTAAAACTTAATTGAATTTGCGTTTATTTTTAACTTTATGTTATTATAAAGCTACAGGTTTTTTAATCTGGAGGGATTGGTTTTGCACGCCGCAGAAATGGCCGAAAAATTAACCGGCTGGTTGCGCGGGCAGCTGGAAGCGCGCTGCGCCAGAGGATTTGTGGTTGGCTTGAGCGGAGGAATCGATTCGGCGGTGACGGTGGCTTTGTGCAAGCGGGCCTGTCCGGAAAACACTCTTGCAATCATTATGCCCTGCCACAGCGACCCGCAGGATGCGGCAGACGCCCGGGCCGTCGCCCGGGCTTTTGGCGTTACCGTCAAAGAGGTGATCCTCGATCAGCCTTTTGAATTAATGGTTGAAAAGCTGACCGGTAAACCATATAATATCCGGGAAATGGATATGTCCATCGCCAATATTAAACCGCGGCTCCGGATGATCACCCTTTATTTCTTTGCCGCCCGGAACCGGTACCTGGTGGTCGGTACGGGCAACCGGAGCGAACTGACCGTTGGTTACTTTACCAAGTACGGCGACGGGGGGGTTGACCTTTTGCCCATCGGCAACCTGGTGAAATCCCAGGTACGGGAACTGGCCGAGTTTCTCGGCGTTCCCCGGCAGATTATCGATAAATCCCCGTCGGCAGGATTGTGGGCCGGGCAGTGCGATGAAGCAGAAATGGGCATTACCTATGCCGAGCTGGATGAATATATTCTTTACGGAAAAGGGAGCGAGAGAGTAAAGGAAGTAATTGAAACCCTGGCCGCGCGTAATACCCATAAAAATGAGATGCCCGCCCGCCCGCCGTTTTAAGGAGGGAAGGCGAAATGGCCGGTCATTCCAAGTGGGCGAACATTAAAAGAAAAAAGGAACGCATGGATGCCCAGCGGGGAAAGATATTCACCCGGCTGGCGCGGGAAATCATCGTCGCTGCCCGGATGGGAGGCGGCGACCCGGAAGCGAACCCCCGCCTGAAAGCGGCTATTCAAAGGGCGAAGGAGGCAAATATTCCCAACGAGAATATCCAGCGGGCCATCCAGCGCGGTACAGGCGAGGCAGGCGGCGCCGGTTACGAGGAAGTTTATTACGAAGGGTACGGGCCCGGCGGCGTGGCCATTATGCTGAAGATTTTAACCGATAACCGCAACCGGACCGCCAGTGAAATCCGTTATCTGTTTTCCAGAAACGGGGGCAATCTCGGCGAGGCCGGCTGTGTTTCCTGGATGTTTGCCCGCAAGGGTTTGCTGATCGTGGACAAAGAAGAATTTTCCGATGAAGATACCCTCTTGCTGGCCGCCCTGGAAGCGGGCGCCGAAGATGTCAAAGTGGAAAAGGACAGTTTTGAGGTGATCACCGGCCCGGAGGACTTTGAAAAAGTAAGAAGTGCGCTGGCCGTGCAGGGCATCCCGGTTGCAGAGGCGGAAATTACCATGATTCCCGCCGGCACCGTGAAAATGGCCGCACCGGAAGCCGAACCGGTAATGCGTCTGATTGACGCCCTCGAAGACCATGACGACGTGCAGGAGGTTTACGCCAATTTTGAGGTTGAGGAATAAAAAGAACAGGCACAGAGGCCCACATCTACTCGACACAAAGGCACAAAGGACAAAGGGAAAGTCATGAAGTTTACCCGGAATGTTGACGATCCGTAGTTTGCTCTGTTTTTAGACACCCCGGAGCCGTTGTGAATTGATAAACCAGGAAATGGAAATAATATAGAGTACTGTATAATTACCGGGGTGTCTTTAATGTTGAAAAGAATTTTCTGGGTTATGGCGGGCGTCTTGATGGTGTTTGCCGTGGCAACGGCGGTGTTTTTGGCCCTTTCCGTTTTGGCCGGACCGGCCGCAAAGCCGGTTTTCACCGGCTTTCCTCCGGTTGCCCGCGCAGTTGGGCAGGAAGTGTCCGCCGGCACGGTTGTGCGCGAGGAATATGAATATCTTTGCGGAGATGTCCACATCGTTTATCTGGGGCGAGCACCCCAGGAATTAATCGGTCTGGACCGGAGCAGACTGGAGCAAAAATACCCGGCTCAAGAAGGCTGGGTAATTGAGACGGCGCAAGATGTGCTGGTCTTGCGCAAGCAATGCCGGGAATTTTGCCCGGAGCACAAATCTTACCGGCACCTGGGGATCAGTGAAGGTTATGTGGCAATTTTTGAAGGGCCTTTAGGAAACAACCAGAAGCTGTTGCGGGTGGAGAAAAGAATACCGCTCGCCAGCCTGTCCCGGGATTATCAGATCAAGCTCGAACAGGCCATGAATTTTGACCGGCAATTACCGGAAATCCAAACCAGGTTGCGCGCAGAACTGGAATTCGCCGGGGAATCCGCTTTAAATGCCGGATTGGAAAATTTAGATGAACAGATCAGGGAGAATAATAAGGAAAAGCCCGAAAATCAATCGGGCCTTCCTTTTCTGTACAGCAGCGAAACTTTTGACCTCCCCGGAGAAGGAGGCGCCGGATATATCGTAGAAATATAGGTATCATGGATGCGGAATAAAACCTCCCGGCTGCTTTAAGCCCGCCGTTCGTTTGCCGTTGCCTGGGAGCCCCGGGCTGACGAAACATCGGCCTGGTTCGGAGCGAACCAGGCAATTGAGAGGTGAGAGGCGAGAGGTTGGAAGTGAGAATTTTAAATCCCACCTCTAACTTCTCACATCCCACTTCTCAATTGCGCTGCCTGTTCGCTGGCACATAAGGTGTACCGCATTTCGTTACCGGCGCCTTAAGCATGGGTCGTTCCTGGCAAATTGAACGGCGGGCCGGGAATTTTCATCCTCTGCTGGGGCCGCGAAAAAAGCGGTATGAAGGTCTAATCCCTGTTTTTCGGGGGAGGCCTGGTAAGTTTGCGAATCATCGGTGTGGACCCAGGGACGGCCAGAACGGGATTTGGAATTATTGATTTTTCTGCGGACCGGTTTGCCGTCGTGGACTACGGTTATATCAAAACCGGAGGCGATCTTTTGCTGCCCGCCCGCCTCCAGCTTATCTACGAACAGCTGCAAAAGATCATTCAAAACTTCCGGCCTGAACGCTTTGCCATTGAAGAATTATTTTTCAATAAGAACGTCCGCACCGCCATGGGCGTGGGCGAGGCGCGGGGGGTGGCCGTCCTGGCGGCGGCCGGGGCGGGTCTGGTGATTTCCGAATATACTCCTTTGCAGGTTAAGCAGGCGGTTGTCGGTTACGGCCGGGCAACCAAACAGCAGGTTAAATATATGGTGAAGGCCATCCTGGGGCTGCCGGAGCCGCCGACTCCCGACGACGTTACCGATGCCCTGGCGACGGCCATCTGCGACGCATTCTCTTCGTCGGGAAAGAATCTCTGGAAGTAGGGGGGCGGGCGGGTTGCTGGCTTTTTTGCGGGGAGCGCTGGCGGCCGTTGGAAAAGAAGCGATCATTGTCGAGGTAAACGGCATTGGTTTTCAGCTGCAGGTGCCTGCTTCTACTTTAAGCCGGCTTCCCGGTTTGGGTGCGGAAGTAAAATTGCATACCTATCTGGCTTCCCGCGAGGACGGGGTATCGCTTTACGGGTTTTGGGGGCAGGACGAGCTGGCGATTTTCCGGTTGCTGCTCAATGTGAGCGGGGTGGGGCCGAAGGGGGCCGTTGGTTTGCTTTCCGCCCTGGGGCCGCAAGAACTGCGCCTGGCCATCGCGCAGGGGGACGTGGACGGGCTGACCAGGGCGCCGGGAATCGGGAAAAAAACCGCCCAAAGAATTATTTTGGAGTTAAAAGACAAACTGGCCGGGGAAATATCCCAGCTGGAAGGGGAAGCTGCCGGCAAAAAGGCATCCTCCGAAGAAGAAGATGCCGTGGCGGCCCTGGTTGCCCTGGGCTATTCGGAAAGCGAGGCAAGGAGGGCCGCCCGCGCGGCGGCCGAAGATGCCGGCGGCGCCGTACCGGCGGCTTCCCTGGTCCGGTCGGCGCTGAAAAGGCTGGGGAAAAAAGCGTAAAAAGGCACGGAGGGACAAAGGCAGAAATGCACAGGAGAGGCATGGAGGGAAAAGGGATATTCGGGGGTTTGTAAATGGAAGACCGGATTGTATCCGCTGTTTTAAAAAAAGAAGACCGGGAAGTGGAAGGCAGCCTGCGCCCGCGCCGGCTGCAGGAATTCATCGGCCAGCAGAAAGTAAAGGAAAGCATCGCCGTCTTTATCCAGGCGGCTTTAACGCGCAAAGAAGCCCTGGACCACGTGCTGCTGCTCGGTCCACCCGGATTGGGCAAAACCACCCTGGCCGGAATTATCAGCAACGAGCTGGGGGTAAGTATCCGGATCACCTCCGGTCCGGCGATCGAGCGGCCGGGCGATCTGGCGGCGATTTTGACCAATCTGGCGCCGGGGGACGTCTTGTTTATCGATGAAGTGCACCGGTTGAGCCGGGCCGTGGAAGAAGTATTATATCCCGCCATGGAGGACTTTGCCCTGGACATTATAATTGGCAAGGGTCCGGGCGCCCGCTCCATCCGCCTGGAGCTGCCCCGGTTTACCCTGATCGGCGCCACCACGCGCGCGGGCCTGATGACGTCGCCCTTGCGGGATCGTTTTGGGGTGATTGTCCACCTGGATTACTACGAAATAAACGATCTGGTGCAAATAGTGCTGCGTTCGGCCGCCATTTTAAAAATTGCCGTTGACGGCGCCGGTGCGGAGGAGATTGCCCGCCGCGCCCGGGGCACCCCCCGGGTGGCCAACCGCCTTTTAAAAAGGGTGCGCGATTACGCCCAGGTCAAGGCGAAAGGGGTGATCACCGGGGAAGTTGCCCGGGATGCCCTGAGCTTTCTCGGTGTTGATCCCCTCGGCCTGGACTTTATTGACCGAAAGTGTTTAAACGTTTTAATAGAAAAATTTTCCGGGGGGCCGGTAGGCCTGGATACCCTGGCCGCTGCCGTCGGCGAGGAAGCTGCCACCCTGGAAGACGTTTACGAGCCTTATTTAATGCAAAGCGGTCTGCTGGCCCGAACGCCCCGGGGGCGGGTGGCCACCCCCCGGGCATATGAACATCTGGGCCTGTCTTCGCCAAAGGACGGGGACCGGCAGCCCAGCCTCTGGTAGGCGGGCAAAACAGGAGGGACTTTTTTGGTGCGCCTGCTTTTGCACATTTGCTGCGCTCCCTGCGCGATTTATCCGGTGGATTATCTAAGGGAAAAAGAGTTTGACGTCTACGGGTACTTTTTTAATCCCAATATCCACCCTTATACAGAGTGGTTGAAGCGCAAACACACGCTGGCGGAATATGCCCGGGAAATCGACCTGAAGTTGATTGTTGATGAAGATTACCGCCTGGAAGAATTCCTGCGGACGGTGGTTTACCGGGAGAACGTGCGCTGCCGCTTCTGTTATCTTTTGCGCCTGCGGCAGGCGGCGGGGGTGGCGAAAAGGGGCGGCTTTGCCGGCTTTACCACCACCCTTTTGGTCAGCCCTTTTCAAAAGCACGAGCTGATCCGGGAAACGGGTGAAGCCGTTGCGGAAGAGTACGGCATCCCTTTTTACTATTATGATTTCCGGCCCGGGTTTAAAGAAGCGACGGCCCGTTCAAAGGAAATGGGGATGTACCGGCAGCAATATTGCGGCTGTATCTATAGCGAAAAGGAGCGTTATTGTCCGGAAAAACAAAAGCAAAAAGCCGCCGGGGGGCGGGGAAAGATGAAGGAGTTGGTTTTATGAGCGCTCCCTGGGAATCCCTGGGGAAAATAATTTTGCTGATGGGTGTTTTTCTGGTCATTATCGGCGGCCTGATGATTGTTTCGGGAAAAATCTTTAATTTAGGCCGGCTGCCGGGAGATATTTTCGTGCAGAGAGGGAACTTTACCTTTTATTTTCCCATTGTTACCTCCATTTTGCTCAGCATCTTATTGACAATTATTTTAAATTTGTTATTTAGAAGGTAAAACTGGAAGGAAAACCCCCGGTTTATGTCGAAAAAACAATAGACATGGACAGGCCTGAAGACTCAAAAATGAAAACCCGGGAGGCGGTGCCTGTCTCTTTTGACGAATAAACGGGGGGTTGACGGCTGAAATGTTCCGGCCGGGCAAAACAGGTTTGCTTGTTGGTTTGTTATTTTTCTTTTTTGTTTGCAGGGGGGCGGAGGCTTTCGAAGAAGAAGCAACCGTGGCGCCGGGAACAATCCGGGTGGGGCTTGCCCAGCAGGCGGCGCAGGTGGAATTTTCGATCGCCGGAGATTACGAGTTGATCAGCGTTTCTGATCAAAAAGTATTTGTGTCCTTAAAGACCGGGGAGCGCTGGCAGGCGAAGGCCGATTCAGGCCGGATCTCCCTTTTCCAAAACGGCCGGTTTTTCCAAAGCCTCACCGGCCCTTTGCAGGTGCGGTCAGGATTATCCAGGGCGGCCGTCCTGGCGGGGAGCGGAGAGTTGCGAAACCTCAGTCCCGGTGAAGAGATGATCATTTTAGGGGCGGGAGGACGTACTTCCCCGATGGGCAGCGATTTATCCGGCCTGCACGTTTTGAGTGCCCAGGGGCTGGCGCCGTTGCTTCCCGCCGGCGGCCCCGACTTGATCACCCTCTATAATGGCGAAGGCGTCCGGCGCTACCGCGGCAGCCTGGAAATACGCGCCGCCGGGGAGGGGCTCACGGTTATCAACGAGTTGCCCCTGGAGGAATATTTATATGGCGTGGTGCCGGCGGAAATGCCCGCCTCCTGGCCGGCGGAAGCGCTCAAAGCGCAGGCGGTGGCGGCCCGCAGCTACGCCCTGGCGCAGCTGGGCACTTACGGGAAATACGGATTTGATCTGCTGGCCACCCAGAACAGCCAGGTGTATAAAGGTTACGACGGGGAAAACCCGGCGACAACCAAAGCCGTTCAAGAAACCCGGGGAGTGGTGCTGACCTATCAAGGCCTCCCCGTAAATGCCCTTTTTCACAGCAGCAGCGGCGGTTACACCGAGAACAGCGAAGACGTGTGGAAGGACCGGCTGGCTTACATCCGGGCCAGGCCCGATCCGGAGGATCGCAACGACAGGCATTACAACTGGCAAGTTGTTTATACAAAGGATCAACTGATTGAACAGTTAAAGAGCAGGGAATATGATTTTCAGGACGTCTTTGATTTGACTGAACTGGAGCGCACCGCCACGGGAAAAAGGGTCAAACGGCTGGTCATCAAAGGATTAAATCAAGAGGGGAAGCCGGTGGCGGAGGAAATTTCCAATGCGGACCGGGTCCGGACCGTCCTGGGACTGAAGAGTGCGTTTTTTACCATGCAAAAGGAGTATGACGGGCAACAGAAGCTGGTGAAGGTAACTTTTTGCGGCAACGGCTGGGGCCATGGATTGGGGATGTCCCAGTACGGCGCGTTGGGCCTTGCCCGGAAAGGTTATAGTTACCAGGACATTTTGAAATACTATTACTCGGGAGTGACTGTTGCGAGGAATTATGGGGGGTAGGGGTGAAGCTAACCGATTTTGACTACTTTTTGCCGGCGGAACTGATCGCCCAGGAACCTGCCCCGCGCCGGGATTTGTCCCGGCTGATGGTTGTTTACCGGGATCAAGGGGTTATTGAGCACCGGCTTTTTCAAGATGTAATCGACTATTTGCATCCCGGGGACCTGCTGGTCATTAACGAGACAAAAGTCATTCCTGCCCGTTTGCCGGGGAAAAAGGCCGGCAGCGGCGCGAAAGTGGAGGTGCTCTTGTTAAAGCCCCTGGACGGACGACGGTGGGAGGCGCTGGTTCGGCCGGGGAGGCGGGTGAGGAAGGGGGATACCCTTCTTTTCGGCGATGGTCTGTTTTTCGGAACGGTAGAGGAGAGCACCGGATTTGGCGGACGGATCATCAGTTTTGACTGGGCGGGGGATTTTGCAGACCTGCTGGCCAGGGCGGGTCAAATGCCCCTGCCGCCCTATATCAAGAAATACGCGGGAGATCCTTTCCGGTACCAGACGGTTTATGCCCGGCAGGAGGGGTCCGTGGCAGCA
Organism: Armatimonadota bacterium; assembly: GCA_023511535.1. GTDB lineage: Bacteria > Bacillota > Desulfotomaculia > Desulfotomaculales > Nap2-2B > JAIMBK01. The sequence goes on from JAIMBK010000011.1 coordinate 12,883, forward strand.
CCCACCGCCGGGCTGCATTTTACGGAAGAATTGCTGGCCAGAATCCGGGCGAAAGGCGTGGCGGTGAAACCGGTTTTGCTGCACGTGGGGCTGGGTACTTTCCGGCCGGTGAAGGTTGAGGACATCACCAGGCACCACATGCATGCCGAATATTACGAAATCAGCGGGGATACCGCCCAGGCTGTGAATGCGGTGAAGAGAAAAGGGGGGCGGCTGGTTGCCGTTGGGACCACCACCGTGCGCTGCCTGGAGTCGGCCGCCCTGGACGGCGGCGAAGTGTCTCCCGGGAAAGGGTGGACTGATTTGTTCATCTACCCGGGCTACCGGTTCAAAGTCGTTGATGCGCTGATTACCAACTTTCACCTGCCGCGCTCCACCCTTTTAATGATGGTCAGCGCCTTTGCCGGCCGGGAGAAAATCCTGCACGCCTACCGCGTGGCGGTGGAAAAGCGCTATCGTTTCTATAGCTTCGGCGACGCCATGCTGATCATTTGATCGGCTCCGTCGACCCGGAGCACTTAAGCGACGGTCAACGAACGACTACCCTAAAATATCCCTTTGCCCGCCGTTCGTTTGCCGTCGCTCCGATGCTCCGGGCTGACGAAACATCGGCCAGCCCTACGCATATGTCGCTCCCGGCAAATCGAACGACGGGCCGGGATTTTCATCCTCTGTTGTGCCGCGAAAAAGCGGCATGGGGGTCTAATTTCTATCTGAGGAGCAAAACAAGTTGCCTGCAGCGATCGATTTTCGGGTGGTTTACCAGGATCCGGAAACCAGGGCCCGCCTGGGCGTCCTGGAGACCCCGCACGGGCCGGTCCGGACGCCTGCTTTTATGCCGGTGGGCACGCAGGCGACGGTAAAAACCATGACCCCCGAAGAAGTGCGCGCCCTGGGCGCGGAAATTATCTTGAGCAATACCTATCACTTATACCTTCGCCCCGGCGCCGAACTGATCCGGAAAGCCGGCGGGCTGCACCGTTTCATGGGGTGGGACGGGCCCATCCTTACGGACAGCGGCGGCTACCAGGTTTTCAGCCTGGCCGCCCTGCGCAAAATTGAAGAGGAAGGGGTAACCTTTCGTTCCCACATCGACGGCGCGGAGCATTTTTTAAGCCCGGAAAAAGCTACCGCCATCCAGGAAGTCCTGGGTTCCGACATTGCCATGGCTTTTGACGAATGTGCCCCCTACCCGTGTTCTTACGAGCAGGCCCGGTCGGCGATGGAGCGCACGACGCGCTGGGCGCGCCGCTGCCTGGAAGCCCGGACGAGGGGCGATCAGGCTTTCTTCGGGATCATCCAGGGGAGCATTTACCGCGATTTAAGGGAAGAAAGTGCAAAAGCGCTGGGGGTATTAAATTTTGACGGTTATGGTATTGGCGGCTTGAGTGTTGGTGAACCTAAAGATATAATGTATGCGGTGCTGGATTATACCGTCCCCCTGATTCCCGCCGGGAAACCGCGCTACCTGATGGGGGTGGGCTCTCCGGATTGCCTGCTGGAAGGGGTGGAAAGGGGCATTGATTTATTTGATTGCGTTTTACCGACCCGGATCGCTCGCAACGGGACGGTGTTTACTTCCCGGGGAAAGCTGGTGGTGCGCAATGCCGAATATGCGGACGACCTTACCCCCCTGGACCCGGAGTGCGACTGCTACGCCTGCCGGCGGTTTACCCGCGCTTATCTCCGCCACTTGATCAAGGCCAACGAGATCCTGGGCATCCGGCTGACGACCATTCATAATTTACATTTCATCTTTAAGCTGATGAAAAACATCCGGGAAGCCATCCGGGAGAGAAGATTCAGGCAATATAAAGAAGAATTTTTACAGAAATTTTCGCTCTAAAAAAGGGAATTGGCCGGAGGGGGACGAATTGATCTACAGATACGGAAGGGAGGGCATTTAATGAATAATCAATCGCTGGCCACCTTGCTTTACGTCGTAGTTCTTTTCGCCCTTTTATACTTTTTACTGATCAGGCCGCAGCAGGTCAGGCAGAAGAAGCACCAGCAAATGATCCGCAGTCTGAAAGTAAACGATCAGATCGTTACGATCGGCGGGATCTACGGAACAATTGTGAAAGTAAAAGAAGATACCTTCGTTGTCCGGGTTGCCGACAACGTCCGCATCGAAATTTTAAAGTCGGCCGTTGGACAGGTCCGGCAGCAAGAGGCGGAAGATAAGGATTAAAACTGGCCGGACACCGGGTTCAAAGAACCAGGATATAGAGGCACAAAGGCACAGAGGCACAAAAGGATAGAGGGGCAAAAAGGAAAATCTTTTTCGTGGGCGCGACAGGATCTTTGACAGGATCTTTTGTTCCGGAGTAGACTGCCGTCTACTCTTTTTCCTGTTCCGGGAGGCGGTTATTTGGTTACTCTGCAGGATGTAAAAAAGAATCCCATCATTGACAGTTTTATTTGCAAGGGAAACGAATACTTAGGCGTGATGGGTTTTACCGAGCACAGTTACCGGCACCTCAACCTGGTAAGCACCATTGCCTGCAATATTTTGCGCGAGCTGGGCCACCCCGAAAGGGAGGCGGAACTGGCGGCCATTGCCGGGTACCTGCACGATATCGGCAACGTGATCAGCCGGAACGAACACGGGATCTCCGGCGCCAGCCTGTGTTTCCCCATTCTGATGAATATGGGCATGCCTCCCGGGGAGGTGGCGGTGGTTATTTCGGCCATTGCCAATCACGAGGAAAGCCACGGGCAGCCGGTCAATAACGTGGCCGCTGCGCTGATTGTGGCCGACAAGTCGGATGTTCACCGCACCCGGGTGCGCAACCCCGATTTTGTCACCTTTGACATTCACGACCGGGTCAACTACGCAGTGGAGAAATCTTCTTTAAGCGTGAACAGCGCAAGGCGCGCCATTACCATGGATTTGACCATCGACACCGGGATCTGCCCGGTGATGGAGTATTTTGAGATTTTTTTAACCCGGATGATGCTCTGCCGGCGGGCGGCTAATTTTCTGAACTGCAACTTCGAACTGGTCATCAACGGTTCTAAATTGCTTTAAAGCGGGAAGGAGAAAGCGGCGGATGAACTGGCGAAAAATTTTGCAGATGGCCGGGATTGTAGCGGCCGTTGCCTTTTTGTGTGTTTTGGCTTTTGCTCCCTTCTGGGCCCGGAACGAAAAGCTGGCCGGGCAGCTCCCCATCATTAAAGGGGTCATTTTAGGCCTGGACCTGCGGGGCGGGGTGCACGTGGTCCTGGAGGCGCAGGATACTCCGGAAGCGAAGGTAACCCCGGATAAGATGAAGGAACTGATCGCCGTGATCGAGCGGCGGGTCAACCAGTTCGGGGTCACCGAACCGACGATCCAGCAGCAGGGCGACCGGCGCCTGATTGTGGAGCTGGCGGGGATCGAAAACCCGCGGCAGGCCGTGCGCGAAATGGTGAAGACGGCCTACCTGGAGTTTAAAACCGAGGACGGGAAAACGGTGATTACCGGCGCCGATTTAAAGGACGCCGTGGAATTCAAAGACCCGGCTTCCGGGAAGATTAAGGTGGAGCTGACCCTGAATGCCGCCGGGGCGCGCAAGTTTGCCGAGGTGACGGCGGCCAATGTGGGCCGGCCCATCGGCATCTACCTGGACGGGCAATTGGTCCAGAATCCGGTGGTGAGTGAGCCCATCCCTAACGGGAAGGCGGAAATTACGGGCTACGCATCGCTGGAAGAAGCGCATAACGTCGCCGTTTTATTGCGCTCCGGTGCCCTGCCTCTGAAAGTGACGGTGGCGGAGGAGCGGACCATCGGGCCGGCCCTGGGCGCCGATTCCTTGAATAAATCGATGCACGCCGGGGTGGTGGGCGTTGCCGCCATTATTATCTTTATGTTGATGTATTACCGTTTGCCCGGGCTGGTGGCCAACTTTGCCCTGCTCATTTATACTTTAATAATCTTGATGATTTTTGTGGGCCTGCACGTGACCATGACCCTGCCCGGCATCGCGGCCTTCCTTTTGTCTTTGGGTATTGCCGTGGACGCCAATGTAATTATTTTCGAGCGCTTCCGGGAGGAACTGCGCACGGGCAAAAGCCTGCGCTCGGCCATCGACGCCGGGTTTAAGAGAGGTTTCGTGGCCGTTTTTGACGCCAATGCCACTACCCTGATTACGGCCATTGTGCTTTACTTTCTCGGCACCGGCCCCATCCGCGGCTTCGCCGTGACCCTTTCCATCGGGATCGTGGCCAGCATGTTCACCGCCATTACCATGACCCGGTGGTTTTTGCACCTGGTGGCGGCCAGCGGGGTGGCTAAAAACCTGAAACTTTACGGAGCATAGGGGGTTTTGCCATGTCTTTGCATTTTATCCGGCTGCGCAGGCTCTGGTATCTCATTTCCCTTGCCGTGATCCTGCCGGGGCTGATTTCGCTGGCCGTCCGGGGGCTGAATCTGGGGATTGATTTTACCGGGGGAAGTATTTTAGAAATTCGCTACGAACAGCCGGTGGCTGTGGAAAAGGTGCGGGAAGCGGTGGCCGCGCTGGGGCTGGAGACCAGCCGGGGGGTCCAGCAGAGCGGGGAAAAGGATTTTTTACTCCGCACCCGGCACTTAAGCCAGGAAGAGATGGATAAGCTGCTCGCCGAACTGGCGAAGCCCGGTCAGTTTACCACCCTGCGTAACGAATCGGTGGGCCCGGTAATCGGCCGGGAATTGACTTATAAGGCGCTGCTGGCTTTGGTCATCGCTTCCATCTTAATGATTCTTTATATCACGATTCGTTTTGAATTTAAACAAGGGATTGCGGCAGTCCTCGCCCTGATTCACGATACCCTGGTGGTGACGGGGATCTTCTCCATTTTTCAGCTGGAAGTGGACAGTGCTTTTGTTGCCGCCATCCTGACCGTTATCGGATATTCGATTAACGATACCATTATCATCTTTGACCGGATCCGGGAAAACATGCGCTCCCGGGCGAAGGGCGAAAGCCTCGAAGACCTGGTGAATAGAAGCATCTGGCAGACGCTCACCCGGTCGGTCAACACCGTGCTGGCCGTTTTATTCGTCCTGGTGGCGCTGTACTTTTTGGGCGGCAGTACGATCAATACTTTCACGCTGGCCCTGCTCATCGGGATCATCAGCGGGATGTACTCCTCCATCTGCAACGCCAGCCCCCTGTGGGTCGACTTCAAGCTGCTGGAAAGAAAAGGTGTGCCGAAAGCGGCCCACTAAAGGTAGTGAAGGGGGCCACGGGGGCGAAAAGAAAAATCCGGGCGGTTTTTCGAGCAGGCGGCGGGCCTTTTTGACCCGCCGCTTTAAGTTTTTTCGGAATTTTACTTTCGGATTAATTCCCCCGCGGGGGCGGACCATTTAACTTGTTCAACGGCGGTCATGCTTGCTATCCCGGTCTTCCGGATGCCGGGCCGCCTTTTTGACCCCGGCGAAGATAAAGAATATCCATTGGTGGTGAAGGGAAGATTATTAAGGAACCGAACGGGGACCGGTGGCTTAAAAAGTGAACGAGACGGAAAAGCGATTATGGGAATCTTTGCGGGAGCGGGTCAATGAGCTGGCCATGAACATGGAAAAGATGAAACTGGCCGAATACGTGGACCTGCTGGAGCACCCGTGGCGCCTTTTGTACGTGAATTTTATTTCCGGGCTGGCCCGCGGTTTCGGCATGGCCATTGGTTTTGCCATCTTGGGCGCCGTCATCCTCCTCGTTTTGCAGCGCCTGGTCACTCTGAACCTGCCCTTAATCGGCGGGTTCATCGCCGAGATCGTGGCCATTGTCCAGACTCAGCTGGCCCGGTAGAAGTAGAGGTTAGGGGTTAGGGGTTAGGGGTTAGGGGTTGGTTGAGGTGGGGATTTATGTTAACTTCCTGACTTTATCTGAATGACAGGCAGGAGTGCTGCCCAATGGGCGTAGTAAAGGAGAGCATGTTTTATGGAGCAACAAGAACAGCTGGAGATGTTCCGGCGGCGCCTGGAGGAGGAGAAAAGGCAGCTGGAGGAAAGAGTGCGTTCCCTTACCGAAGGCGGCCTGGCCGATTCCCTGAGCGATTCCATCGGCGAGTTATCGCTTTATGACAACAACCCCGCCGACGTGGGTTCGGAACTGTTTGAGCGCAGCAAGGATTTTGCCTTGCGGGAAAACGTCAAACTGCGCATCCGGGCCATTGACGAGGCCCTGGCCAGAATTGCGGCCGGCACTTACGGCACCTGCGATCTCTGCGGTGCGCCCATTTCCCTGGAGCGGCTGAACGCCGTGCCGTCTACGACCACCTGCCACCGTTGCCGCCGGAAAGCGGAAAAAAGCCCCGACCAGTCCACCCGGCCGGTGGAGGAGGAAGTAATCGAAGAAATTTACCACCAGAGCTTCGACGAATCCTTCGGCAACGTCGAATACGACCTGGAAGATGCGTGGCAGGACCTCGCCCGCTTTACTGAACACGCCGAGCAGGCCGACGCCGGCGCCTACTACGGGGAAAGCGAGCTGGCCATTGAAGACCGGGGGTACGTGGAAGAGGTGGAGAACATTCCGTACGAAATCGGCGACGACGGCGTGATCTACCGGAGTTTCCGGGGCTTCGACAACGAGCGCGCGCCCACCGAGCGCATCGACGTCGGGATCGAACACAGCAAGCGGAGAAAGGGGCGGAAGTAAGCAAGCCGCCCTTGTTTTTTTTCTTTTTTCAGTTAAAATAAAGACAGGGAAAGGTTTTGATTTAAAGAAAGGAAATGCTTATGCTGATGCTATCGCCGAAAATGGGTGAATTTTTAATTAAAGTAACCCAAACGCCGGACCTGGATTCTGCTTTAAGGCAATTATTTCATGAGTACCTGGAATTAAAACTTCAAAAGCTGGAAGAAGAAGTGAAAAAGTTTGAAGCAAAATGGAATGTATCATTTAATGAATTTATAAAAAAAGGCAAGGAAGGGCTTTTGAGCAAAGACATTTACTCTTATGAGGTAGAAAAAGATTTTTGGGATTGGGAAAGGGCGGAAACCCTCCGCAAGTATTACAAGGAACTGAAAGAAAAATGGATTTAAAAACCTTCCTCGAAGAGTTATTTTCTGCTCTGGCAAATACTGACTTTGTCGAAGACATCGATATTAAAAGCGAAGGAATTATTTTAAGCGGCAGAGTGAGCTTGCAAAAAGATATCTTTTTAAACATTTACTACAATCAACTAACGGGTACTATTGCCTTTGCCTTAATTAAAAAAGAAGAAAGGATTTGGGGGATAGACAAAGATAATCTAAGGGGCTGGCATCTTCATCCGCTGGGTAACGCTTCCGCTCACGAGCTGGTTGAGCCCCTGTCGATCCGGGAGATAGTAAAACAAATCAAAGAAATATGGCCTTTGTTATAGGACGAAGTTCTTTATTGAGCCAGTTCCAATAAGACTACCTGCATCTTTTCCGGCATTTTTCCGGCCCGGACTTCCAGGGCGGTTTCTTTTTTATATTCGGGATAGAGCTTTAAAAAGTCCTCTACCGGCGCAATCGGCAGGCTTAGATATTTTGTTTTGTAATGCATCGGCACTACATAGCTGGGATTGAGCTGTTCCGCCACTTCTTTTGCTTCGGCCGCGTTGATTGTGTAATACCCGCCCACCGGAACCAGCAGCACGTCCACCTTTCCAATTTTCGCCCGGGTGCTCTGGTCCAGGGTATGACCCAGGTCCCCCAGGTGGCAAACCCGGATTCCCCCGGCTTCGATGATGAAGACAATGTTTTCGCCCCGCTGGGCGCCCCGGTTTTGGTCATGGAAGGTGCGGACCCCCGTTATTTTTACGCCGTTTACGGAATGTTCCCCGGCGCTCTGGATGATCTGCGGCTTTCCGGGGATTGCCCGGACCGCGTTGTGGTCGAAGTGCTGGTGGCTGACGGTGACCAGGTCGGCAGCCACCTTTGGCTCCGGGTAGCCCAGCTGTTTGTCAAAGGGATCGGTAATGATTTTTTTGGCGGTTTCAATAAAAAAGCAGGCGTGGCCGAGCCAGGAAATTCTCATTTCCAAACCCTCCCTAAACCAGATTGGGATCAACAGGTAGTAAATTTACAGAAAATAATTCTCCTTCCGGTTAAAAATTCCTGCTTCCCGGTTCCCCGATCCTGAATTAATTATATTTTATCCTTTTTCAGGAAGATTTAGCAGGACTCATAAGGGGGACCGTCGAATTAAGCTTTAAATCAGACTGGGGGAGATTGGCATGTTTAACCAGCGGTGCTTTTACCGGTTGGTGATTACCCTTATTCTGGCTTTGGCCGTCTGTCCGGTCTTTTCGCAGGGCCGGGAGGCGTTTGCGGCCGCCCGGTTCAGTGACGTCAGGGGACACTGGGCCGAGCAAAGTATCCTGGAGATGAGCGCCTACGAGATAGTTCGCGGCTACCCCGACGGGACGTTTAAACCGAACGCGGACATTGCCTTCCAGGAAGCGATCGTGATGATCATGAATACCCTGGGCTGGGGGGAGGAAGCGGCAAAGGCGGATCTGGCCGGATTAACCTTTCCCGCCGGAACCTGGGCGAAGGGTTATTTCGCCCTGGCCGTAAAAAAGGGGATGCTTACTGAAGGCGGGCTGCCTTTACTTGATCCCAAACGCCCGGCCACCAGGCTGGAAGTGGCTTCTCTGCTCTGCCTGGCCCTGGGTTTTGAACCGGATTACACCTCTCTTAATTTTCAGGACGCCGGGGAAATTGACGAAAACTACCGCGGTTACGTAGGGGCGATTGTGAAAAGGGGGATCATGATCGGTTTGCCGGGGAATCTCTTCGCGCCGGGGGCGAAAATTACCCGCGCCCAGATGTGTACAATGCTCTCCCGGCTGATTGAACAAAACTTGACCGCCCCGCCTCCTCCCAGGAAGCGGCTGGTGGCCAGGATAACCGGTGTGGACGAGGATGATAAAACCATCACCGTAAGAAACTTGAGCGGGGAAAAAACATTTGAAATTCCCGGCGACTGCCCGCTCTTTAAGGACCGGGAGATAATCGGCCCGGGTTCCCTGTCCAAATCCAGCCGGATCAAATTAATTACGGATGAGGAGCGGGCTTACTACGGCAGCCTGCTAAGCGACTTCGGCTCCGCGGAAAAAACCGTGGAAGGCTTCCTGGTTTCTGTCTCTTCCGGCGGTGTTAATCAGGCGTATTCAATTACCCTCGAGACGGGCACGGGTGAAAAATTGCGTTTCGAGCTGTATGAAGACGCCCGGTTGTTGGACGGCGACAAGGAATTGACGGCCGCGGATTTGAAACGAGATTCTTTTCTTCAGGTGGAACTGGATGCGAACAATAAGATCTTTGCCGGAGAAGTTCTCAGGCCGGACACAATTAGCGGCACTATAATTGAAATTGACCGCGACCAGTTAACAATTAAAAGAAGGGGCGTCAAAGAGGATTACCAGATCAGTAAAAATGTGCGGGTGACCAAAAACACGCTTCGTTCTTTAAGTCTTTCCGATTTAAAACCGGGCGATTACGTGAACATCGTGGTTTTGGGCGATCGGGTGTTTTCCATCGACTGCCTGTCCGATGCGGTAGCTGAGTTGAGCGGAATGGTTTCCAAGATCCGGGGCGACTCGATTTATATCTATGTCCAGAACGAAGAAAAGCGCTACGATCTGGATACGGGGCTGGAAGTGTATAAAGACGGCCGGCACAAGGATCTGGCCGACCTCAAGCGTGGCGATTACATAACCTTTTGTGTGGCGGATAATCAAAAAGTAATCAGTATTGAAATGCTCGACGAAGAGGAAGGGGAATTTACCGGCACCGTTTTGTATCTGGGGACGACGAACCAGCCCTATATCACCCTGCGCATGGAGGGGGGCCTGGAGCTTGACTACGATATCTACCGGAGCGCCACAATATTGAGGAACGGGGACGAAATCAACCTGGAAGATGTGGTGCCGGGAGCGAAGGTCCGGATTGAGGTCGACGAGGGCAAGGTAGATGAGATCGAGGTGCTGGACGACCGGAATATCACGGTGGAAGGCATGATCGTCAACGTTAACGAGGAAGAGGATCGTCTGACCCTGGAAATCAATGGGCGGAAGTATAATTACGACCTGGCCGGGGACGTGGTGGTCCTTGACGCCGATGGGAAGAAGGCAGAGATTCTGGATCTGAAGAACTACCGGGTGGAGGCAAAACTGGAGGACGGCGTGATCCAGAAAATTGAGGTGAAAGACTGAAGAGGAAGGCACATAAATTATCGAGCAAAGGCAAGCAGTTCGAGAAATTGCCCGACTTCGCAAGGAGACTTAAGTCTTAAGGCGGCGCTGGACGGCCGGGGGTGTTCGCTGATCAAAACACCCAGGCCGTTTTCTTTTTTTAAGAGTTGAAAGGCGTCTTCGTCGGTTGTGTCGTCGCCTAAAAAGACGGCCAGACGTCCGGGGAAATTATTTTTCAGCCAGGCCAGCGGTTTCCCTTTGTGCAATCCCGGCGGGCGGACTTCCAGAACTTCTTTCCCCCGCAGAAGGACAAGGCCGGATTGCCGGCGCAGCTTTTCGCTTTCCCGCAAAAAGGAAGCCAGGACTTCTTCCGCAGCTTCGGGTTCAGCCAGCCGGTAATGGATGGCCAGGGCGAGATGCTTGTTTTCCAGCAGGAAACCGGGCCGGTTCCCAATCCGGGCGCGGGCCAGGTCATGAAGGCGGGCGATGGCCCCGCTGATGTCCGCTTCGTTAAACAGGGGCACGCTCTCTCCATCCGGCCTGCTGATGACAGCGCCGTGCACCCCGGCCAGGTACAGTCCCGGCACGGGCAGCAGTTCGCGCAGTTCCTCCAGCCGGCGTCCGCTCAGGACGGCCAGCGTATATTCCGGCCGCCGGCCGAGCTGCGCCAGGGTTTTCAGCAGCCTTTCCCCTGGCCTGGCCCGGCCCGGAACGGGGGCAATCGGCACCAGCGTCCCGTCGTAATCCATCATCAAAAGCACTTTTTTACCTGCGGCCACTCTTTCCGCCAGGGCTGCCGGCGAGATCAGCGGTGGAACGTTCATGGGTAACCCCTTAATTATTTTTAACGGTTTTCCAGTGCTTTATTTCTGCTGCTTATCTTGCTTCACCCAAGAATTTAGTTGGTCAATCGTAAGACGTTAAAATTGGAGCCCAAAACATAAACTTGTCTCAGGCGGCGTTTTTCTATAGTTAACGCTCAGGGTCCGCATAAGGTTAAATCTTTTGGCTCTCTGTCCCCTGGTTCCTCACCCTATTCCCTAACCCCTGTCTTTTTCTTTGCTGCCGAAACCGGCCAGCCCCTCGGCATATTCCCGCAGCTTTTTATCCACCAGGTAAAAAACAGTATTTTCGGGGTATTTTCCATCCGTGCCGCGCTCTCCCGCCGGCACGCCGGTAAGGATGGAGATCCCCTCTTCCACGGTGCGCACGGCATAAATGTGAAATTTGCCTTCCTGGACCGCCTCGATGATTTCGTGCTTGAGCATGAGGTTGTCGACGTTCTGGTGGGGAATGATGATCCCCTGCTCACCCGTCAACCCCTTAATTTTGCAGACCGCGAAAAATCCTTCGATTTTTTCCGTTACGCCGCCGATAGGCTGGATTTCCCCGTTCTGGTTGACCGAACCGGTAACGGCGAAGCCCTGTTTTACGGGCAGGCCGGAAAGGGCGGAAAGCAGGGCGTAGAGTTCGGTGCTGGAAGCACTGTCCCCGTCGACGCCTTCGTAGAGTTGTTCAAAGGTAATCCGCGCCGACAGACGCAAAGGTTTATCCTGGGCAAAGCGGTCCCCCAAAAAGCCGGCCAGGGTAAGCACCCCTTTAGAGTGCAGCTGGCCGCTCATGCGGGTTTCCCGCTCGATGTTGACGACGCCCTCCTGGCCCATAAACGTTTTGGCGGTGATGCGCGAAGGTTTTCCGAAGGAGTAGTCCCCGATGTCCACCACCGATAAACCGTTTACCTGGCCCACCACGGTGCCTTTGGTGTCCACCAGGATTTTTCCCTGCCGGATCATTTCCTGGATTTTTTCTTCCAGGCGGCTGGAGCGGTAGACACGTTCCTCGACGGCCCGCCGGACGTGGGGCGCGCTGACGTGCGGGGCGCCCTCCGCTTCCGCCCAGGCGGCCGCCTCGTAGATGATCTGGACCACTTCGTTGAAGCGGGTGGAGAGCTTGTTCTGGTCGCCGCAAAGGCGCGAGCCGTATTCAATCAGTTCCGCCAGTCCTGCCCGGTCGAAGTGTTTCAGTTTCTCCCGGCTGCACACGGACCCCGCGAAGGCCGCGTAGTTTTTCAGGTTTTCCGGCGTCCGGGGCATTTCCGTATCGAAGTCCACCCGCACTTTGAAGAATTTCTGGAAGTCTTCATCCAGAGCGTAAAGCAGGTAGTAAAGGTAGGGGCTGCCGATCAGGATCACCTTCACGTCCACTGGAATGGGCTCGGGGCGGAGGCTGGCCGTGGGAACGATCCGGTATTGTTCACCGATATTTTCAATGATTGTCTGCCGGTTCTTCAAAGCCTTTTTTAAGGCGTCCCAGGCCAGGGGATCGGCAAGGACGTCCTTGGCCTGGAGGATCAGGTAACCGCCGTTGGCCCGGTGGACGGCCCCCGCTTTGAGCATGGTAAAGTCGGTGGTCAGGCTGCCCATTACGCTGCGGTACTCAATTTTGCCGAAAAGGTTGTAATAATAAGGGTTGGACTCGATAATTACCGGCGCCCCTTTAGTATCCGCGTTGTTGACGAACAAATTAACCTTGTAGCGGTTAAAGATGTCCCGGCTGTCCAGGAAGATTTCAAAGGGGCCGGCCTTGGGTCCTTCCGGAGTTTTAAAGTATTCCAGGTGGCGGGTAATATCTTCGGCCACCTCTCCCAGGTAACGCACGATCCGGGGAAACTCCCGGTACTTTTCCTGCAGGCGCTCGACCAGCGGGCCGGCGGCGTAACCGGCAATTTGTTTTTCCAGCTCCTGAATTTGCTCCTTTGCCTTTTTTTCCAGGATCCGGCCGCTGTTGATCACCTCTTCCAGTTTCTGCTGCAGGTAGCGGACCCGCTGCTCGATTTCCCGCTGCTCTTCCTGGGGGAGCGCTTCAAATTCTTCCGGGGAGATGCGTTTGCCGTTTCTTAAAGGCAGAAACATCATGCCGCTGGACCCCTGTTTCATGGAGAAACCGGACTCGGCCGCCTCCCGGCGGAGTTCTTCCATCTCCCTTTGGATTTGCTGTTCCAGTTCGCTGATGATGGCCTGCTTGTTTTGTTCGTAGTCGGTTCCTTCAAAAGCCTTCGGGATAATGGCGCGCAAGTCGCCGATCAGCTCTTCCATGTCCTGCTTAAAGATTTGACCTTGTCCCGGGGGAAGGGAAACGGCCGCCGGCTGATCGGGGTTGGTAAAGTTATATAAAAAACACCAGTCGTCCGGCACCGTTTTATTCAGCGCGGCCTGGTTGACGACCGCCTGGACGTAGGTGCTCTTGCCGGTGCCGGGGGGCCCGGCCACGTAAATGTTGTAGCCGGGGGCGCGCATGGCCAGTCCGAACTGCATGGCCCGCACGGCCCGCTCCTGGCCGATGAAATCCTGCAGCGGAGGCACCTCCGCGGTGGTATGGTAGCTCAGTTCTTCCGGGCGGCAGCGGCGGCGGAGTTTTTCCGCGGGGACCTTGAGGTGGTTGTTCGTGCTAGACATCGTTAACCTCCTGAAAAAAACAATTGATTAAATAAATAATTTACTCCACCGGAGATTAATTTCCTGCCTTTGCTTGAAGGAGAAACCGCAACCCTGCAAGGGGCTGAGATTCCTCGGGACTCCCAGTTTTCGATGGCCTTCACCCTTTCGTTTCCTGAAAATCGAAAGATGTTTTTTGTTGTTTCCATGGTATAATCCTGTTACCGGGTTTTTGCCGGGTGATTGTCCTTTATGTTTATTTAAACATTTTGGCAGGTAAAAAACTTTTGGGAGGCAGGCGCATGTTAATTCGTGAGATTATAAATTACGATCCACCTGTGCTGAATGAAAATAAAACCCTCGAAGAAGGGATTGAAATTCTTTCGCAGAGGAATTGGGAGTGGGCCATTATTACTGACAACCAGGGATGTCCAGTGGGATATATCCGTAAAAGACATTTGTTTGAATTAAAAGAAATCGGGGTTAGTTCCGAAACGCATCTTTCCAATCTGGCCAAAAAATTGCCAATTGTCATAGAAGAAACCAGCATTGAAACAGTGAATGCGGATGGGTCCGACTTAATCGTGGTGGTCGATCAAAAGGGAAAAATGGTCGGGGTAAGCACGCGGGCGCAGTTGATTGCCGCGCTTCAGGCCGAATGCCGGCACCTCCGCGGGCAGCTTGAAACAGCCCGCATGCGCAACCAGGAATTAGAAGCAATCCTGGAATCGTCGGCGGATAGCATTTACGTTACGGACGGAAATGGCGTCACTCTCTGGTTTAACAGTGCGTGTGAACGCCTTACCGGACTGCGGCGTTCGGAAGTGATCGGCAAACACATGCGTGAACTGGTCGAGCGGGGAATGCTTTCCGATTCGGGGACCCTCCACGTGCTCCGGGAAAGGAAGACATGTTCCGTCCTGCAGGACGTGATGACCGGGAAAACGTTGCTGGTTACCAGCACCCCGGTTTTCGACGAAAACGGCAACATTTTTCGCGTCGTGAGCAATTCCCGGGATGTAACCGAGATGGTCAAAGAAATGAATCAGCTGAAAAAACAGGTGGAAAAAAGCCAGGAATTGCTAGAGAGGTATACGACCGAACTGGAAGAGGTCAGGGCGCGGCAAATGCGGATGGAAAACGTGGTCGTACTCAGCGAAGAGATGCGAAAGGTATGGGAAACGACGATCCGGGCCGCGCGCATCGACGCGACGGTTTTAATTCGCGGCGAATCGGGAGTGGGCAAGGAAGTTATCGCCAAGATGCTTCATAAAAACGGGCCGCGTAACAGAGGGCCTTTTATTAAAATCAACTGTGCTTCCATTCCGGAATCACTGCTGGAGTCCGAACTGTTTGGCTACGAATCGGGGGCTTTCACCGGGGCAAGCAATAAGGGGAAAGCGGGACTGATTGAGCTGGCCAACAAAGGCACCCTCTTTCTGGATGAAATCGGGGAGTTGCCCTTGAGCATGCAGGCCAAACTGTTGCAGGTCATCCAGGATCACCGCGTATTGCGTTTGGGTGGGACAAAGTACGTCGATCTTGATATCCGGATCATCGCGGCCACAAACAGGGACCTGGAAGAAATGATCAGTCAAGGGCAATTCCGGGAAGATTTATTTTACCGTTTAAACGTCATTTCAATCTGGATTCCGCCTTTGCGCAGCCGCAGGGACGACATCCCCGCGCTTATCCATCATTTTGTCAATAAGTTTAATGAAAAATACAGCAAAAACAAAAGAATCTCACCGGAAACCCTGGATTGCCTGGTCACTTACAGTTGGCCCGGCAACATCAGGGAATTGGAGAACCTGGTCGAACAGTTAGTTATTTTGACCGAAGACGATCTAATTCTTCCCATCCATTTGCCAATGCGGTTTAGACTTCCGGAAAGAATCAACAAGTCTCCCTTGATTCTTTACGAAGTGATTCCTTACCGCCAGGCCTTGCTGGAGATGGAGAGGCAGCTTTATTCCAAGGCTTTTCAACTTCATCAAAACAGTTACAAAGTAGCTGATTTGCTTAAGGTGAGTCAGCCGACGGCAGCCCGGAAAATAAAAAAATACGTTCGCGGTTTGTCGGTTGATGAAGGAATCCAAAACGAGGATAAGTAAATATTGAATTATGAAATTCATCAATGAATTAAGTTCAAGCATCCTGTATCTTTTGAAGTAGAGAACCGGAGGTAATTTTTTTAATAAATAGATGAATTAAGTTATTTAATTTTTTCCTAAATTTTAGTTCTTGGATTATGGCACACTTTTTGCAGAATTTAAATAACAACATGATTATCTTAAAAAAGAGTAATTTTAAAAACGGGGAGGAGGAAACTATTGGGAAACAGCTTTGGCAACATTGCACAGGCAAAACTAGATCAAATCAGTACTTTCCTGGCTCCCAACAAAATAGTTTTTGGTGTTGGGGCGGCCAAACAGGTAGGAAAAGAGGCCGGTTCTTTTAATGCAAAGAGGGTACTGATTATAACCGATCAGGGGGTGATAAAAGCAGGTATACTAGGCAGTATCCAGGAGTCGTTAAAGGTATTAAAAATTGAGGCGGACATCTTTGATGGGGTAATTCCTGAACCGCCGTCCGTCGTAATTGACGAATGCGCTCAACTGGCCCGCGCGGGGAAGTATGATGTGATTATTGGAGTTGGAGGGGGGAGTTCTTTAGATACGGCCAAAGGAGTCTCTTTAATGGCCGTCAACCAAGGAAAAGTACTCGACTATGCGGGAATTGACTTAATTCCCCAAAGAGGTCTTCCGAAAATTTTGCTGCCCACGACGGCGGGCACCGGCAGCGAAGTGACGCGTGTGTTCGTGATTACTGACGAGGCAAACAATACGAAAAAAGCTGTGTACAGCAATTTTGCCCTGGCCGACGTAGCGATTGTTGACCCCCTTCTGACCGTCAGCATGCCCCCGGTTGTTACCGCGGATACGGGTATAGACGCCCTGGTGCACGCCATCGAATGTTTCGTTTCCGTCAACGCTACGCCCTTTTCCGACCTTCTCGCCCTGGAAGCCATTCGCCTGATCGCTGAAAATTTACCTGCTGCCTACGCCAAGGGCAGCAACCTTGCGGCCAGGTATAAGATGATGCTGGCGGCAACCATTGCAGGAATGGCGTTCACCAGCGGCGGGCTGGGAGCCGTGCACGGCCTGGCTTACGTTCTTGGCACGGAATACCACCTTTCCCACGGGAGATCTAATGCAATCATGCTGCCTTACGTTATGGATTTCAATAAAATCGGCAGTTTAGACAGGTATGCGTGCATTGCCCGGGCGATGGGGGAAAACGTCGAAGGTTTATCCGCCTGCCAGGCTGCGGAAATGGCGGTCACCGC
The DNA here is from genome assembly GCA_023511535.1 of Armatimonadota bacterium. GTDB lineage: Bacteria > Bacillota > Desulfotomaculia > Desulfotomaculales > Nap2-2B > JAIMBK01. Next base: position 29,803 of record JAIMBK010000011.1, read on the forward strand.
CGTGAAAAGGTTGCTTGCCGAAGTAAATATCTCCATTAAGCTGGGCGACTACGGAGTTTCCAGGAATGATCTCCCGAAACTGGTGGAAGGAGGTATGCAGCAAACCAGGCTTTTTGCAACAAATCCCAGGGATTTGCAGGAGGCGGACGTAGAAAAAATTTATTTAGCAGCTTTTTAGTTAAAGAAGGAGGAATGCTTCAAGTGAAATGGGGGAAATTGTTAAAACCGTTAGTTCTGGCGACTATGATTTTCGGCTTGATTGGAGTTCTGGCCGGTTGTGGTAAAACTTCCCAGCCACCGGCCGCCCAGTCGTCTTCAGAAGAGTTCAAAGAAATCAAAATTGGTTTGCTTAATTCGATGACCGGGGCCTTTGCTCCCGCAGGAGGTCTTGCCGGATACCGGGGGCAGCAGATTGCCATCGACATGATCAACGAAAAAGGAGGTGTACTTGGAAAATATAAAGTCGTCCCGGTGGCCGCCGATGCGCAAAGCAACCCCGATATTGCCATTCGCGAGGCTGAAAGGTTGATTAACGTTGAACGTGTTCCGGTAATCGCCGGTGTTTTTTCAAGCGCCATCGCGGTTCCCGTTGCCCAGCTATGTGAAAGAAGCAAAACGATCTTCTGGATTCATATCGCGATCTCGGATGCGGTTGTAAAAAGTAAGCACCAACAGTACGTTTTTCGTCCGCAACCGATGGGTTCCCAATGGGGGACGGGTACCGTTGATTTTATTAACAGTAATTATAAGCTGTTCGGCGTTTCCAGCCCTGCCGATTTAAAAGTAGCAATCCTTCACGAGGACGGCCCTTATGGAGTTTCCTGCGCCGCGGGAAATGAGGAAAGAATTAAAAAGTACGGGATGAATCTTGTGTTAAAACAGTCATATTCAGTTGACATCAAAGATATGACCCCGATTATTACCAAGCTCAAGGCTGCCGAGCCGGATGTCATTTTCCACACCGGTTATTTTCCCGATCTGGTTCTGTTTTTCCGGCAGGCAAGAGAGCTCGGGTTAAAGACCAAGGCAATTTTAGGGCACGGTGCGGGACATGCCGCTTTGCCGGAGATTGGAGAGCAAGTTGGCAAAGATGTGGTCCAATACGTATTCAACATTGATCCGCCGCCGGCCCAGATTATCGACCCCAAAAAATTAGCACCGGGCCTTGGTGATTTAAACGCCGAGCTTCTCAAAAGGGTCAAAGAAAAGTATAATACTGATAATCCGGCGACCCATTATACCCAGGGGTTTGTCCATACGTGGATTCTCCTGGACAAGGTTTTGCCTCTTGCCATTGAGAAATACGGCGGGGTTACCCCGGATGCCATCAGAAAAGCCTGCCTGGATCTCGATATTCCCGAGGGAGGAACTGGCGAGGGGTACGGTGTAAAGTTTGCTCCTCCGGAAGACGAATATGCCGGCCAGAACCTCCGGGCCTTTCCTACTGTAATGCAGTGGGTCGATGGAAAATGGCGGATTGTATGGCCGGAAAACTTAATATCTGCAGAGCCGGTTCTGCCTCTCCCGAAAGACTCACCTTTTGCTAAATAAACAGGTGACTTGATAACGGAGGTTTTGTGAGCGGTGGGCTTGGTTTGTTGAAAGCAGGCCCACCCGCTCCGGAATTTCCAGGCCGGATTCAACAGCATTCGTTCTATGTTTATAAAGGATGAGGTAGGTTCTATGCTGGAACTGAGCAACGTGACGAAAAACTTTGGTGGCCTTTGTGTGTTGAAAAGGGTGAGTTTTACCCTCGGCGAAGGCGAATTTGTTGGTCTGATCGGGCCTAATGGGTCGGGAAAAACTACTCTGTTTAATATTATCGCCGGTTCGTTGCATCCGGACGGGGGAAAAGTTACGTTCTCCGGCCGGGATATTACCGGTTTTCCGCCAAACAAAATATGTCGTTTGGGGATTGCACGCACCTTTCAGATTCCCCGGCCGATCAAGACCATGAGCGTAGTGGAAAATGTGATGCTGGGCATTTTCTTTGGCCGGAAAAATTCCACCGATGCTTCCCGATCTTCCCGGGAGGTAAGGCAAGAAGCTTTTGAATATCTTAACCTGACGGGCCTCCAGGTGGACGAATGGACGATGCCCCACGAACTAACGGCAGCTGCCTTGCGCAGGCTGGAGTTGGCCAGGGCGTTGGCGACTAAGCCGCAGCTTCTTTTGGTCGACGAATTCATGAGCGGTTTAAACGCTTCAGAGGTTCTCGAAGCATCCGCCATTTTAAAGAGAATCCGGCGGGAAAAGAAAATTACCATTATCTGGATTGAGCATGTGATGGAATCCCTGATGAATCTCGTCGAACGGGTAATCGTTTTAAATTACGGTGAACTAATTGCGGAAGGTAAACCCGCTGAAATTTCCAAAGACAAAAGGGTCATCGAAGTCTATCTAGGTGAAGATTTGTAGGCGGAGCACCGGTGTGCGTTCACGGTCTTGCCGGAGTTGCAATTAAGGTGAGGGGATAAATAGAAAGGCTGGTGAATAATGTTAAGGATTGAGAATCTTTGCTCCGGTTATGGCGGATTCGAAGTGCTCCAGAATATTTCTTTGGAAATGGGGGCCGGCGAAACTGTTGCTGTTTTGGGACCAAATGGCGCCGGCAAGTCAACCTTGCTAAAGGTGATTTCGGGGCTGCTCAAACCGACTTCCGGGAAAATTTACTTTGAAGGCCGGCGAATCGACGGGAAGCCGTCGCACGAAATTGTAGAAATGGGAATCTCCCTCGTTCCAGAGGGAGGGCGGCTTTTCCCCGAGTTGACAGTTTACAACAACCTGCTCGTGGGGGCATATAACAAAAGAACCCGCCGGCACTTTAAAGAAACTTTGGAGGAAGTTTTCTCGCTTTTTCCCATCATCAAAGAGCGGCAAAACCAGATTGCCGGTTTAATGAGCGGCGGCGAGCGGCAAATGGTGGCCATCGCGCGGGCACTGATGTCCCGGCCCAAGCTGTTGATGCTGGACGAACCTTCTTCGGGGTTGGCCCCCAAAATTGTGGCGAGCATATTTGAATTTGTCAAGGAAATCAAAGAGCGGGGATATTCCGTTTTAATGGTTGAACAGACAGTTAAAAAGGCGGTTGGTTTAGCCGATCGCGTTTATCTGCTGGAGTCGGGAAGAATGGTATTTAGCGGCGATCAAACAAGTTTTCTCAACAACCCCAAAATAAAAAGCTCCTATTTAGGAATTTAAGATACGAATTACAAGAAAAAACATTTTTCGGGATGTATGCTTTTCCGGAATTTGCTTTAGTAATTCTTAATCATTCAAAAACGGAGGTCTGCAAATGTGCTAATTTTAAACGCTGTCATCAATGGTCTATTATTCGGCGGTGTCCTTGCGCTGATGGCTTTTGGTATGAATCTTATGTTCGGCGTGGTGCAAATCGTCCACCTGGCTTACGGGCAATTCATTATGGTGGGACTCTATCTGGTTTATTTGTTGACTGTCCTGTATCATGTTCCTCTGTTGCTTTCCTGCGTGCTGGCAATCATAGCCATCGCCTTGTTAAGCGTTCTGTGTTATTATTCGGTAGTCAAGCCGCTTTTGAAGGCTCCCCCCATTAATCAGTTGCTGGCCCTGGCCGGCCTGTGGATAGTTCTTGAAAATGCTTGTCTGGCTTTTTTTGGGGCCACCTATAAGGGGGTTCAGGTTGTCCTTCCCGTTTTACACGTTGGCGAAATTTATATTGCGGCCAGCAACCTGATTGGTTTTGGAGTGGGTTTAATCACGTTGGGACTGCTCTATCTTTTCCTGAATAAGACATACACCGGGGTAGCCATCCGGGCCGTCGCCCAGGATACAGAAGTATCGGGGGTAATGGGGATTAACTCCCGAACAATCTATTTAATCACCTTTGTCGTGGGGGGAGCCCTGGCCGGTGTTACAGCCGCTTGCTTTGTTCCTGTTTACGCGGTTCACCCGCATTTCGGCAGTGCCTTCACGCTACTGGCTTTCATTATCGTTATTTTGGGAGGAATGGGCAATTTAATCGGAGGATTTATCGGTGCTTTTATTATTGGAGTGGTTACTTCGATCGGTTCCACTTTACTTAACCCGGAGATTGGTCAGATCATCGCCCTGTTGATTTGTTTATTGATTATTATCCTCAGACCGCAAGGACTTTTAGGAGTGAGGGCAAGAACATGAAGTTCATGGAGAATTTCAAGAAAGGAACCCCGCTGTTAATCCTGGCTCTTTTGATGATTTGCCCTTTTGTTTTTTCATCGCCTTACCTTCTCCATATCTTCATTCTTATTTTTATCTGGTCTTACGTGACGACAGTATGGTCCTATATGGGCCGTTTTGGAATCATTTCCCTGGGGCACGGCGCCTTCTTCGGAATCGGCGTTTATACCACGGCACTTCTTTTTAATCTCTACAACGTTTCACCCTGGTTGGGGATGTTGGCCGGCGGCCTGGCAGCGGCGACAATCGCTGTTATTTTAGGCTACAGTTGTTTTAAATTCGGAGTTATTGGCCATTACTTCGCCATCGCTACTTTGGTCCTGGCAGAAATTATCACCCTTGTCATTATCGCTTTGCGGGACACCCTGGAAACAGGCGGAAAGTTGGGTCTTACGGTCCGCAGCCTGGGAACGTCGCCGCTTTTCTTTCAATTTGAGAACAAGCTGATTTTTTATTATCTAACTTTAGCACTTTTAGGGTTGGCTTTGTTAATCTGGAAAAAAATCGATGATAGCAAAGTGCAAAGGGCTTTAAAAGCTGTTGGCGAAGACGAAGAAGCAGCTTTGTCCCTGGGAATTGACGTTGTAAAATACAAAACTACTATGTTTGCGGTAAGTGCGTTTATGACCGCCCTGGGGGGAACGGCTTATATTCAATTTACCATGTTTGCCGACCCCACTACTTGCACCGGTGTGGGGCTTTCCCTGGGGATTGTGTTTAAGGCAATCATTGGTGGGATGTTTACTCTCTGGGGGCCAACAATCGGATCTGCATTGATCGTTGTTCTGGAAGAATATACGAGATTGGCCCTCGGGAGCGCTTTCGTCAGTTATTCGCAAATAATTTACGGTCTGTTGATCATTATCTTAATCAGGTTCCTTCCCGGGGGTCTTTACGGAACATTCAGCGACCTTTTCCGGCAAAAACGGAAGCGGGAGGTCCAGGTACTGTTGTCTGGACGGCAGGCGGCTGATCCTTACAAATAAAAGATAGAAATTAAAGAAAAAAATGGTATATTATTTTACCGGAGGGTTAAATAGTGAATATTTTTAGAGTAGACGTAAATGCATCTATTGTGCACAGGGAAGAGGTTCCCCAAGACTTTCTTTATCTCGGCGGCAGAAGGCTCACTGCGGAAATTATTTCCCGGGAAGTGCCGCCCCGCTGCCACCCGTTAGGTGAAAAAAACAAGGTGGTCATTGCCCCGGGACTTTTGACGGGGAGCATCGCCCCTTCCTCCGGCCGCCTGTCGGTAGGGACCAAAAGTCCGCTCACGGGGACGATTAAAGAAAGCAATGTCGGCGGGACCGCCGGACAGGCCCTGGCTTTGTGGGGAGTGAAGGCGATTGTAATCGAGGGAGTACCCTCTCCGGGAAAAAGTTACCTTCTGGAAATCGGACCGGGGGGAGTAGAGCTGAAGGATGCCGGAAACATTCGAGGAATGGGCAATTACGTAGCGGCCGGAAAGCTTCGGGATATTTATGGTCCGGATGTTTCCCTGATTCTAACCGGCCCGGCGGGGGAAAGAAAATTTCCAGTGAGTACCGTGGCGGTAACGGACCTGAGCGGTAATCCTTCCCGTCACGCCGGCCGCGGGGGCGTGGGCGCCGTCCTGGGCGCCAAGGGGATCAAGGCAATTGTAATCAAACAGCCAGCTAAAAAAGCGCTGGAAGCGAAGGACAAAAAGGGCTTTTCGGAAACCTGTAAAGTTTTTGCGGAGTCCCTTTATAAATCGAAAAAGACGCTGCGGGAGTACGGTACGGCCAGTTTAGTGGATGTGGTGAATGCCGTCAAAGGTTTGCCGGTGAATAATTTCAGCCGCGGTTGCGCCGTGCAGGCGGCAAGTATCAACGGAGAAAAGCTGGCTTCCCGATGTAAAGAACGTGGGGGGGCAACCGGCAAGCCTTGCTCCCGAAGTTGCGTGATCCAGTGCTCGAACGTCTACCGTGACCCCGGCGGAAAATACGTTACGTCCGGCCTGGAATACGAAACGCTGGTTTTAATGGGCTCCAACTGTGGAATATTTGACCTGGACGAGATCGCCGAACTTGATTTCCTTTGCGATGACCTGGGTATCGACACCATGGAAACGGGCGCAGCGATTGCGGTTGCCATGGATGCGGGTTTGCTTCCCTTTGGAGACGCCGGGGGCGCAAAAAGGCTGGTTGAAGAAATCGGGAAAGGCACGTTGCTGGGCAAAGTTTTGGGCCAGGGCGCGCTGGTAACCGGAAAGGTGTTGGGCGTCGCCCGCGTGCCGGTTGTTAAGGGCCAGGCGTTATCCGCCTACGATCCCCGGGTGTTCAAAGGCACCGGGGTTACCTACGCCACTTCCCCGATGGGGGCGGACCACACGGCAGGCAATTGCCTGCCTGGACGCGGGGGAGTTAACATTTCTCAGGCGGAGGGGCAAATCAAGGTTTCCAAAGATCTCCAGGTTATTTCCGGTATTTGCGATATGCTCGGGCTGTGCATATTTGTCGGCCCTCTTCCGGAAAACCTGGATACTTTCGCTTCGCTTGTTTCGCGATATACGGGAGAATCCTTGAGCGGCGAAGACCTTTGCGCAATGTCCCTGCAGATGCTGAAGAAAGAAACTTCCTTTAATTTTTCCGCCGGCATATCTCCGGTTGAAAACGATGTACCGGAATTTATGCGGGAGGAGCCGAACCAGGACGCGGGATTTGTATTCGATGTTCCAAAGGAAGAGCTACATGCGTTTTGGGATTAAAACACAACTAACGATTATTATAGAAGGGATATTTATATGCTTGAAAAATTTTCCCTAAAGGGGAAGATTGCTTTGGTGACCGGGGGCAGTCGGGGGTTGGGGAAGGCGATGGCTCTTGCCCTGGCTAAAGCCGGTGCGGATCTTGCTGTGGCGGCGAGAACAGAACCGGAGTTGAAACAAACGGTTGGTGAAATCTCTTCTTTGGGCAGGCAGGCGGCGGCTTTCCGGGTGGATGTTGCCAGTGTCCCGCAAATACACCGGATGATTCAGGAAGTGGTTTTAAAATTCGGGCGTCTTGATATCCTGGTTAACGCCGCCGGTATGAACATTCGCAAGCCGGTTCTGGACGTGACCGAGGGGGAATGGGATTTATTGCTGAGTGTTAACCTCAAAAGCGCTTTCTTTGCTGCCCAAGCGGCGGCGAAGGTGATGATTCCGCGCGGAAGAGGAAAGATCATTAACGTAGCCTCTCTCACCAGCAAAATCGGACTTCCGAACATTTGCATGTACGGCGCAAGCAAGGGCGGGATTGCGCAAATGACCAGAGGAATGGCCGTGGAATGGGCCCGCTACAACATCAACGTGAACGCAATCGGCCCGGGTTATTTTAAAACGGCTATGACTGCCCCCCTTTTTAAGAACGAGGAAACGGCAACGCAATTAAAGAATCGCATCCCTCTCGGCCGGACGGGAATTCCGGAAGATTTGGCGGGGGCGACCGTTTTTTTGGCCTCGGAAGCCTCCGACTATATTACCGGACAGATAATTTATGTTGATGGGGGTTGGCTGGCGGGTTAAAATCAAGAAAAAACCGGTGATCCAGGAAGAGCCATGAGAATTAAGGTGCGTCTGGGGCTTTCCTTCTCCAAATACAGATTAAACAACGAAAAGGAAATTTTAATTGAATTACCGGCAGGATCGAAAGTAAAAGAAGTGCTGCTTTATATCGGTGTTCCGGAAACAGAACCAATGGTGATCATCAAAAACGGCAAGGTGGTTAATCTTGATGATCCCCTTCGTCCGGAAGATGCTTTAATCATCTTCCCGCCGCTGGAAGGCGGTTGAGCAAATTAAAAAAGCTGGCGATATTGGCCAAATCTCCTGGTCCCGTGGGCACGGCAAGGTTTATAAAGCCGTCAAAAAACAAGGCCGGACTGCAGCTTGGCCGCAGTCCGGCGCGCGTGAGTAAACCTGTAAGCCGAGTTCTGTCGAGGGTGATCATCTATCTGGGACGCCAGTTGCCTGGCGCCTCGAGCGACCTTACCCGGGGACGAAGCGGGCCACTTTTGAATGTCCCCCTATTCGGTCTTGCTCCAGGTGGGGTTTACCTAGCCGGCCGGTCGCCGCGGCCGCTGGTGCGCTCTTACCGCACCGTTCCATCCTTGCCGCCCGGGAAGTGGGAAGGGAGAAGCCCTCTAGCAAAAAACGGTTCTTTTCGATCCCGCCTGCCCAAACCTCCCGCTTCCCACCTCTCCAAGCGGCGGTCTGCATTTCTGTGGCACTTTCCTTGGGGTCGCCCCCACTGGGTGTTACCCAGCACCCTGCCCTGCGGAGCTCGGACTTTCCTCGGACACCGCCTTTCGGCGCCTGTGCCCGCGATCACCTGATTTACTCGCCGCTTTCAATTATCTGTCTACCTTTAAATTGTACCACAACTCCTTCAAGCAGGCAAAAGATTATCTTTCCCAGAAAAGCATGCGCCCGCAATTCTGGCAATAAACCAGAGTCCCGCCCTGCTTTAGGGCGCGCAGATCGTTGAAGGACAGACCAACCCGGCAGCCCGTGCAGGCGCCTTTTTCCACCCTGGCCAGCGGGTCTGCTATTTTCTTTTTCATCTCCACGTATTTCTTCCAAATATTAGAATCAACTTTTTCCAGCAATTTTTGCCTCAACTGCGGGATTTGGGCCAGCATTTTCCTCATTTTCTGCTGGTGCCCCAGATAAGTGCCGTGCAGGCGGCGGTAATGGAGGGCCTTTTCGTTCAGTTCCGCGCTAAGTTTTTCCAGTTTTTGCCGGACGGCTTCGAGGCTTTCCATGGTGGCCAGGGTCAGGTCCTCCGTGCGCTTGATTTCATCCTGGAGAAATAAAAGCTTTTGATTGCTGCTTTGAACTTCTTTCGCGCTGGTTATCGACCCGTCATACAGCCTTTTGCTCATGGCCCCGACCCGTTCCTTCAGTTCGTCGGTATCCATCTCCCTCTTTCTTAACTCTTTTTTTAAACTGCCGTACTCTTCCTTGAGCGTTTTAAATGCGGCCCGGCTTTCCTCGATATCATTCTTCAACGCCCGCAACTCCGAAGCCATGTCATCGCCCTTAAAGCTGCTCTCCAGGCTCTTCCTCTGCTGGTCGAGGAGTTGAATCTCCCAAAGGTGTTTCAAATCTATCATTAGAAGCCTCCTCTCCTTGCTTTCGAGCCTTTAAGCCGCTCGCCGGCAGCGCCGGCCCAAAAACGGGGCAAACTTGTTCAGCTCCCGCCAAACTTCGGGGCGGGGGCGGAGGTCCCGACACCACCCGGGCCGGAAGCGGCAACACCCGCTTTACAGAATTGAAGGTCTTTGAAATTTGATTAAATATCGGTAAAGGGATCGGCTGCCGTTCCGGACAACTGGATTTCCACCTTTATGCCCATGGCCGCGCATTGCCCCGCCAGGTATTCCTGCAAAGCCGGCAGCACCACCCGCTCCGTCCCGGCGTGGCCGGCGTCGATAAACTTCAGGCCCGCCGCCAGCATGTCCCGGGCCGTGTGGTATTTCACGTCCCCGGTTACCAGCACCTCCGCGCCTGCGGCAAGCGCCTCCGGAAACAGCCCGGCCCCGGAGCCGCCGCAGACGGCCACCCGGCTCACCACGTCCCCCATTGAGCCGCCCGCCCTGACCCTGGCCAAACCCAGAGCGTCCTTCACCCGGACGGCAAAGGTCTCAAAAGAAACCGGTTCGGGCAGGTTCCCGACCACCCCGAGGCCGAATGACGGACCACGGTTTTCCAGCGGGTACAAATCGTAGGCCACTTCTTCATAGGGGTGGCTCTGAAGCATAGCCCGGACCACCGCTTTGACTTTGCCGGAAGGGACGATCGTCTCCAGTCTCACTTCATCCACAGAGGATACCTCGCCTTGTTTTCCGATAAAGGGGTCCGTGCCCGGCAGGGGCAGAAAGGTGCCGGTCCCGGGCGACTGGAAGGTGCAGTGGCTGTAATTGCCGATCCATCCGGCGCCGGCCCCGCAGACAGCCTCGCGGACCAGGGCGGCGTGGGACGGGGGGACAAACACCACCAGCTTCACGTACCGTTCACAACCCGTACTGTGCAAAACCTCCGGGTTCGCCAGCCCCAGCCTTTGCGCCAGCACGGTGTTGACTCCTCCGGCGGCGATATCGAGATTGGTGTGTGCGGAGTACACCGCTATGTCGTTTTTAACGAGAAACTCAATCAGCTTCCCAAGTGGCCTGTCAAAGCGCACATTTTTCAGCGGCTTGATGAAAAGGGGGTGGTGGGAGATGATCAGCCCGGCGTTCATCTGCCTGGCTTCCATCGCCACCGCCAGGCTGACGTCCAGCGTTAAGAGTATTCGATCCGCTTTCCCGCCCGGATCGCCCAGCAGGAGTCCCGTATTGTCCCAGCTCTCCGCCAGGTGGGGCGGGGCGAGCGCTTCCATAATTTTAATGATCTCGCTTAAGGTTACGGACATTTTGCCACCTCTTTTTCAATACCGGCCGCTTTTTTTTCAATCAGCCGGGCTTTATTCCGGGCCTCTTGACTGTCGCTCCTGGACAGGCCCGCCAGGACCCGGCGGCAGTCCTCAAGCATTTTTTCCAGATAACCGCGCAGTAACGGACCTTTCTTCTCCAGCAACCGCGGCCCCAGTTCCAGCAGCAGGGGGTCGCGCACCGGCTCCTGGCCGTGTTTTGCCGCCAAAATCAAGTAAATCCGCCCGTCTTCCGCCACCAGTTCCTCATCGGCGATTCTCCAGCCGTTGGCGCAGAGCCACCGGCGCAGGTCGCCGGGGTCGGACATGGGCTGCAGCACCAGCGTACCGGCGCGGTCCAGGACCGGCTTAGACCCGGCAAGAACCGAGCGAATGGTATTGCCGCCCATTCCGGCAATAACGATGGTTCCGGCCTCGCCGGGTTCGAGTACCTGCAGGCCGTTGCCCTTGCGCAGGCTGATTTTGTGCTTCAGGCCGCTCTGTTCCACAGCCTGTTCCGCCGCCAGAAAAGGCCCCTCATTGCGCTCCGTGGCGATGGCTTCCGGACATAAACCGTTCTTCACCAGGTAGATTGGCAGCAACGCGTGGTCGGTGCCGATGTCGGCCGTGACGCTGCCGGGTGGAACAAAAGAAGCAACCGCCGCCAGGCGTTTTGACAGTTCCATGGGCTCTCCCGCTTTTTTGCGTTAATTGTTATATACTTTAAGTATAATCTTTCTTGTGGCAAATTACAAAGCAACCCTTTAATATCCGCCCCGGCAGACCTGAAAAAATTAATCATTCCGTAAGCAAACTTTAAGGTTTTCGTATAAAAAACGGGATAAAATAAACCATCCCGGTTCCATCCCCGCCGCCCCGCGGCAGCGGGCCCGAAAAATCCCCTCCCGCCGGGGCGCTTAGTACAAGCCCATAAATGATAAGCAACCCGTTTTCAAGTCTTATCCGGAATATCAAGTCAGCGATTACCCGTTTTTCAGGTCGATGGCCGGACAGATCCGGCAACTTAATTATGTGGACCCGTACTTTGTACAAAGGCATAATAACAAGTACGATTTTTGTATTGGCCTGGAGCCGTTGCGGCAGGGATTCCACATGGCAGGACGGTTATCTCCGTGGACTTGTTCTCAGCCGGCCTAGCCGAAATACAGCCCGCCCTGCCCATACAGCGAAGAGGTCTTGGGGAATTTCCCCTTCATGACCTTCCGGTAATGGTGCGTGGACAACGGCGCTCCCTCTTTCAAGATGGCGGAACCGGTGACCTTGCCGGCAAAAAGCGTCAGCGCCGCCAGGTTAAAGGTTTGGACGACCCGGCATTCCAGGTAGCCCAGGCAGTTGGTCAACAGGTAAGGCAGGCCGCTCTTGCCGGTGGCGTAATCCACATTCTTAAATTTATCGACCTCCCGGCCCGACTTAAATCCGAAAAGCCCGATCAGCGGCAGGGGGGTGTCCTTTTCCAGAACCGATACGGTGAAGGCTCCGCTTTCCCTGATATAATCGTAAGTAAGGTTGTTTTGGTTTACGGCGATAACGACCGCCGGAACCCCGATGCTTACTTCGAACACCGCGTGCACAACAAGGCCGTTCAGCCGCTCTCCTTTTTTTGAGCTGACAATAACCAAACTATTGTCGATGAATAGGTCAGGCCGGTTTTCCATCATATCACTCCTTGCCATTTATTTAGTTATACCACTTTTTACCTGAGTATTAAACTGTAATTTTATCAATTTAGGAAAGGTCGGTTTTGGCAAATGAACGTCATTGTTTTCATTAAACAGGTCCCCGGCACGACCAATGTGCGGATGGACCCGGCGACCGGCGCCATGCTCCGCGACCCGTCCGACACGGTGCTCAACCCCCTGGACGAGCACGCCATTACCGAGGCGGCGAAGATTAAGGACGGGCAGCCGGGAACGGTGGTCACGGCGCTGACCATGGGTCCCCCTTCCGCCGTGAAGGCGCTCCAGGAGGCCTGCGCGCGCGGAGCCGATCAAGGTGTCCTCCTGTCCCACAAGGCTTTTGCCGGGTCGGACACCATCGCCACCTCCCGCGCCCTGGCAGCAGCCGTCCGGAAACTGGGACCCGTCGATCTGATCCTGGCCGGCGAGAAATCCATCGACGGGGAAACGGGGCAGGTCGGGCCGATGACGGCTGCCATGCTGGAATTGCCCGCTGTAACCTTTGTCCGCCGACTCAATTTGGAGGGCGGCCGGATCCGCGTTCAGCGGCTGGTGGAAGACGGCGTCGAAGAGCTGGCGGTAACCCTGCCGGCCCTGGTGACAGTGGTGCGGGATATCAACAACCCTCCCCTTCCCTCCCTGCGCCGCTACGTCATGGCCAAAAAAATGACCTTTCCGGTCTGGGGCCCGGAGGAACTGGGGCTCAAGGAAACCGACACCGGCCTCAAGGCTTCCCCGACCCGCGTCGTTAAGGTCTTCAGCCCGAAATTTGCCAGGAGCACCGCGATCTTCCGGGCCGACGGAGAGGCGGGGCTGGATGCTTCCGTCCAAGCCGTTATTGATCTTCTGCGCACCAAAGAAATTCTCAAAAAAGGGGGTGCCTGATATGGAGCAGAACAGCAACGGGATCATGGTCCTTGCTGAAGTGCGCGGCGGTGCCATCCACCCGGTAACCCGCGAGATGGTCGCCTGGGGCAGAAAACTTGCCGGTCAGTTCAGCAGACCGGTTACCTGCGTTATTATCGGAATTGATCCCGATGATCCGGAAGATTTGATCCGGTACGGAGCGGACCGCGTTCTTTCGGTAAACCCCGGCTTTACCGGTAACTCTCCGGCCACTCCCACGGCCGGGCTCTTTGTCGACGTGATCCGGGAAGAGAGGCCCGCCATTGTCATTGCTCCCGCCACAACCAGCGGCCGGACCTTGATGCCCATCGCCGCCGCGCGGCTGAACACCGGGCTCACCGCCGACTGCACGGACCTGGCCATCGACCCGAAAGACGGGCTGCTTCTGCAAACCCGGCCGGCCATCGGGGGAAACGTCATGGCCACCATCAAAACCCCCAACACCCTGCCGCAGATGGCCACCGTGCGCCCCCGTTCCATCCGACCCCTGCAACCGGACAGCGCCAGGCGGGGCCAGGTCCTGGTGAAGACCTATGAGATGCCTGATTCCTGGCCCGAACAACTGCTGTCCTTTATCCGCGACGAGAGAAAGGAAATTAACCTCGAAGAAGCCGAAATCGTGGTCACTGGCGGTAAGGGAATGAAAACTAAAGAGAATTTCGCCCTGCTGGAAGATTTGGCGGCCGCACTGGGAGCCGGGCTCGGGGCCACCCGCGCGGCGGTGGAAGCGGGCTGGGCGCCCTTTACCAGGCAGGTCGGCCTCACCGGGAAAACCGTCGCCCCGAAAGTATATATCGCCGCCGGGGTTTCCGGTAAAATCCAGCACCTGGCGGGAATGATCACCTCGGAAACCATTATTGCCGTTAACGAAGACCCGGAAGCCCAGATGGTCAAGGTCGCCGACCTGGCCGTCATCGGCGACGCTCCGGCGGTAGTGGAGAAGCTGACCAAAGCACTCATCCACCTCAAAAACAAGCGGAAGGGAGGGGCGTAGCCATGATGGAAGAAAGAACTGCCCTCGTGCGCCAAAAACTCGCCGGCATGCTTGGTCCGGAAAACGTCTCCGGGGAAGGGGACGCCATCCTGGCCAAACCCGGAAACGCCGGGGAACTGGCCGGAGTCCTCGCCCTGGCCTGGAACGAAGGGCTGGACATTGACTGCCGGCGCTACACGGTGGGTCCGGCCGCCGTTTCCGGGCTCAAGGAAAAGGTCATCCTTTCGCTGGAAAGGATGAACAAAATCCACTCTTTCGACCGGGAAACCCACTCCCTGGTCGCGGAGCCGGCGGCGGCCATGGAGGATATCGCCGCTTTTGCCACGGCCGCCGGGCTGGACTTTCCGGGGGAAAAATGCAGGCACGGCTTCGCCACCATCGGGGAAAACATTGCCTCGTGCTTTCGGGGAGGCGCACCCTTCTTCCAATGCCCCGTCGCCTGCCTGTGCGGCCTGGATATGGTCCTCTTAAACGGCGAGGCGGTCACGTCCGGCGGCGGCTGCGTCAATCTCATCGGCAACTACGAATTGACTTATATCCTCGGCGACCGGAGCGGCGAGCCCGCCGTCATCGCCGGCATTCACTTAAAACTGCTGCCAACCCCGGAAAAAGGCTTCGTCCTGGCCGCGTCTTTAAGGGAAATGTCAGTAATAACCGATGTTATTCTTACTTTGAAACCGTCTGGCGCCGCATTGCAGGAGGTGGTCGCCGTGGACGCTTCCGCCGGCATTCCGGCGGCCCATTACGCGAGAGATTTTTTCCCCGCGGAAAAGGATGGCGGAACCTACGCCATCTTTACCCTGCAGGGCGAACTATCGCAGATGGAGGCCGTTATCCGGGAAATTGAAGCGGCCTTGCAGGCAAATAAGCCGGGTGAATTCCTCGTCGCCGCCGCAACCCGGCAAAAGGAGCGTTTACTGCTGACCGTCCGCTCCCTGCTGGACGACCTGGAGAAAAACGATGGGCTTATGGAGATAACCGGTCAATTTCCTCCTCCTGAATTGAACCGGCAAAACCGGGTGTACCGTCTGGCAGCCGTGCAATGGCAAAAAAGCGGGGAATCATTTAAGGCTTATTACCTTCCGTGATGAAAAATGGGAAAAGGCGGGCGCCTGAACAAGCGCCCGCCTTTTCCGGACTTCATCCGGGATAACCGCCAGCCGATCGTTAATTTTCGACAGCCGCAACCTGTTGGTTTCATGGAATACAGGGAATGCCAAGCAACCTGAAGTGGCGGTCGAAGGTAGCCATAGCCGGTATCCCGGTGTTCTTTAAGATGGCGGCACTGGTAGCATCGGTAAAAGTAATTTGATGATCGGAAAACTTGTCTAAGATCAACCCGGCATCCTTGATTATAGCCCAGTTTACCCAGGTTATCTCGGTAAACTTTGCTTCCACTTGTGTTTCTATAATATTAAGAAATTTCAAGGCTGCTCTCACCCCCAATTTCCGCATCAGAAGGGTATAAGTCTCGGAAAGAACAAGTTCGGATGTCACGAGAAGGGCACCCTGTTCCTCTAGATTCAGTATTACCTTGGCGGCCTCGGGATGATGCTGGTCGCCCCGGACCAGATAACCGAACCATACGCCGGTATCAATGAAGACCTTCACCGCCCTGTTCCTCTTTTCATCGGGCCGTATATGATCTCGTCATGTTTTTCACCGGCTTCAAAGCAATCCGGTCCCCCTTCGAAAATTCCCATCGCCTTCAGAACGGGGTTCTGTTCTGGAGAGGTCTTCCGCCGCTTTTCCTGTTCCAGGTACTGGGACAAAGCCCTGCGCAGGATCTCCGACTCTGAAATCTTTAAACGCAATGAGCAATTTTTTAATTCTCTACTGAGTGTAAGCGGCAGATACAATTGGCGCCTGATCATCTTCATATCTCCCATATTTAAGCCCTCCTTTTCCAACATTATAACCTTATGGTGTATAAATTTCAACTTTATACACCATCGCTTAATGTATTAATAGCCAGTCCCTTGGCCGAGCCGGGGTCGAGCCGGCAACCCGGAGAACTTTTTCCCGGCTCTGCGGCGCCGCTGCAGGGTGGTTCTTCAAAGATCTTTATCAACACGTCCTGAAATTTCGGGGCGTGATTTTTTTGGACGTCCAAAATGCGAAAACCATTGCCAATAGATGTTCATAAATGTTACAATTAAATCAAATATATGTGCAGCGTGCACATATGGAGATTGCCGGAAAGAAACTGAAAATCCGCTTATTTTCAACTTGGAGAGGAGGTTATTTAAATGTTTTTCCCGGTTTCCGGAGTCGAGGTTCACCCTGTCATTCCCCCGCTGGTTGCCTTTTTGGTCTCTTCCCTGACCGCGCCCGCCGGGGTCTCGGGAGCCTTTTTACTGCTTCCCTTTCAAATGAGCGTTTTAAACTATACGAGCCCATCCGTCAGTCCGACCAACCTGATCTATAACATCGTCGCCATTCCCGGCGGGCTGTACCGCTTCATCAAGGAGGGCCGCATGGCCTGGCCCCTGACCTGGGTCGTCATTATCGGAACCCTGCCGGGTGTTTTTCTGGGATCCTGGATCCGGATTGCCTGCCTGCCGGACCCCAGGGCGTTTAAGCTCTTTGTCGGTTGCGTGCTGCTCTACCTGGGAGCCAGGCTCGCAACTGAATTCACCGGCGGCTCCAAAAAGCAGAAAGCAGTGAACAAAGACCTGGACCGGAAATTCAAGGAGCGGATCTCCCAAATCAAGGCCGAGACCAGCAAGAAGATTGCCGCCGGCCTTCCCGCCGACGCCGTCGTCAAGACCAGGTCCTTTTCCCTTAAGAAAATTGAGTATGAATTCTGGGGAGAGACCTATTCCTTTCCGACCATGGCCATCTTTATCCTGGCCCTGGCGGTCGGCTTGATCGGGGGAGTCTACGGGATCGGCGGCGGGGCCATCATCGCGCCGTTCTGCGTCTCCATTCTCGGTCTGCCGGTCTACACGGTGGCCGGCGCCGCCCTGGCCGGCACCTTTTTAACCTCCATCGCCGGGGTTGCTTTTTATTCGGTACTGGCCATGACCGCCGCGGGTTCAACCGCCAACGTAGCGCCGGACTGGCTTTTAGGAGCCCTGTTCGGGGCCGGGGGCCTGCTGGGGACATACTGCGGCGCCTATATCCAAAAGTATCTGAAAGAAACCATTGTTAAGGGAATTATGGCGGCATTAATCCTCTTCCTGGCGCTAAGATATATTTTGCAGTTTTTCATTTAGGGGTTAAACTAAAGGTACCGGGATGCCTTTTCCCGGTACCTTTGCCTGATCAAAGGGTTGGAGGCAGGATGATGGGAAGCGGCAAGTTGCAGGATGTCCCGCTCCTTGGGTTATCCACGGAAAAAATGTTTCAGCCGACCATGCTGATGTTTATCTGCCGGAAGCCGGCACACGGGTATGAGCTGATTCAAAAACTGAGCGAGTACGGGTTTGCCGAAGGGGAAGTCGAGCCCGCCACCATTTACCGGCACCTCCGCCGGATGGAGGAAGCCGGCTACGTAAAATCACGCTGGGAGACGGGCGGAACGGGACCGGCGCGGCGCCTGTACGAAATTACCCCGGCCGGAAAAGAACAACTGCTGGCCTGGGGGGAGCTGTTGCGGAGAAGAAAGGAAAAGCTGGAGGAGTTTCTGCAATTATTTGATCCAATTATGGATGAAGTCCACCGGAACCGGGACGGGGGCGAAAAAGATGGCCAACAGTGAAAACACCTTGAAATTCATTCAGGCGGCCGCCCTGCGCCATCCCTTTAAGGAATGCATCCGCCAGTTTTGGAAAAAGCACCCCGGCGTCAACGTGGAGCTGAAGACGGCGGGATCCAGGAAATGTGCCCGGATGGTCATTGAGGGAGCCGACGTCGACCTGATCGGACTGGCCGATCCGGCGGTATTCGCCGAACTTTTGGTGCCGCATTTTGTTGACGACTACTACGTGATTGCGACGGACCAGATCGTGATCACCTATGACGATTTCTCCCGCAGAAGCAGGGAAATCAACTCCAACAACTGGGTGGATATCTTGCTTTCCGGGGAAGTTCGCTTTGCCCGGGCCGACCACAAGACGGTGCCCTGCGGCTACCGGACGCTAATGGTATGGCAGCTGGCGGAGAAATATTATCAAAGGCCGGGGATTTACCAGCGCCTTTGCGACAAGTCCGTGCCGGAAGACGATTTTCAGAGCGTGACGGACCTGACGGCAGCCGTAATGGAAGGAAGAGCCGACTACGCTTTTCAATATCTCTCCGTGGCCAGGCAGTTCGGGTTGAATTACATTAAACTGCCCGCCCGGATCAACCTGTCCAATCCCGCCCATGCGGGCTTCTACAGCGAAGCCACGGTGGTGATCTGGGAAAAAAGCTATTCTCCAAAACCGGTTATTATCAAAGGCGCTCCGATCGAGTTCGCGGTTGCGGCGGCCAAACACTCCCGGCGAAAAGAGCTGGCTGAATCCTTTATCGCCTTTGTCACCGGCAAGGAAGGAGGCGCCGTTCTGGAGAAGTGCGGTCTGATACCCTGCTAAAAACGGGTGCGGGAGAGCAACCGGACGGGATGCCGGCCTTTCACCCGCCCTTTTTCCGGATCAGTCCGGCCAGCTTTTCGTATGTGCCGTAGAACAATTTCGTGTGTTTGGCCAGCACCGGGCTGACGAAGGCCAGAACAAGAACGTACAGGGCGGCAAAAGCGGTAAATTGCTTGCTCAATCCCGCCGAAACCGCGAATCCCGCCACAATGATGGAAAATTCACCCCTGGCGATGATGGTGAAGGCCACATTAAACGCCCTTCTCTTCCTGTACCCGGCCAGCCAGGAGGCGATGAGACCGGTGATGACGTTGCCTGCCACCGTCATGACGATTGCCGCGGCGGACAGCACAACCACATCGTTAAAGGACTGGTAATCGATAGCCATGCCGAAGGAGAAAAAAAACACGGAGCCGAACAAGTCGCGCATCGGCATGATCATCTGAACGATCCGGTGGTTGTGGGAAGTCTCGGCCAGCACCAGCCCGAGCAGCAGGGCGCCGATTGCCTCGGCGATGTGAAGCCTTTCCGCCAGAACGCCGATCAACAAGAGCAGGGTGAAAATGGCGACCACGAAGGTTTCCGTGTTCCGCAAGGAGAGCCTCTTGTCGAGCACGGCGCCCAGGCGCTTGCCGAACAAAATGATTGCGGTTATGAAGCCGGCAATGACAATGACATTGAGTAAAACCTTTCCCGGACTGAAACCGCCCGCCAGGGCCATTCCCGAAAGAACGGACAGGTAGACGGCAATGAACACATCTTCAAAAACCATGATCCCGAGGATCAACTCGGTTTCCGGGTTGGCCGCCCGTTTCAGGTCCACCAGCATCTTGGTTATCATTGCGCTGCTCGATATGCCCGTTATACCTGCAACCACCAGCGCTTCGGCCCAGGAATCGAAGAATATCCAGCCAAACCCGAGTCCCCTGGCAAAATTCAAGGCCACATAGAGAACGCCGCCCTTAAAAAGGCTCTTCCCCGCTTCCACCATTTTGCCGGCGGAAAACTCGAGCCCCAGGTAAAAAAGCATCAGCAATACGCCGAGCCTCGAAAGCAGCTCGATGGACTCCGTGTCGGAGACCAGTTTTAAAGAGAATGTCCCCGCGTCGGGGGCATGAGGACCTGTCAGCATGCCGAAGAGAAGGAGAAATGGAATGGAGGAAAAATTGATTTTAGAGGACAGCCAGTGGGCTATGGTAATAAAAACAAAGGCCAGGCCCACGTTCAGAATGATATCGGAAGCCACCCGGACTGATTCCCCCTAAAACACATTGTTTATTAATTAAATCCGGTTCACGCCGTTTACCCGCTTCCATCCGGAAAAAAACGTTTACATATTGTAGATTATCTGTTTCCGTTGCTTTTTCCGGAAAACCGGCCGAGAAAACACTTTACTTTCGTCACTTTTTCCTGCGTCTGCCGGTGCGCCGCACACCGGCGCCGTTTTCCGATCCGCCCCGCCAGATGCTTGCGGCAAACATCCATTCCCCTAATAAAAAACATGGCCATCGTAAAAACCCCCATAATAAAAAAGCGAGCACAGCGAAATAAACTGTACCCACCCCGGCATAGTGTCCCGCAACCCTTGCAGCCTGGCGATCATTGCCGCTCCTGACGGCTTTAGACCCATGGCTTTGGCGCCCCCGGCTTTCGCCGGGTTTACCCCAACCGAAGATTAATAATTTTTTTTGCCTAACTTTCAAAAAACCCGGTTATCCTCGACCGGCTCTACCTGCCCTCACCGGGAGCCGCCCGTCCGGCATTCCGCTCCCTTTGCTCAAAAATTTTCATTCCTCTGATGGTGCCGCGGTTGCTGCATAAGAACTCATTAAGCGTGGTCAGGCGATTCGGACCCGGATGGGGTGCTGAGATCAACTCCCGGCCCCTTCAAACATCTTTTCAAAGGCTTTCATCTTGTCGCCCCTCCCGGCGGCGATGATGGTATGTCCGGGCTGAAAAACGTAGCCCGGCCCGGGATTGATCTGGACGACCTCCTTGAGGCCTCCCCCTTTATCCTCCATAACCGCGATAACAATAATGCCGTGGTTCTTCCGCAAGCCCATATCGCCGATACTTTTACCCGCAATTTCCGACCTTGCTCCGACCTTGAGCCACTCGATGCGCAGGCCGGAGATGGCCGTATCCAGGCGGTCAAGGCGGCGGGGCTTGTAAAAAGCGCCTCCGATGATCGAGCCCAACTGGCGCGACTCCTGGTCCGTCAGGCTGACGGCGGCGACGGGATCATCGTCATCCCCGGCAAAGTAGTAAAGGTCCCTGGTACCGTCGTCGTGGATAATTACGGCAATCTGCTCGCCGTTTTCCAGGTTGAGCTGGTACTTTTTGCCCAGCCCCGGCAGTTCCGCTTCCCTTATATCGGTCATAAAAAGCCTCCTCGTAAGAAGCTGCTCCTGGCGCTTCAAACTCCCGCTAGTAAGATTATATCTGGAATCAGCCCAAAATACTACTCCTCCGCCGGCCATTATCCTGCAGCCGTTCCAATCTTTGTCCGCACCCCAGATAAAAAAAAGAAGCCCGGAGGCTCTTCAATTAATTCGTAAGCGGACTTTCAATTAGAGTGGCAAAGATAAACTCGTGAACGTGGCCATCATCCTTGGTTGTGGTCCCCTCGACAAAATGAACATGCTTGCCGTCGCCAACGTTAATGTCAGGCCCCGTTTCAACTGCGATTTCTTGGAGATGGTCTTCAAAAAAATCTGTATTTGTAAAGAGGCCGTGCTTGTGCAGCCAGCCCGGCAAGGGTATTACCTGGCTGGTAACCCCCGCAAAACGGTGATTGTGTCTTTCTTCATTTTCCTCCGCCAGTTTTGTGCTTCCCAGGTATTCGTGCACGTGGGTCTGAGATTTTTCGGGCTGGTTGGGAACCGGAAATTTTGCATGCTCCGCCTTGCCGCTCAAATCGTTTATTTCCATAATTACCCTCCCTTCTCCTGCACAATATTTCAGCCCGGCCGCTGATGTGACATTACAGCATATAATTTGCGCACAGACACGGGAAAGACACGGGGACACGGGGACGGTTCCGCTGTCTTTCCCCGCAAGACACGGGGACGGTTCCGCTGTCTTACCTCTCTTCCGACGCAAGACACGGGGACGGTTCCGCTGTCTCACCTCTCTTCCGACGTATTCAAGTATTTGACAAGTTCTTTCCACATATTCCGGATGTCCCCCGCGACGGGGCCGCCTGAAAATTCCACGACCGCAGCGCCACTTAACTGGGCACCGGTAACGGACCGGTCGTAGCGTATTTTCCCGGCCAGGCGAATGCCGCGGGACAGCGCATCTTCTTCCATTTTTTTCGCCATGGCCGGGTTGATATCGTACTTATTGATACAAAGGTATACGGGGACTTTGAAGTGCCCGGCCAGTTCCGCAACCCGGGCCAAATCGTGCTCACCGGACACAGTCGGTTCCGTCACGACCAGCGCGGCATCGGCTCCGGTGATGGTAGCAATGACGGGACAGCCGATTCCCGGCGGCCCGTCCACAATAATGTAAGGAAGCCCTTCCTCTTCGGCGATCATCCTGGCCTGATTGCGAACCAGCGTCACCAGCTTGCCGGAGTTTTCCTCCGCAACTCCGAGCCTGGCATGGACCATGGGTCCGCAGCGCGTGTCGGAAATGTACCACTGGCCATTCAAGGCGGGCTTGAACTCGACGGCCTTTTCCGGACAAAAATAGCTGCAAACCCCGCACCCCTCGCAGGCAATGGGGTCAATCAGGTACACCGGCCTTCGCCCTTCCTGCCGCACGACGGCGCCAAAGCGGCACACCTCAAAGCACTTCCCGCAGCCGTTGCACCGATCTGCAAGGATGTTTGCCTTCTTGCCCCCGGTAAACCCGGAGACCGACTTTACCTGCGGTGCCAGGACCAGGTGTAAATCCGCCGCGTCCACGTCGCAGTCCGCCAGGACCACCTTTCCCGCCAGGACGGCAAGGGATGCCACCAGGCTTGTCTTGCCGGTGCCGCCCTTGCCGCTGATTACCACAATTTCCTTCACCAGAGCTTAAGCCTCCTTCTCCACCGCGTCCAGGAGAGCGAAAAACCGCTCCCTGTATCCGGGAACGGAGGAAAACGCCAAATCTCCCCTGGAATACGCCTCAGCCACCCTGCGGTCGTCGGGGATTTCCGCCAGTATTTTCAGCCCCTTTGCCCGGCAAAAATCGCGGGCCAGGCTGTTTTCCGAATCGTGGCGGTTGACCACCACCCCGTGGGGGATACCAAGCGTGCGCACCATCTCGACGGCGAGGCCAAGATCGTTCAGGCCGAAAGGAGTCGGCTCCGTCACCAGGAGAACGAAACCGGCTCCTTTTACCGCTGCAATGACGGGGCAGGATGTACCCGGAGGCGCGTCAATGATATTCAACGTGCCGTGCCGGCCTGCCGACCGGACTTCTTTAATCAGCGGCGGGCTCATGGCCTCACCCACGTTCAACTTCCCGTGGAGGAAAGCGATCCGGCCTGCCCGGCCCTCCTCGACAACACCGATTTCCCGCCCTTTCTCGGAGATGGCCCCCGTCGGGCAGACCAGCGCACACCCCCCGCACCCGTGACACATTTTCTCAAAGGTCAGGACGTGTTTGTTAATGCATACGATGGCGCTGTACTGGCAAATTTCACCACAGGCGCCGCAAGAGATGCACTTTTCCATATCAATAAAAGGGACCGGAATGTGCACCGGGTAGCGGCGCCCGAGGTATGGTTTTAGAAAAAGATGCCCGTTGGGCTCCTCCACATCACAGTCAAGGTAAAACACATCATGTCCCGCTTCCGCTGCGGCGCGGGCAAGGTTGGCCGATACGGTTGTTTTGCCCGTCCCCCCCTTGCCGCTCGCCACGGCGACGGTCAGGCTCGACGCCATTCTATGTTCCTCCCGGAGGCAAAACGCCTACTGTTTTTCTTGCAGTTCCTGAATCCGCATTTTAGCCCGGGCCAGCTCGTTTTCCAGGCCGGCGACCTGCTCCCGGAGCGCTTCCAGTTCCTGTTCGCCGCTTACCGGGGGTACAAAGCAGGCTTCCGCCCGCAAAGCGCGCCGGTGCAACCTGGCCCGGCGAGGCCTCCCCATGTTGCCGGCACAGATCCCGCGGCCGCGGCCGGCGCCCGGCCCAAAACCAGCCGCCGGTTCTATCCGGCTGATGCAGTAGCCATATCCGCGCCCCGTCATGGGCCCTGAACCAAATGGACCGGTTCCGTTAAAACCCGGCATTTACGATCCCTCCTTTGCTTATTGGCTGGAAACCGTCCAGAAAATAATATTTTCATCCTCTGATGATGCCGCATGCGGCATGGACGTCTACCCCGAAAATACATTGCCTCTACCTGAATGCGACAGGAGAACCGTCCCCTTGTCTGGATTTTCATCTGCCGGCGCCGGGTCAGGGGCATGGATGTCCCTTCCGGAATGTTTTGTCAGCACGTTCCACTTTTTCCGGATCCTTTCCCGCAGCAGCCCTGCTTTTTTCCGGCGCCTGTGCCGCATTGCCGGCCGCCGCAGCCCTGGGCCTTGCCCTGGCCGCTGCCCTGTCCATACCCACCGCCGCCCTGATTGCCCTTCCAACCGTTTTTGGGCCCGCTTCCATCTCCACCCGGCATTGCAATCCCTCCTTTACTTACATCCAGTGGCCTTCAACGTCAGCTTCCGCAGCTTCTTCCAGGGCCCCGCTCTTAAATCTCTCCAGCGCCTCCGCCACCGTGCCCCCGGCTCCGGTATACACCTTGATCCCGGCGGCGCTCAGCGTCCGGAAGGCCTTCGGTCCGCAGTGGCCGGTAATCACCGCCCCGACCCCCTGGCGGCCGGCTGTCTCCGCCGCCTGGATCCCGGCGCCCTGGGCGGCATTTAGATTCTGGTCGTTGCTTACTGCACGGTATTCACCGGTATCCGTGTCGACGACAATAAACCAACTGCATCGTCCAAACCGCTGGTCCACCGGGCTGTCTAGACTGTCCCCACGGGCTGTTACGGCTACCTTCAAGATAACACCACCTTTCAAATTGTGGTTATGGTCATTGTTTCAATATCATTATATAAATATTATGAACACATGTCAACAATACTTCATATAAATATTTTATTTTTTATCTATGCACATTAATAAATATATTCACTGCAACGATTGAATATTGTCTAAAAGCGAATGCCGTTATTTCGACATCACTTCCTCGATCAAAGGCAATATCTGCCTTAAGAAACGACTGGAGGCCATCTGCTTGCACAGTTCAATCACCGTAGAATTGACCAGCAAGTCACCGGCGTGTTCCAAAATATGGTTTATCCCCAGGTTGTTTTTTTCAATGAATCGAGTGGCTGCCGCAAGATTTTCTGTTTGCTTATTGAGCACGACGATAACCTGATCCGGCCTGGATCGACTCAGTTCAGCCGGCAGAGCGTCTTTCGCCGGCCAGTCGTCCCGGGCATCGGAGCAGATTAGGAGAACCAGGTCCTGCTGCTCAAAACCGCGCTGCCTGAAAAATTGCAACGGGGGCCGCATTTCAACAAAGACGACGTCGAAAAATTCTTCATAGAGTTCTAAAAACGCTGTCGCCGGCGCCAATAGTTCCTGCCTGGGCGCAGGAGAAGTAATACACAGCTTTAAACCCGGCATCAGCGGAAGCGAGTGCAAACACTGGAGCGGGCTGTCAAGCATCAGCTCTCCGATGTCCTGCAACGTAACCAGAAGCCTTTCAGGAATCTCGATGCCGCCGTCACCCAGGGCAAAGAAATCGCAGGCCCCGAAGCGAAAAAAATATCCCTTTCCATAGCCGGTTAAATCGAGTATGGCAACCCGGTAATTGCGCAAAAAGAGGTTATAAGCGAGAATACTGGTCAGAGTCGTCTTTCCCGACCCGCCGGTTCCGACTACGTAAAACACCCGCACGTTTCAACCCCCTAACCATGCCTGGCACTCTCTAAATAACGAAGCGGGAAAAAAAAACAGTTTGGCCTTTTACGACCCAAACTGTTTCCCGTGAGGAAGGAAATCAACCGAAACGAATATCTAAAAATAATTTTCTAACGCGGTTTTTCTTCCATGATCAGCGCGTGGCTGATCAGGTGGTGCAGGTGAATCACTTTACAGTCCATTTTGTAGTACTTGAAAATGTCGGTCAACTGGTCGAAGCAGTTGTGACACGGGCAGGCAACCAGTTTGCATCCGGTCTCGTTAATTTGGTCCGCCTTCAGTTTTCCCTTCGCCATCCGGCAAGGGTAGATTTCGCTGCCCATGGCCAAAAGCCCGCCGCCGCCCCCGCAGCAATAGTTGTATACACCGTTGGGAACCATCTCCCGGAAGTCCATCACGATGCGGTTTAATACGTAACGGATGGCGTCGCCCAACCCCTGCTTGCGCACCGTGTTGCAGGGGTCATGCAGGGTAATCGGCTCCGGGTTCTTGGTCTTATCCACCTTGAGAAGGCCGGCTTCAAACCATTCCACGTATTTTTCAATAATGCTCTTAACCGGGTAGTCGTTATCCTTGTCAAGCCAGACCTTGGGACCCCACTTGTTGGCGTGGGTGGCGTGACCGCATTCAGTAACCACCAGTTCCTTGACCTTCAACCGCTTTACTTCGTCCGCATAGCGTTGGGTAATGATGCGCGATTCTTCATCGTTGCCGCTGAAGAGCGCGTAGTGGGTGGCGTCCCACCAGCGGCTGCTGCAGGTCCAGTCCGCCCCCACATACCACATGATTTTGGCAATGCTCTGCACATCCTGGGGGTAATACTTGATTTCCCTGGGGTCCCAGAGAAACAGAAACTCAGCCCCCTCCTTGTCGATGGGAATTTTCGCATTCGGGTCGTTAACCTCCGCTTGCAGCTCTTCTTCCATCCATTCGAGGGTCTCGAGGTAGTCCTCCGTGGTGACTTCCATTTGGTTCCCGGTCTTAATCTGGTTGTCCACCACGTCCTGCAAAAAGCCGGGCGCTCTGAGACCGAAATTGCCGCGCACAGTCCTGACCAGGGTCAATACCTCAACGCCCATGGGGCAATCCATGGTGCACCGGCCGCACTGGGTGCAGGCCCAGATAAACCTGGAATTAAGCACCTCATCCCGCAGGCCCAAAACCAACTGGCGGATAAACTTGCGGGGGTCGGCGTTGTCATGGACGCCGTTATAGGGACAGCCGGCGCTGCACATGCCGCAGGCCAGGCAGTTGTAGAGGTCGATGCGGTTCTTGGCGGTACAGGCCTTGTCCACCACTTCTTTCATAAAACCGAAATCCAGTTTTTTCGCCTCGATAACGCTCATTATTACTAACCTCCAACCTCTCTAAAGATCACAATGCAGGAATTTTTTTTGTCCGATAAATCTTCCGATCTCTTTCACCACCACTTCGATCTCACCGGAAATTGAATGAATCACCCGGATATTCAGGGCAGCCAGTTGCCTTAAAAAATACTCGCTAATCCCGTCGCAAATGAGCAATTCCACCCCCATTTCCTGAAGAAAGGCAGGTTTTGCATAAGGCTTGACCTTGTCGATAACGACGTCTTCGCCTCCTGTGCGGCGGTTATCCAAAACCTCGATGACGAAAATCACCCTCGCCGTGTCAAACAGTGGAGCAACCCGCGAACCCCACCGGGTAATGGCAATTTTCATCTTCAACACCCTCGGCACGATAACTCTTACTACGAGTACACATAAATAAGTGACCGGATTTGCCCCCCGAAACCTCTAATCTTGGCAAGTTGGGAAGCAATGAAACTGGATAGTCATTTCTGAGGTCCTGTACTTACCCGGAGAGACTGCCGGTAAGTTCAGATAGCATTTTTCATGCCTTTACAAAAAAAAATGTCACCTGCCTTTGAAGGCGGCTTTTTGCGACACCCCCCCTGCCCATTCCGTGGCTGAACCAAAAAAGAGGTGCATTTTGCACCCCTTAACCATTTAAATATGAAACTAGCCGCCGGAAAACTTTTCCCGGCATCACCTGGAAAACCGCCCCTTGCCCCGCTGCCGGGCCGCCGCTTCCCAAGCCCCGTTAAGATTGGTTTTACCTGCCGCAATCACCCGATATCAAAGCCGGACTCTTTTAATTGTTTCAGCTTGCGCCACAGGGTCGTCTTGTTGATCCCCAACTCCCTGGCGGTAGCCACGCGCTTCCAGCCGTTCCGGACCAGGGCATCGTAAATAAGCCGCGCCTCCATTTCAACCAGGGTGCAGCCTTCCAGGGTCAGGGGCATTTTCACCCCCTGGAGATATGCCGGCAGATGACTGGTTTTGATTAAACCGCTCTTGCACAGGATAAAGGCATGTTCGATGATGTTCTCCAGTTCCCGGACATTGCCCGGATAGTCGTGGCGCATCAGGACGGCCAGGGCTTCTTCCGAGATGCCCGATACGTCTTTGCCGCGCAGGGTATTAAAACGGCTGATGAAGTGATCGACCAGGAGGGGGATGTCTTCTTTGCGGCGGTTAAGCGGCGGCAGGGTCAGCTTCATCACGTTGATGCGGTAATAGAGGTCATTGCGGAACAATCCCCGCTCCACCAGTTCGGACAGGCTTTTATTTGTAGCGGCGAGAATGCGCACATCGGACTTGACCGGGTAAGTGGCGCCGAGGGGCTCGTATTCCTTCTCCTGAAGGACCCGCAAAAGTTTAACCTGCAGAGCGGCGGAAATGTCTCCGATCTCATCCAGGAGGATCGTCCCGCCCTGGGCCCTGGCAAACCGCCCGGGCTTCGGCTTCCTGGCGTCGGTAAAGGCGCCGGCCTCGTATCCGAAGAGTTCCGATTCCAGGAGCGTGTCCGGCAGGGCGGCGCAATTCACCGCCACCAGCGGTTTTTCGCGGCGCTGGCTGAGGTTGTGAATAGCGCGGGCCACCAGTTCCTTGCCCGACCCGGTGGGCCCTTCGATGAGCACAGAGCTCTCACTCTCCGCGATATCCGGCAATATTTTAAAAATTTGCTGCATCGCGTGGTTCTTGCTGATGATGTCGGCAAAGGTGTACCGCCCGGTCAGCTCTTTGCGCAATTCCTCCACCAGGGTCAGGTCCCGGAAAGTCTCCACTCCCCCGATGACATTTTTTTGGCCGTCCCGGAGGACACCGGTACAGATGCTGATGGGAATCCGTTTTCCCGCCGTGTTGACGATATAAATGGCCTTGTTGACAATGGGGCTGCCCGTATCCATGGTTTGCCGGAGGGCGCATTCCGTTTCACAAATGCTGGCCCGGAACACTTCCCAGCAGTAGCGGCCGACGGCTTTTTGGCAGGGAACGCCGGTCACCACCTCGGCCGCCCGGTTGAAGGAAGTCACCCGCCAGTCGCGGTTTACCGTAAAAACTCCTTCGGTGATGCTGTCCAGGATTATTCTGTTCATTTCGTTGAGGTTCTTTTTATCCATTGCGGGCCCGCCACTGTTTTTATTTAGCATAACATACGATTGGTGCATTTTGCAACCCTAGAAACAGGCATCCGCCCTTTCCGGAACGGATGCCTTGGTGTACGGCTTTAATTCAACCGGCCAATTATTAAATGAGGGATTCCATCGTGAGGGCCGGGTGGCCTTTTTCCTCCAGGAAG